>NZ_JBCFOK010000013.1:0-248836 GCF_039605595.1 Streptomyces odontomachicola
GGGGGGGCCCCGGGCCGGGGGGGGGGCGGGGGCGGCCCGGGGGGGGCCCCCCCGGGGGGGGGGCGCCCGGGGGGGGGGGCCCCCCCCCCGCGCCGCCTCACTTCGCGCGCCGCCTCACGCCGGGCACGGCCTCACGTCGGGCACGGCCTCACTTCGAGCACTGCGGGAGCCCGGCCGTCTCGCCGGTGCGTATCTTCTGCAGGGCGTTCATCGCGTCGCTCATGGTGCGGGTCTTGACCAGGGTGAGCCCCTCGGGCTTGTCCTTGGCCGCCGTGGAGCAGTTGCCCGCCGGGGTGAGGAAGTATTTGGCGCCCTTGGCGCGCGCCGCGACCGTCTTCATCTGGATGCCGCCGATCGCGCCGACCTTGCCGGCGTCGTCGATCGTGCCGGTGCCCGCCACGAACTGACCGCCCGTCAGGTCCGTCTCGGTCAGCTTGTCCGCGATGCCGAGCGCGAACATCA
The DNA here is from genome assembly GCF_039605595.1 of Streptomyces odontomachicola. NCBI lineage: Bacteria > Bacillati > Actinomycetota > Actinomycetes > Kitasatosporales > Streptomycetaceae > Streptomyces > Streptomyces odontomachicola. The sequence goes on from NZ_JBCFOK010000013.1 coordinate 463, forward strand.
GCCCGGCGCTGGGCCCCCCGACGTCCGCCAGCCTGATGTCGATCTGGAACGGGAAGGTGTGCCCCGTACCCGGCTGGATGCCGACGATCGCGCGGCCGTCGTCCGGCGCCTTCTTCGTCGTCAGCGTGACCTTCTTGGCGTCCGCCGGATCGGGCTTCTTCCCCTTCTTCTCCGCGGCCTCCGCCTTGGCCGCGGGGATCACCGTGAAGGTGACCTTCTGCCCCGGCTTGTGCCGGGTGACCGCCTTGGCGACCTGCTCCGGCTCCGTCATCGCCTTGCCGTCCACGGCGCGCACCACGTCACCCGCGTGCAACCGGCCCTGCGCCGGGCCGCCCTTGACGACCGAGGCCACGATGACGTGCGAACTGACCGGGATCTTCAGCGCCTTGAGCGCCGCGACCTTGGCGCTCTCCTGGGAGGCGCTGAACTCCTCGGCGTTCTGCTCGTCGACCTCCTGGGCCGACTTGTCGTCCGGATACAGCGTCTCGTGCGGGACCACCGCGCTGTCGTGGCGCAGCCAGCCGTAGACCGCCTCGGCGAGATTCATGCGGTAGTCCGAGGCGGTCACGCGGACCGTGGTCATGTTGAGGTGGCCCGAGGTCGGATACTCCCGGTGGCCCTTGCCGTCCGCCTTGATGTGGAGGACGGGCTCGCCGCCGTGGTCGCCCAGCGTGTTGACCGTCGGTCCCGGCGACATCTTGGCGTACGGCACCGGGATCAGCACCGCGGCGACGAGCAGCGCGATGAGGAGCAGTATCGAAGCGAGCAGGGTCCCGGTCCGGCGAGGCATGCCAACGACAGTACGGGACGGGTCTGTCAGTCAGCCGCTCGGGCCGGTCCTTCCGGGCGGGAGAGCGCGGGCGCGCGTCCTTCCTGCTCCGGCCGCTCCGCCGACTTGGCCGTGCGGAACGTCTTCTCCCCGGTCCCCTCGTCCTCGAACGTGACGTGCGGGCGGGGGCGCTCCATGGCCGCGCGGAACCGCTCGTACCCCTCGACACCGGCGGTGTCGGGCGTGACGTTCCGTCGTCGTCCGGCCCAACTGCCCCACACTCCCGCCGCCACGGCGGCGACGACCGGAATCAGCAACCAGGCGAGGGACGCCATGCAGACCTCCTGACTCCACGTGAGTGTGCCGTATCCAACCGGATAACCGGCAGATGAGCACATTAACCGTCGGAGTCTCAACGGTCTGGCGCGGGGCCCGGTTACGCAAGCGGTATCGCCCGCTCCTCCACAAGGAGTTGAGCACCTTCCGCGTACTTCCGCACGCCGGGCAACGGGAGGTCAGCGGGGTCGCGGGCGTAACGGGGCCGAAGGCTCTTAAGCCCCCACCCGCCCGCCCGTCGCCCGACCACCGCCCCTATAGGAAGGGGCTACGCCCCTACCCACTCTTCCGTGCCGTCGCTGAACGACTGATGCTTCCAGATCGGCACCTCGTGCTTGAGGTCGTCGATGAGGCGGCGGCAGGCGTCGAAGGCCTCGGCGCGGTGCGGGCAGGAGACGGCGACCACCACGGCCAGATCCCCCACCTCCAGATCCCCCACCCGGTGCACGGCGGCCAGTGCGCGTACCGGGAAGTCGGCCGCCACCTTCTCGGCGATCCTGCGGAGTTCGGCCTCGGCCGTGGGGTGCGCGGAGTAGCCGAGCCGGGCGACGTCGGCGCCGCCGTCGTGGTCGCGGACCGTGCCGACGAAGAGCGCGGTGCCGCCCGCTGCGTCGTCCCCGGCCGCCGCGAAGACCTCGTCGACGGAGAGCGGCGTCTCGCGGATGCCGAGCAGCCGGACCGGGTCGGCCGCGCCCTGCTCACCGGGGTGATCGTACGTCTGTGCCATGTCGCTCATGCTGCCCCACCTCCGAGGTCGAGGGAACACGGGCCGCTGCCGGTCGTGTCACGGCCGGTCCCCCGCACGCGGCGCGCTCCTCCCGCGTGCCGCCTCACCGTCCCGTACCGCCCCACCGTCGCGTACCGCCTCACAGGCCGCGGCGCTTGCGCGCCCTGCGGACCAGGGCCGCCGTGCCCAGCAGCGCGACCGTGGCGCCCGCCGCGCCGCCGGCCGCGACGGCCTCCGTACGGCCGAGGCGGCGGCCCGCGACGGTGTGCCGCCCGGAGACGTACTCCAGCAGCGCGGCCAGCACCTCTTCGTTGGTCCAGCGCGGGCGCCAGCCCGCCTCGTGCAGCCGGGAGCCGCTGACCACCCAGGGATGCATGGTGTACGCGAGGTCCCCGGCCGGCGACGGGGTCAGCCCGAGCCGGTGCAGGCGGGAGGCGGCGCCGAGGGCGACGGACGAGGGGAGCTCCATGCGGCGGATGCCGGTGAGCTCCTCGACCTCCTCCTGCTCGAGCCAGCCGTCGCAGCCGACCGCCAGCTCGCCCTCGACCTTCTCAAGCGCCGCGCACTCCAGCGCGCTGACCAGGTCCTCCGCGTGGCAGAACTGCCAGCAGGGCCGTGAGCCGTCCACCACCAGCAGGCGCGGCGACTCGAAATAGCGGGTCAGCGCCGTGTCCACGCCCGCGCCGACCAGCACGGCGGGCCGTACGACGGTGACGTTGAGGCCCGGGTGGGCGCGGGGCGCCCGGCGCGCGAGGCGCTCGATCTCCAGCAGATCGCCGACGCCGGTGCCCTCGGCTGTGGCCCGCAGCTCGGCGTCCTCGGCGAGCGGCACGTCGTTGTCCGGCAGCGCCCCGTAGACCATCGCCGAGGTGCACAGCACGACACGGCGCACCCCGGCAGCCGCGGCCGCGGTCAGCACGGTCTGGGTGCCGCGCACGTTGTAGGCCGTGCGCGCCGCGGGGTCGGACTCCAGGTCGAGGTCGAGCGCCAGGTGCACCACCACGTCCACCGGGTCGCCGTCGCCGCGCAGCTTGTCGGCGATGGCCGGGTCCCTTACGTCGAGGGTGTGCCACTGGGCCTCGGTCACGTCGCCCTGCCGCTCGTCCAGGGCGATCACGCGCTTGATCTCCTCCGAGGCCGCGAGCCGCTCGGTGAGCAGCGCGCCCACTCCCGAGGCGGCGCCGGTCACGGCGACGGTGGGGGTTCGCGCTGCGCGAACGTGGGTCTCGGAGGAACTCACCGGGCGTCTCCAGCGGTTGTTTCTGGTACGAGGTGCGCAGGCTCCATCCTGCCTGACAGGTGTCTAGGCTGGAGGCGAGCCCACCAGAACGACGCGGCATCTCCCGCGGACCCCACGATTCCGTGTACGTCCGCGGGCGCCGCTCCATGAACCGTCCGACGAGACAGAGCCGAGGGAAACCCGTGAGTGACACCCCATTCGGATTCGGCGTACCTCCTGAGGAGCCCGAGGACGGGGACGAGGGCAAGAAGGACCAGGACAAGAAGGGCGGCAGCGGGGACCAGGGCGAGTCCGGCGCGGGCTCCCAGGGCGACAAGGGCCAGAGCGGTCAGGGTCAGGGCGGCCAGGGCGGTCCGGCGAATCCGTTCGGCTTCGGATTCGGCGGCGGTCTGCCGGGCGGCGCGGGGCAGGGCGGCGCGGACAATCCGCTGGCCGCGATGTTCGGCTCGCTGGGCGGCGGCGCGGCCGGCGGCATGGACCCGAACGACCTGGGCGCCGCCTTCCAGAAGCTCGGCCAGATGCTCTCCTACGAGGGCGGCCCGGTGAACTGGGACATGGCCAAGGACATCGCCCGCCAGACCGTCGCCGCCGGGGCCCAGGACGGCTCCAAGGACGCGAGCGTCGGGCCGAACGAGAAGGCCGCCGTCGAGGAGGCCGTCCGCCTGGCCGACCTGTGGCTGGACGGCGTGACCTCGCTGCCCTCCGGTGCCAACACCGCCGAGGCGTGGAGCCGCGCCGAGTGGGTCGAGCAGACCCTGCCGGTGTGGAAGGACCTCGTCGACCCGGTCGCCGAGCGGGTCGGCGCCGCGATGGGCGACGTGCTGCCCGAGGAGATGCAGGCCATGGCGGGCCCGCTGCTCGGGATGATGCGCTCGATGGGCGGCGCGATGTTCGGCACCCAGATCGGGCAGGCGCTGGGCGTGCTGGCCGGCGAGGTGGTCGGCTCGACCGACATCGGGCTGCCGCTCGGCCCCGCGGGCAAGGCCGCGCTGCTGCCGAACAACATGTCCGCGCTCGGCGAGGGCCTCGGCGTCCCGCAGGAGGAGGTGCGGCTGTATCTCGCGCTGCGCGAGGCCGCCCACCAGCGCCTCTTCGTGCACGTGCCGTGGCTGCGCTCGCACCTGTTCGGCGCGGTCGAGGGCTATGCGCGGGGCATCAAGGTGGACACCTCCAAGCTGGAGGACGTGGTCGGCCAGATCGACCCGCAGCGCCCCGAGGAGCTGCAGGAGGCGCTCCAGCAGGGCATGTTCCAGCCCGAGGACACCCCGGAGCAGAAGGCCGCGCTGGCCCGCCTGGAGACCGCGCTCGCGCTGGTCGAGGGCTGGGTGGACGCGGTGGTGCACGCCGCGGCCGAGCCGCATCTGCCGTCCGCCTCGGCGCTGCGCGAGACGCTGCGCAGGCGGCGCGCGACCGGTGGTCCCGCCGAGCAGACCTTCGCGACCCTGATCGGTCTGGAGCTGCGGCCGCGCAGGCTGCGGGACGCCTCACGGCTGTGGGCCTCGCTGGCCGACGCGCGGGGCGGCGAGGGCCGGGACGCGCTGTGGGCGCACCCGGACATGCTGCCCACCGCCGAGGACCTGGACGATCCGGACGGCTTCGTGCACCGCGAGCAGCTCGACTTCTCCGAGCTGGACAAGATGCTGGGCGACGCGGCGCAGGGCGGTTCGCAGTCCGAGCCGGGTGAGTCGAAGTCCGGTGAGTCGAAGTCCGGGCAGGAAGGCGACGGCGGCACGGACGACTCCGGCGAGGGCCGCGGCGACTCCGGCGACGGGAAGCAGTGAGCCTGCACGCGGACGCGGCCCGGGTGCTCACCGAGTGGTCGGCGCCGGAGTCCGGGCAGGACCGGCTCCGCGCGGCCTATCTGGAGCACCTGTCCGCGCATCCGAACGGCATGTGGAAGGCCTGCTCCGACGGTCACCTCACCGCGAGCGCGCTGGTCATCGACCCGCCGCGGCAGCGGGTGCTGCTGACCCTCCACCGCAAGCTGCGGATGTGGCTGCAGATGGGCGGGCACTGCGAGCCGGAGGACGGCACCCTCGCGGACGCCGCGCTGCGCGAGGCCACCGAGGAGTCCGGGATCACGGGGCTCCGGCTCCTGCCCGGCGGCCCGGTCCGTCTCGACCGGCACCACACGCCGTGCGCCTGGCACCTGGACGTGCAGTACGCGGCACTCGCCCCGGAGGGCGCCGTGGAGGCGGTCAGCGACGAGTCGCTGGATGTGCGGTGGTACGGATACGACGAGGTGGCCGCGGTGGCCGACGACTCGGTCGTGGCGCTGACGGAGCGTGCCCGCGCCCTCGTATGAGGAGAGCGCGGGCACGTACCCCGTGCGCGGGGCCTGCCTCGTAAGCAGGCGGTCGGCCCCGTGAGCAGCCGGTCTGCTCCGTGAGCGGCGGGCCTCAGTTGGTGAAGATGTTGCCCTGGTTCTGCCCGCGGGCTCCCTGTGGGCCCATGCCGTACTGGGCGCGCAGGCCGGAACCTATCTGGGCGTTCTGCGGCGGCAGCAGCTCGCTGGGCTGCACCAGCGCGTAGCCGTTGCCCATGAAGCTGAGCTCCCAGCCCTCGCCGGTGTTCCCGCGGCGGCGCCACACTCCGGAGGCGCTGGTCTGGGACTGCATCTGCACCCGCAGCGAGGACGACCAGGCGACCACGGCGTCGGCGTCGGCGTTCGCGTACGCCTCCGGGGTCACCCGCATCATCAGCGGCTGGCCGGAGGTCATCAGCGCGACCTTGCCCTGCCCGGTGATGTGCAGCGTGTACTTGCCGGTCCCCGACACCCCGTACTGGCTGTCCACCGACACCACGTCGTAGTGAAGCTGCGAGTCGAGGGCCAGCACGTACGAACTGTCGACGGTCAGGCCCTCGGGCTCGACGTCCAGCAGGTGCACGTCCTGCGCGAGGTTGGCGAGGAAGACGGTGCCCTGGCCGGAGACGCGCATCAGGTCCAGGCCCTCGCCGGTCTGCCGGCGCGCCTGGCGCTGTCCCTGTGTCTGGTACTCGCCGTCGAATTCGAGCATGCCCTGATACGCGACCATGCTGCCCTGGCGGGCGAGCACGTCCTCGTGTCCTGTGAGGGCGATGCGCAGCAGCTTGGCGTTCTGCAGCGCGTAGCGGTCCTGGCTCTGGACCTCTGTGTGGGCGAAAAGCGGGCTCTGCATGGTGTTTTCGGTCCTCTCCCCCGTCGTCAGCCCCGGACCCGCAGCCGGTCCGCGCTGTCCTCGCTGGGCTGCACGACGACGAATCCCTGTCCTGAGAAGCCCAGTTGGTACGCCTCGCCGCTGCCGCGTCCGATCATCGAGGACGCCTTGAAGCTGCGCTTGCCCTTCATCTTCAGATGGGTGGACCAGGCGACGAGCGCGTCCGGGTCCACGTACGTCTCGTCGTCGCCGCGGCCGCAGTCCACCACGACGGGGGTGCCGCGGGTGGTCAGCGCCACCCATCCGGTCCCCTGTATCGCCACGTTGAACAGGCCCTGACCTGCGAACTTGGCCATCCCCTTGACCCGCTGCACGCCCCACTCCAGGTGCGCGTCGAAGGCGAGGACGTTGGTGCCGTTGACCGAGATGCTCTCCTCGTTGAGGTTGAGCACGACGACCTCGGCGCCGTAGTCCGCGAGGTAGAGCAGGCCGTCGCCGTGGGCCCGCATCAGCGGGGCGCCCTCGCCGGTCAGCCACTGCGAGGCGCGCTGACGGACGGCGGGCGGGTTGGGCTCGTACTGCACGAAGCCCTCGTACGCCACCATCGAGCCGACGCGTGCGAACAGGTCCTGGCCGCTCTGCATGGCGACCTTGAGCATGCTGGTGCCGTGGTTCTCCATCCGGGGGACGGGGCCGCCGGGCTGCGCCGACGGCTGTGCGGGAGCGGCGCCCGCGTAGAGGTGCTGATCCATGACGGGCTCCCTCACATCTCGTAGGGCTGGACGACGATGAAATTGCCGGGTGCGCCCCGGAATTGGAGGTTCACGGTCTCGCCGCTGCGGCCGCCTCCGTACGCGGGACGGCGCAGCCGCACCTGGCTGGAGACGATCACCTGGGCGGCGGCCGACCACGCGACGACGGAGTCCGCGTCGGCGAAGGTCGTCGGCGTGACCGGCAGCACCACGGGGTTGCCCTTGGTGGTGACCAGCACGGTGCCGGTGCCCTGGAACTGCATGGTGAACAGGGCGCCGCCCGGAATGCCGTGGCCCTCGATCCTGCGCACCTCGTGCTGGATGCTCTCGTCGAAGGCGAGGACGTGCTCGGCCGAGACGCAGATCGCGTCGCCCTGGAGCTCGACCGGGTGCACGTACGCCGCCTCTTCGGCGAGGAAGACCTGGCCGCTGCCGGAGCAGCGCATGAGCTGCATCTCCTGGCCCGTGGCGTTGCCGACGACGCGGCCCTTGAAGCCGGCGCCCTTGTAACCGAAGTCGACCTTGCCCTGGTAGAGCACCATGCTGCCCTGGCGTGCGAGGACCGGCTGGCCGTCGACGCCGAGGTCGACGCGGGCGAGCTGGCCGTTCTGCAGCGTCCAGCGCTGGCCTGTGGGCTGCTCCTTGTACTTGTCGAGCGTCACGCCCATGCCGAGCGCCGGACCCTGCGCGATCTGCGGGGCCTGCGGCGCGTGGCCGGGCGCCGGGGCGCCGGGCGGCTGCATCCCGCCGGGTGCGCCGGGCGGGCCCGGGGGCTGCGCGAAGGGGTTGGGCACCGCCTGGCCCGGCGCGGGGGCGGGTGCGGGCGCCGGAGCGGGCGGGGGTGGGGCCTGACCTGGCATGGCGCCCTGGCTGGGCATCGCGGTCTGGGTGGGCTGCGCGTGCTGAGGGGGCTGCGGTTGCGGCGCCTGCGGTTGCTGCGGCGCTTGCGGTTGTTGGGGCGCCGGGGGCGGGGGCGGGGGCGCCTGCTCCGCGATGGTGGGCTGCGCGTGCTGCGGCGGCTGCGGCTGCTGTTGCGGTGCTTGCGGTTGCGCTTGCGGCTGCGGCTGCGCGGGAGCCGGTGGGGCGCCGAACTGGGGCGCGGGCTGGGCCGGTTGTACGGGCTGCTGCGCCGGGGCCGCGGGGGTGCCGCCGCCGGGCGGACCGAAGCCCGGCGCGGGCGCGGCCTCGGCCGGGGGCGCGAAACCGGGGGCGGCGGACTGCTCGGGCTGCGCGTGCTGCTCGGGCGCCTGCTCCTCGGCGACCTCGCCGCCGAAGTTCTTGAGCAGCGCGTCCAGGCCGCCGTCGAAGCCCTGCCCGACCGCCGCGAACCGCCACACGTCCTTGACGTAGAAGTCGCCCAGCATCACGGCGCGCTCGGTGCTGAACTCGGAGCCGTCGAACGCGTACCTGGCGACCTCCTCGCCGCCCGCGACGATCCTGATCCAGCCGGGCCCGACCTGGGACATCTGCCCCGGTCCGTCCAGCGTCGCGGTGAACGAGAGCTTCTTGATCTGCTCGGGTATGCGGTCCAGCGTCACCCGGAACGACTGGGTGTCGCCCGCCTGCTCGCCGAGCTGCTGCAGCGCCTCCTCGGGGGACTTCGGCTGGTTGAAGAAGATGAAGTACCGGTCGTCGGAGAGCCGTTCGTCGGCGTCGAGGCCGAAACAGCTGATGTCGAAGGTCAGCCCGGGGCCCTCGATCCGCACGCCCACGTACAGATCCGTCCCGGCGGTCAGATCACTGATCCTGGCCTTGTGGCCGCGTTGGAATTCCCTGGCCATACGTAACGACCGTCCCCCATCCATGGCTTGCGCTCGGCGGAGCATCACCCGGCGCGGATCGGCGGAGCACGGCCCGGCGCGACCCGGCTGAGCATGAGCTGAGCAACTGCGGTGCTGACTTTGGCCGAAAGGCTATCTGGTGGGTCCGACAGCACGGTCCCGGAGTGCGCGGAAGCCCGCTTCCGCTCCCCGTCTACTCCCCGCGGGTGGCCGGAACGTGCGGCAGCCGCTCCGCCGCGACGACGCCCTCGAGATAGCCGCGGGCGCGCTCGGTGCGCGGATACGGGTCCAGCAGCTCCCAGAACCGCTGCCCGTGCCCCGGCACCAGCAGATGCGCCAGCTCGTGCAGCAGCACGTAGTCGATCACGTAGTCCGGCATGCCCTGGAGCCGGTGCGAGAGCCGGATGCTGCCCTCGGCCGGGGTGCAGGAGCCCCAGCGGGTGTTCTGGTTGGTCACCCAGCGGACCGACGAGGGCCGGGCCCTGCCCTCCAGATACTGCTCGGAGAGCCGCTCCGCGCGCTCGGCCAGCTCGCCGTCGCCCAGTCTGCGCCTGCTCTCCTGCGCGGCCAGCTTGTCCAGCATCACGCCGACCCAGCGCTCCTCCTCGGCCGCCGACATGCGCGCCGGGATGAGCACGACGGTGCGATCCCCCTCGCGGTAGGCGGAGACCGTGCGCCGTCGGCGCGCGCTGCGGCGCACTTCGACCGCGCTCGGTCCTGCGGTGTTCAGCGGGTCGGCGGCCACGCCAAGACGGTACCCGGTGCCCCCGGCCGAAGTCCCGTTTCCAGGGCCCTGCCCCGCCGTGACGCCGGTCGTACGGACCACGGCGGGCCGCCCCGCGCACGGAACCGAGCCGTCGGCCTCCCCTTCCGCGCGCCTCCACAGCCCCTCCGTACCGGTATGACTAATGCCGGGCACTGTGGATAAGTCTCGGCACGGGAACCCGCCGTTCCCGCATGCTGTCTGTCGTCACGACGGCACCGCCGGTCGCCATCCCAGGCGGCCTCCGCGTGCCACCGGCGAAGGGGGACGCTGTGCATCCGATGATCAAACCCGCGCTGCGACGGGCCTGGCGCGACCGCGAGACGGTGCAGTACGGGGCGGCCCCCGCACACGCGGTGCTGCTCGGCCCCATCGACAACCCGACGGCGGGGTTCCTCGACCTGCTGGACGGCACCCGCGGCCTGGAGCAACTGCGCAGGGACGCGCGGGCGCTCGGGCTCGGCGAAGGGGCGGCCGACCGGCTCACGCAGCGGCTCGCCGCGGCCGGCGTGCTGGACGACGCCACGGCGGAGCGCGCCGCGTGCTCCGGGATCGGCGACCGGCTGCGCCCCGACATGTCCTCGCTCTCGGCCGTCCACCGCGAGCAGGGCGCGGGGCCGCGCAGACTGGCGGCCCGCCGCGAGACCTGCGTGCAGGTGCGGGGCGCGGGGCGGGTGGGCGCGACGATCGCGACGACGCTGTCCGCCGCGGGGGTGGGGCGCGTCGAGGTGCGGGACGGCGGCGAGGTCCAGCCCTGGGACACCTCGCCGGGCGGCCTGCCGGCGGGCAGCGTCGGGGAGCGCCGCCGCGAGGCGGCCGAGAAGGCGGTGAACGCCGTGCGGCCGTGGAGCGCGGGCCCGGAGGTGCGCGGCGGCCCGCGCCTGGTGGTGCTGGCACCCCGCGACGGCCTGGGCGCCTACGCCCCTGACCCGGACTCCGTGGAAGGACTTCTGGAATCCGGGACTCCCCATCTGTACGCGGGAGTCGTGGAGGGCACGGGCGTGCTGGGGCCGCTGGTGCTTCCGGGGCGCACGCCGTGCGCGGACTGCATGATGCGCTGCCGTGCGGAGCGCGAGCCCGGCTGGCCCCTGGTGGTGGGCCAGTGGCGCACCGGGGCGCGGCGGCGCTCGGGGGTCCCGGCCTGCGACACGGCCCTGGCGACGGTGGTCGCGGGCATGGCCGCCTCCTATGCGCTGGGCTTCCTGGACGGCGACGGGGGCTGCACCGCCGGATACAGGGTCCGTGTGACGCTGCCCCATCTCCTGCCGGACACCGAGGCGTTGACTCCCCATTCCGCGTGTCCGTGCGGTGCCGCTTCGGTGCCCGGCGGGCGCCCGCCCTCGGCGGATCCCGGTCCGCAGTCCACAATGGCCGGGTAGCTGCCGCGCTCGGTCCCCGGTGCCGCACAGGGCGGAACGCCGGTGCTGTTCGGTTGAGCTGTATGGGAGTTGGAGGACGCATGTCGGATCTGCCCCGTAAGGCGGTCACCCGCACCGCCAAGCTGGCCGCACTGCCGCTGGGCTTCGCCGGGCGCTCCGCCTGGGGCATCGGCAAGAGAATCGGCGGCTATTCGGCCGACCTCGTGGGACACGAGCTCCAGCAGCGCACGGCCGACCAGCTCTTCCGCGTCCTGGGGGAGTTGAAGGGCGGCGCGATGAAGTTCGGCCAGGCGCTCTCCGTCTTCGAATCGGCGCTCCCCGAAGACCTCGCCAAGCCGTATCGGGCCACCCTCACCAAGCTCCAGGAGGCCGCCCCTCCGATGCCCGCCGGCACGGTGCACTCGGTGCTCGACGAGCAGCTCGGCGAGGACTGGCGGGAGCTGTTCACGGAGTTCGACGACTCCCCGGCGGCCGCGGCCTCGATCGGCCAGGTGCACCGCGCCACCTGGCACGACGGCCGCGAGGTCGCGGTCAAGGTGCAGTATCCGGGCGCGGGTGAAGCGCTGATCTCCGACCTCACCCAACTGGGCAGGTTCGCCCGGCTGTTGGGCCCCCTGGTGCCGGGCGTGGACGTGAAGCCGCTGATAGCCGAGCTCCGGGACCGGGTCACCGAGGAGCTGGACTACGCCCTGGAGGCACAGGCTCAGCGGGCCTATGCGGAGGAGTTCGCCGACGACCCCGACGTGCTGATCCCCGATGTGGTGCACCAGGCCGAACGCGTCCTGGTGACCGAGTGGCTGGACGGGGTGCCGCTCGCCCAGGTGATAGCGGACGGCGACGCCGCGGAGCGGGACGGCGCGGGGCAGTTGCTGGCCCGCTTCCTGTTCTCGGGCACCGCGCGTACGGGGCTGCTGCACGCGGACCCGCACCCGGGCAACTTCCGGCTGGTCACGGAGGACTCCCCGGCGGGCGAGCCCCGTTGGCGGCTCGGTGTGCTGGACTTCGGCACCGTGGACCGGCTGCCCGAGGGCCTGCCCCCGATGATCGGCACCACTCTGCGGATGGTGCTCTCGGGGGAGGCCGACGCGGTGTATGAGCTGCTGTGCCAGGAGGGCTTCATCGGGGAGTCGGTCGACCTCGATCCGGCCGAGGTGCTCGACTATCTGCTGCCGATCATAGAGCCGGCGCAGGTGGAGACCTTCGAGTTCACCCGGGAGTGGATGCGGGACCAGGCGGCCCGGCTGGCCGATCCGCGCTCCCCGGCCCACCAGTTGGGCAGGCGGCTCAATCTGCCTCCCTCGTATCTGCTGATACACCGCGTGACGCTGAGCACCATCGGCGTGCTCTGCCAGCTCGGCGCGCGGGTGCGCATGCAGGAGGAGATGGCGGCTTGGGTGCCCGGTTTCGCCGCGGAGGAGACCGCCGCCGGGCAGGGGGAGTTCAGGGGTGCTGAGGAGGCCGCCCCGGACGAGGAGACCTCCGCCTGACCGCCCGCGGGAGCCGGCCGCCTCACCACCAGGAGGAGTCGAGACGGCCTTCGATGGCGCGGATGTTGGCGCGGGAGCAGTGCTCGCAGAAGTACCGCCGGGCGCCGTTCTCCACGGAGCACACCCAGGTAACCGGCGGCCGTTCGGCGGTCGTTCCGCATCGGGCGCAGACCGTCTTGTCGGTCTTCTTCTCTTCCACCCGCCCGAAGATAGCCCCGAAAACGGCCGGGAGCCGGGGCGCAACGCCCCGGCTCCCGGATCGCTCTACTGCATGACGGCCATCGCCAGCGCGCGACGGGCGCGCAGCGTGGCGCGCTCCGCCTTGCGCTGGAGCCGGCGGGCGGACGCGAGCCGGAGCGCCCGGTTCTCCGCCTCGGCGTCGCGCAGCCGTTGCCGCATATGGGCTCGGGCCATGGTTTCTGGCATGAGTTGCATCTGACGGGTCCTGTTCTGGCGCGTGCCGCTCGCCGCAGTGCGGGAACGGCCGTCCGCGCCGTACGTGTTGAGGTTTTCGGAAGTGGGCTGTGCCATGGCGAGGTCCTGCTTCGGAAGGTGACGCGGCACGGGGCCGTGCGTCGCGGGGTGGTCGATCGTGCCGGCGGTGTTCATGCCGTGACCGGGTTCTTGCGCGGACGGCCGCGGGGCCGCTTGCGGGGAACGACGACACCCTGCACGAACAGCTCGCCGCCCCAGACGCCCCAGGGCTCGCGGCGGTCCTTGGCGCCCGCGAGGCAGGCCTCGCGCAGCGGACAGGTCTGGCAGAGCGACTTGGCGTACTCGACGTCCGCCGGGTCCTCGGCGAAGAAGACCTCCGGGTCGTAGGACCGGCAGGGAACGGTGACACCAAGACGCTCGATCGCGTCGTCGAGCTCGGTGAGAGTGATGAGCGGGGCGGTCAAGGAGTCCTCCGTGGCGTGGGGCTTGATCAGGTCGGTGCGCGATGACGGTGCGTGCATCTCGGGAGGCACTGTCGGTTCTTCCTCGTCTGTCGGTGTCTGTTGTCTGTTCGTTCCGGCTGGTGGCCGGGCGGGTGGCAAACAGAAGGGCCGCGGATCCCGGTGTGGGTTCCGCGGCCCTGGAAGGTGCCGACCTGATCGCTCCGATCAGGCTGGATATCTCCAGGGATCAGGCCCACGGAAGGCCCACATGTGGTGCTGCTGCGTCAGGGTCTGCGTCTTCTGGCTGTCCACGCCGGCACCCGCGAGCGCGCAGTCGGCGGCATACGCCTGCTCCTGAGCAGGTGCCATCGCTACTGCCGCGAGTGCCTTGGTCGGTCGCTCATTGCCGCCGAGGACGACTCCGGGCAGACCGGTGCCGCGCAGGCGGGAGCCGAGCAGGCAGGAGGCAACGACCGAGTGGTCGGTCATTTTGGTGGTGGTAATGAAGCTGATCACTGGTCTCGCCTCCTCTCGGCGTATCGGGGAGCTGAGGGACAGCTCCGAAGATGTGCAGGATTCAGTACAGCATGGATGGGGCAGAAGAAGAACCCCCGCCTCTCCACGTCCGGAAGGCTATGGGGGCCCGGACTGCGGGCGCAAACTATTTTTCCGGGCTCGGCGTAACAGCTTCTGTGACATCCTCCGGAGCTGCCTCCTCCGGTTCCTCACCTGCGCAGAGCGCCAGGACGTCGGCGCCGAAGCGGCGCAGCTTGGTGCCGCTCACTCCCGGAATCCCGCACAGCGTGTGCTCGTCGTCCGGCACCGTCTCGGCGATGGCCATCAGCGTCTTGTCGGTGAAAACGCAGAAGGCGGGCTGGCCGAGGGTGCGGGCCTGGACGGCGCGCCAGTCGCGGAGCCGTTCATACAGCTCCTCGTCCAGCTCCGAGGGGCAGTCCTCGCAGCGCATCAGCTTCATCTCGCCCGGGTCGGTCAGGGTGCGGCCGCACACCCGGCAGCGCACCGGGGCGCGCCGCTTCCGCGGCCGCTCCCCCACCGGGCCGCCCCCGGTGCCCCGCTCGATGCCGCCGGGGCCGGCGGCGCCCGCCGCGCGGTGCCCGGAGCCCGCCGAGCCGGGGCGCAGGCCGTCCAGGAAGCGGCTGGGGCGGCGTCCCGCGCGGCCGCCGGGCGAACGGGACAGCGCCCACGAGAGCGTGAGGTGGCGGCGGGCACGGGTGACCCCGACATACAGCAGCCGCCGCTCCTCCTCGATCTGCTCGTCGGTCCTGGCGTACGTGATCGGCAGCATGCCCTCGGTGAGCCCGGACAGGAACACCGCGTCCCACTCCAGGCCCTTGGCCGCGTGCAGCGAGGCGAGGGTGACGCCCTGGACGGTGGGGGCGTGCTGGGCGTTGGCGCGCTCGTCCAGCTCGGCCACCAGATCGCCGAGGGTCGCCGAGGGGCGGGCGGCGGAGAAGTCCTCGGCGAGGCGGACGAGCGCCGCCAGCGACTCCCAGCGGTCGCGCGCGGCGCCGGAGCCCGCGGGGGGCTCGGGGCTCCAGCCCGTTCCGCTGAGGACCGCGCGCACCTGCGAGGTCAGGCCCTCGGCGCCGTCCAGCAGGGTGTCGTTCTCACCGAAGCGGGCGGCGCTGCGCAGGGCCACCCCGGCCTCGCGCACCTCGGGGCGCTCGAAGAACCGCTCGGCGCCCCGGAGTTGATAGGGGACGTCGGCGTCGGCGAGTGCCTGCTCATACACCTCGGACTGGGCGTTGATGCGGTAGAGCACGGCGATCTCGCTCGCGGGGACGCCGGAGTCGAGGAGCTTGCGGATGCGGCGGGCGGTGCCCTCGGCCTCTGCGGGCTCGTCGGCATACTCCGTATAGACAGGCTCGGGGCCCGCCTCGCGCTGGGCGCGCAGCTCCAGGCGGTGGTCGGCGGCGCGGCCGCTGGCCTGCGCAAGCAGGCCGTTGGCGAGGTGGACGACCTGGGGCGAGGAGCGGTAGTCCCGCACGAGCTTGACCACCGTGGCGCCGGGGTGCCGGGTGCGGAAGTCGAGCAGGTGGTCGGGGGTGGCGCCGGTGAAGGAGTAGATGGTCTGGCTGGCGTCGCCGACCACGCACAGATTCTCCCGGTCGCCGACCCACAGCTCCAGAAGGCGCTGCTGGAGGGGGCTGACGTCCTGATACTCGTCCACGACGAAGTGCTGATACTGCGAGCGGACGGTCTCGGCGATGTCCGGGCGGTCCTGGAGCACGCCCACGGTGAGCAGCAGCACGTCCTCGAAGTCGATGACCGAGCGCTCGCGCTTGAGCTGCTCGTACATCTCGTAGACCCGGGTGATCTCGGCGGTGTCCCTGGGGGCGGCGCGGCCGGCTCTCGCGGCCGCTGCGCGGTAGTCCTCGGGGACGGTCCTGGTGACCTTGGACCACTCGATCTCGCCCGTGACGTCGCGGATCTCGGAGCGGTCGAGGCGCAGTCCCGTGCGGGCCGCGGCCTCGGCGACCAGCTGGGCCTTGCGCTCCAGCAGGCGGGGCAGCTCGCCGCCGACGGCCTTGGGCCAGAAATACTGGAGCTGGCGCAGCGCGGCCGAGTGGAAGGTGCGGGCCTGCACCCCGTGGGCGCCGAGCGCGCGCAGCCGGCCGCGCATCTCGCCCGCGGCGCGGCTGGTGAAGGTGACCGCGAGCACGCTCGCGGGCGGGAGTATCCCGGCGCGCACGCCGTAGGCGATGCGGTGGGTGATCGCGCGGGTCTTGCCGGTGCCCGCTCCCGCCAGCACGCAGACCGGACCGTGCAGCGCGGTGGCCACCTCGCGCTGCTCGGGGTCCAGCCCCTCCAGCACCGCGTCGGCGTCCTGCGGCGGCGGCGCGAACTCGGCGGAGTGCTCGCCCGTGCCGTGCGCGGATGCCTGCGGGAAGAGAGTGGGGTCCGTTGCTGATGTCACCCCGCCATGCTGCCAGGTCGCCCGGGACGGGTCGGCCGGTTGTCCACAGCAGGGGCGGGTTAGTCGTACGAATCCCCGCGGGGCGCGCGCCGACCGCACGCCGGGAGACGCGGCGAGCCGCGCCTCAGCCCCGTACCCCGGGCGGGAATGGTCCCGGCCGGCCGGGCGTTCCCTCTGTGCGCAATCACCGATCACGAAGGAGCGCGGAAGCCATGGCAGGCACAGTGACGATGTACAGCACCACGTGGTGCGGGTACTGCCGCCGTCTGAAGGGCCAGATGGACCGCGAGGGCATCGCCTACACCGAGGTCAACATCGAGCACGACCCGGAGTCCGCGGAATTCGTGGAGAAGGTCAACGACGGCAATCAGCTCGTGCCGACGGTCCTCTTCCCGGACGGCTCCGCGCTGCCCAACCCGACGATCGCGCAGGTCAAGCAGAAGGTCGGCGCCTGACCCGAGCGGTCGGCGGCAGTCATCACGTGTGACGAGCGCGGCCCGGCCGCGCTCGTCACACGTGTCAGTGCGAGGGCTGTCTCAACGCACGGGCTGTCGCAGCGCACGGGCTGTCGCAGCGCACGGGCTGTCGCAGCGCACGGGCCGTGTCCGTGCGAGGACTGCGTCAGTGCGAGGACTGCGTCAGTGCGACGGCTTGGGCAGCGGTTCTCCGTACCAGCGCTCGACCAGGCGTGCCGCGATGGAGATCCCGGACGGGGGCAGCACCTCGCCGGTCTCGATCGCGGAGCGCAGGTCCTCGCGGGAGAACCAGCGGGCCTCGCCGATCTCGTCCCCGTCCACCTGGATCTCCGGCGACGTGGCGCGGGCCATGAAGCCGAGCATCAGGCTGGAGGGGAAGGGCCAGGGCTGGCTCGCGACGTACTCGACGGGGCCGACGGTGACGCCCGCCTCCTCGGCGACCTCGCGTACGACCGCGGCCTCGATCGACTCGCCGGGCTCCACGAAGCCCGCCAGCGTCGAGAAGCGGCCCTCCGGCCAGTGCACCTGGCGGCCCAGGAGCGCCCGGTCCTTCTCGTCGGTGACCAGCATGATCACCGCGGGGTCGGTGCGCGGGTAGTGCTCGGCGCCGCAGGCCGGGCAGCGGCGTACGTGTCCGGCGGCGGCGATGTTGGTGCGCTCCCCGCAGCGGGAGCAGAAGCGGTGCGTGCGCTGCCAGTTCTCCAGGCCGACGGCGTGCGTGAGGAGTTCGGCGTCGCGCTCGGAGAGGAGGACGCCCGCCTCGCGGAGGCCGGCGGCGCGCGCGACGTCGTCCCAGCGCCCGGGCAGCGCGTCCTTCTGGAGGGCGAAGTAGCGCACGCCGTCCTCGTCGATGCCCAGGAAGTAGCGGTGCGCCTCGGTGAAGGGGGCGTCGAAGGACGGCATCATCACCAGCTCGGTGCGGCCGTCGTCGGTGTCCTCGATCAGCGCCTGCCCACCGGAGACCACGAAGACGCGCGTCGTCGGGTGGCTCCACGCGGCCGCGAGCCATGCCTCGTCCAGCCGGTGGTGTGCGGCGCGGTCGATGCCGCCGGTCCCGGCGAGGGTGACGATGCGGTCGGCTCCGGTGCGGTCGGTCCAGGTGGTCACTGCGGCTTCCTACTCCCCCTGTGTGCGGTGGTCTTCGGACGGTTCGTGCGGGGTGGTGCCTGCGGGCGGCGGCCGTACGGCGCGAAGCGGAACGGTCGCGGCGCCCTCACCCTGTGCCGGATCAGCCGGAGGCGTCGCCGGAAGCACCCGGGGTGACGGGAGAACCGGAGGCGCCGGGAGTCCCGGGCCGCCAGTGCTCGGCGAGGTCGCCCCACAGGTAGGCGGCGGTCTCCACGCCCTTCATCAGCAGGTCGAGCTCCACCTTCTCGTTCGGCGCGTGCCAGCCGTCCGACGGGATGGAGATGCCCAGGAACAGCACCGGCACACCGAGCACGTCCTGCAGATCCGCCGCGGGACCCGAGCCGCCCTCCCTGGTGAAGCGGACGGTGCGCCCGAAGGCCCGCTCCATCGACCGTACGACCGAGCGCAGCGCGGGGTGGCCGAGCGGGGTGAGGCAGGGGCGGGTGGCGCCCCAGAAGGTGATCTCGTGGCGGATGCCGTCGGGCAGGGCGTGGGCCGCCCATTCGCGCACCGACTGCTGGACCTTCTCCGGGTCCTGGCCCTCGACCAGCCGGAAGGAGAGCTTGAGCTGCGCGGCCGACGGGACGACGGTCTTGCCGCCGGGGCCCTGATAGCCGCCGGAGATGCCGTTCACCTCGGCGGTCGGGCGGGCCCACACGCGCTCCAGCGTGGTGTAGCCGGCCTCGCCGAGCGCGCCGTGCGAGTGCGCGGTGCGCAGCCAGGAGTCCTCGTCGAAGGGGAGCTCGGCGAAGAGCGCGCGCTCCTCCTCGGTGAGCTCCACCACCCCGTCGTAGAAGCCGGGCAGCGCGACGCGGCGGTCCGCGTCGTGCAGCGAGGCGGCGAGGCGGGCGGCCTCGGTGGCCGGGTTGGGCACCGCGCCGCCGAAGGAACCGGAGTGGATGTCCTGGTCAGGGCCGTACAGATCGATCTGGCAGTCCGTCAGTCCGCGCATGCCCGTGCACACGGTCGGGGTCTCGCCCGACCACATGCCGGTGTCGGAGACGATCACCGCGTCGCAGCCGAGCCGCTCCGCGCGCTCCCGCAGCAGGGCCGGGAAGTGCGGCGAACCCGACTCCTCCTCGCCCTCGATCAGCAGCTTCAGATGCACGGCCGGCGCCGTGCGCCCCGTCGCCGCCAGGTGCGCCTCGACGCCGAGGGTGTGGAAGAAGACCTGGCCCTTGTCGTCGGCGGCGCCGCGTCCGTACAGCCTGCCGTCCCGCTCGACCGGCTCGAACGGGTCGGTGTGCCAGCCGTCTTCGCGGGCCGCGGGCTGTACGTCGTGGTGGCCGTAGACCAGCACGGTCGGCGCCATCGGGTCGTCCGAGGGCCACTCGGCGAAGACCGCGGGCGCTCCCGGGGTCTCCCAGATCTCGGCGACCGGGAAGCCGGTCGCGGCCAGCTTGTCCGCGAGCCACTGAGCACTGCGGCGCACCTCGCCCGCGCTCTCCGGGTCGGCGGAGACGGAGGGGATGCGCACCCACTCCCGGAGCTCGTCGAGGAACGCTGCGCGCCGGTCTGCGATGTGGGCCCGTACGTCGCTGTCCGGGGCCTCCGGGGTGGTGCTCATGCCTCCGAGCCTAATCCGTCGCCGGTGATCGCAGTGCGGCAGGGGCGGTGTACTGCGGGTGCACGCGGGCTCCCCTAGGGGGACTCCGGGTCCGGATCCTCCTGCTCCGGAGGTGACCCTGATGTCCGCTCGGGGTCCTGCCCCGAGTGCTGGCCCTGGCCCGGGTCCTGGTCCTGCTCCGGGTCCGGGCCCGGGTCCTCCTCGCCCAGGAGGAGGCGTTCCAGTGCGGGGCGGTCCGGGAGGGAGGGCGGGCGTACGACCTCGCCGCTGCGGACGAAGAGGAACGCGGCGTCCACCCGGGACGGCGGGACGCCGTGGCGCTCGGCCCAGGCCAGGCGGTAGACGGCGAGCTGGAGCGGGTCGGCGGTGCGGCCGCGGCCCGTCTTCCAGTCGACGATCTCGTACCGCTCCCCGCCGTCCTCGGCCGTCTCCCGGTACACCGCGTCGATGCGGCCGCGCACCGTGCGGCCGGCCAGCCGGAGCTGGAAGGGCTCCTCGACGCGGTACGGGGTGCGGTGGGCGTACGGGGTGCGCTCGAACGCCTCCTTGAGCGCCGTCAGGTCGCGCTCGTCCGCGATCTCCGGGGGCTCCTCGCCGAACTCGCCGCCCCCGCCGGGCAGTTCGCCCGGGCCGAGCATCGGCAGGGTCAGCTCCTCGAAGCGGGACTCCACCCAGGCGTGGAAGCGGGTGCCGCGACGCGCGGCCGCGGGTCTCGGCGGCCGCGGCATGGGCCGGGCCAGCTCGCGCGCGAACCCGTCCGGGTCCTCGGCGAGGCGCATCATCTGCGTGGCGGAGAGCGAGGCGGGCAGCGGCACGTCGCGGACCGTGGCGCGGGATCTGCGCAGCTCACCGGCGAGCGCGTCCAGGTCGCGGTCCCAGGAGGCGGCCAGTCTGGCTTCCTCGGGGGTGAGTTCGAGGGGGCCCGGGTCCGCAGCGGGGGTCGAGCGCTCGGCGTCGGCGTGCGCGCCGTCCGCGAGCGCGTGCGGCTCGGGTTGTTCGTGCGGCCCGGGCTCCTCGGGCTCCTCGGGGGCCGGCCCAGGCGCAGGTTCGGGCTCGTGTTCCGCGGGCTCCCGGTCACGCTCGGGCTCCAGCCCGGGCACAGGGTCCGGCTCGCGCTCGGGCCCGGGCTCGCGCTCCGACTCCCCCTCCTCCCCCGGATGTTCGCGCGCCAGGTGCTCCAACACCGCCTCGGCCGCCGCCCGGCGGTGGGTCATGGCGGTCTCGTCCAGGGGGAGGGGCCAGGCGCGTTCCTCGGCGGCCTCGGCGAGGAGGGGGTTCTCCGAGCCCTCCTCCGGCCGTTCCGCCCAGTGCTCCACCTCGCCGTGGCCCGGGCCCTGTTCGCAGTGGTCGCGCAGGGCGTCCAGGAACGGGGACGGGCCGCGCGGGCGCTTCTGCGACGGGCCCCACCAGTGGCCCGAGCCGAGCAGCAGGGAACGGGGGCGGGTGAACGTCACATAGCCCAGGCGGAGTTCCTCGGTGGCCGTGTGGTCGGCCATGGCCGTCTTGTACGCCTTGAGCCCCTTCGCGCTCCACTCCCCCATCTCCGGCAGGGTCTCCGCGTCGCCGCGCAGCGCATGCGGCAGCACCTCGGGCCGTACGAGCCAGGACTCGCGCGGCGTGGTGCTGGGGAAGGTCCCGGAGACCAGCCCCGGCACGGCGACCACGTCCCACTCCAGGCCCTTGGACTTGTGCGCGGTGAGCACCTTCACGGTGTCCTCGCCGCCGGGGAGCGAGCTGTCGAGCCCCTTCTCGTACTGCTCAGCGGTGCGCAGGAACGCAAGGAACGCGGGCAGCGTCGCCTCGCCGTCCAGCGCGGCGAACCCGGCGGCCACGTCCAGGAAACCGCTCAGCGTCTCGCGGCGCCGGGCGGCCACCGCGTGCGGCGAGGCGGCGAGTTCGACCTCGAGCCCCGTGGCGGCGAGCACCCGGTGCAGCACGTCCATCAGCGGGTCGGCGAGGGAGCGGCGCAGGTCGCGTATCTCCCGGGCCAGGCGCGCGAAGCGGACGCGGGCCTCGGGCGAGAAGGGCAGCCCGTCCTCGTACGCCTCCTCGTGGGCGGTGTGGGAGTGGCCCGCGCCGGAGTGGCCAGCGCCTTCCTGACCGGCTTCGGCCCCCGTACCGACGCCCGGAACCGCCCCCGTACCCGCGCTCGCCCCCGTACCCGCGTCCAGGAACGTGTCCAGCGCGTCCGCGAGGGAGATGATCTCGGCGGGGTCGACGCCCTCGACCGCGGCGGCGAGGCGGAGTTCGGGATCGTCCCCCGGGTCGGCGTCGCGGTGCTGGACCAGCAGCCGGGCGCGGCGTCCCAGCAGCGCGAGGTCGCGCGGGCCGATGCGCCAGCGCGGTCCGGTGAGCAGCCGTACGAGGGAGGCGTTGGCCGTGGGGTCATGCAGGACCTCGCACATGGCGACCAGGTCGGCGACCTCGGGCAGATGGAGCAGCCCGGACAGGCCGACGACCTCGACCGGCACGTCGCGCTCGACCAACGCGCCCTGGATCTCGGCGAATCCGGCCGCGCCGCGGCACAGCACGGCGATCTCGCCGGGCGGCGTGCCGGTGCGCACCAGGTGCGCTATGGAGTCGGCGAGCCACTCCAACTCGTCCGCATACGTGTCGAACAGGGCGCAGCGGACCAGCCCTTCGTCCTCGGCGCCGGGCGCTGAGCGCAGCGGCTCGACGCCCTCGTGGCGCTCGCGCAGCGGCTCGGCCAGGCCGTTGGCGAGGGAGAGGAGGCGGCCGCCGCTGCGGCGGTTCTCCCCCAGCGCATACCGCTCGGCAGGGGTGCCGTCCCCGCGCGGGAAGTGCTCGGGGAAGTCGTCGAGGTTGGCGACGGAGGCGCCGCGCCAGCCGTAGATGGCCTGGCAGGGGTCGCCGACGGCGGTGACGGCGTGCCCCGTGCCGTGGCCGAACAGGCCCGCGAGGAGGACGCGTTGGGCGACGGACGTGTCCTGGTACTCATCGAGCAGCACCACGGGGAACTGCTCGCGCAGCACCCTCCCCACCTCGGGCACATCGCGCGCGAGCTTGGCGGCGAAGGCTATGCGGTCGCCGAAGTCGATGAGGTCGCGGGAGCGTTTGCGGGAGCGGTAGTCCTCGACCAAGCCGAGGAGTTCGCCGCGGCCGACGGCGGCGCGCGGGATCCTGCGCAGCTCCTCGTTGGTCAGCCGGACGCCGTCCAGGGTGGCGCGCAGCTCCGCGTCGTGCGCCCGCAGCACGCGCGGCTCCACCAGGTGCTCCGACAGCTCGGCGTCCAGCGCGAGCAGGTCGCTGACGTGCGTGGACAGGGACTTGGTCAGCCCCTCGAAGGGACCGGAGGCGGAGTGCAGCACCTTCGCGGCGAGCTGGAAGCGGGTGGCGTCGGCGAGCAGCCGGGCGCCGGGCTCCAGGCCGATGCGCAGTCCGTGCTCGGTCAGCAGGCGGCCGGCGAAGGCGTGATACGTGGAGATCTGCGGCTCGCCGCCGGCCTGATCGGCGTCCGAGGAGCCCCCGGGACCTGCGGAGCCCGCGGCGCCGGCCGGCTCGGGCGCCGGGTCCGGGTCGGTGACCCCCGCCTGCAACAGGGCCTTGCGCACCCGCTCGGTCAGCTCGCCCGCCGCCTTGTTGGTGAAGGTGAGGCCGAGCACGCCCTCGGGGGGCACCTGGCCCGTGCCGACCAGCCAGACGACGCGGGCCGCCATCACCGTGGTCTTGCCCGAACCCGCGCCGGCCACGATCACCTGCGGGGCGGGCGGCGCGGTGATGCAGGCCGTCTGCTCCGGGGTGAACGGGATGCCGAGGAGCTCCTTGAGCTGCTCGGGATCGCTGAGTCGTGCGGGTCGTGCGGACACTCTGGAGACGCTAACGCGTCCCGCTGACAGCCGGGGGCGGCGGGCGCCACGGGACGGATGCGCCCCGCGCCGCCCACCGCACGCCCCTCAAGGGCCGCCCCTTAGGGCCCGGCCGCCTCTTGGGGCCCACCGCTCAGAGCTCGCCCAGCACTCGCCCGAAGCTCGCCCGGCACGCACCCGCCGCTCGCCCGCCGCTCAGAGCGCGCTGCCGCCGCCCTTCGCGAGTTCGCCCAGGTCGACGGTGCCGTCCTTGGGCGGCGCCGCGACCTTCAGCGGCTTGCCGTAGTCGCCGAAGGTCATGGAGCCCGGCTCCTTGCCGCCGGTCTTCTCCAGCTTCAGCAGGTACGGCTCGCCCTCCATGGCGATGTACGAGGTCTCGGTGCCGCCGTTCTTCTTCTCCACCAGCGGCAGCGCCTTGCGGCCCGCGACGGTGGTCGGCTTCCCCTTCTCCGCCTTCTCCGCGTCGGACGCCTTCATCCCGCTGGTCAGGGTGCTGAGCTTGCAGAAGGTGCCGGGGTCCGACATGGCCTCGGCACCCGGACCCGACCCCGAGGCGGACCCCGGGCCCTGCGACATGCCCTCGGCGGGGAGCTTGATCCAGCGGCCCTTGAGCATCTGGCCCACGAACGCGGCCTTCGGGTCCTCCTTGCCGAGCGCCTTGAAGAAGCCGGAGTCCGCCTTCACGTAGGTGGCCGCGCTCTTCTTGCGCAGCTCGGCCTCGCCGCCGCCGACGCCGAAGGTGCCCGAGCAGTCGCCGCTCTTCGCCAGCGCGAGGTCGATCGCGACGCGCCCCTTCTCCGTGGCCAGCGCCCCCTTCATGCGCAGCGCCGAGGCGGAGCGCATCGCCTCGACCGTCCGCTCGGCCACCTTCTTCACCGGCTGCTTCTCGATGCCGTTGGCCTGCTCGTCCTGCTTGCCGGCCGCACCGCCGCCGCTCGCGCGGTCCGCGCCGGCCTTGCCGCCGTCCTTGCCGCCGCCGACGCCCATGCACCCCGTCGCGCCCGTGGCGACCGCCGCGCACAGCGCCACGGCCGCGAGGGTCCTGCGGCCCGGGGCCATGCGCCTCCGGGACTCCTTCTGCACCAACGTTCTCCCCGTTTCCGTACGTACGGAGACGCCCTCCCCTTAAGGGAACGCGCCCTATTCGACGATCTGGCGGCCCTCGGGCCTGGCCGAGCACGCGCCGCGGAAGGCGCAGTGCGTGCAGTGCTGTCCCGGCGTCGGCGTGAACCGCTCGTCCAGCACCCGGCCCGCTGCGCGGGCCAGAAGATCACCGATCCATTCACCGGTCCCTGACGCGCCCTCGGGGTCCCCCGGTTCCCCCGCGGACTCCGTCGCCCCCGCCGAGTCGGGGTCCCCCAGGGGGTCCTGGCGCTGCACGGCGGGCAGCGTGTCGCCGCCGTCCCGTACGGGTGCGCCCTGACGCAGGTGCACCAGCTCGGCGCCGCCGGGCTCCGGGGTGCGGCCGCCGAACAGCCCGTCGGCGGCGCCGGCGCGCACGGCGAGCTGGTACACCGCGAGCTGGGGGTGCTGCTCGACCTCGCGCGCCGTGGGCTTGGAGGACTTCCCGGTCTTGAAGTCGACGACGTACGCGCGGCCCTCGGCGTCCCGCTCGACCCGGTCCATGCTGCCGCGGATCCGGATCTCGTACTCCCCGGCCTTCAGCGTCACGTCGAACTCGTGCTCGCTGCCCGCCACTTCGCGGCCCTCGCCGCGCTCCATGACGTGCCAGCGCAGGAACCGCTCCAGCGCGTCCCGCGCCTCCCGCTTCTCCTGCCGGGACTTCCACGGCGCGTCGAAGGCCAGCCCGTCCCACACCGTGTCGAGCCGCTCCATCAGCACGGCGAGGTCGGCCGGCGTGCCGCCGGAGGCGACCTCGTCGGCGAGTACGTGGAGGACGTTGCCGAACCCCTGTGCCGCCGTTGCCGGGCTGTCCGCCTTCACCTCGCGCCCCAGGAACCACTGGAGCGAGCAGGTCGTGGCGAGCTGCTCCAGCGCGCTGCCCGACAGCCTGACCGGCGACTCCCGGTCGCGCAGCGGCACTTCGGACCTGGTCTGCTCGTGCAGCCCCCACCAGCGGTGCGGGTGCGCGGCCGGCACGAGCGGGTGGCCCTCCTCGTCGCGCAGCCCCGCGAGCCGCGCGAGCCTGCGGGCCGCCGCGTCCCGCAGCGCGGGCGAGGCCGCCGGGTCGACGGTCGTCGCGCGCAGCTCCGCCACCAGCGCGGCCACCGCCAGCGGGCGCCGGGGGCGGCTGGTCACCGTGCGCTGCTCCACGCCGAGTTCGCCGAGGAAGCGCGAGGGCTGGTCGCCATCGTCGGCCGGTGCCTGGACGGCGGTGACCACCAGGCGCTCCCTGGCCCGGGTGGCCGCCACGTAGAACAGCCGGCGCTCCTCGGCCAGCAGGGCGCCGGGCGGCAGCGGTTCGGCGAGCCCGTCCCTGCCGATCCTGTCGGCCTCCAGCAGCGAGCCCCGTCGCCGCAGGTCGGGCCAGAGCCCCTCCTGCACCCCCGCCACCACGACGAGCCGCCACTCCAGTCCCTTGGAGCGGTGCGCCGTCATCAGCCGCACGGCGTCCTGGCGCACGGCGCGGCCCGCCAGGGTGTCGGCCGCGATGTCCTGCGCGTCCAGCTCTTCGAGGAAGTTGAGGGCGCCGCGGCCGCCGCTGCGCTCCTCGGCGCGGGCCGCCACCGCGAACAGGGCGCACACCGCGTCCAGGTCGCGGTCCGCGTTGCGGCCTCCGGGGCCGCCTCGCAGGGCCGCGCGCTCCAGCCGCTGCGGCCAGGGCGTGCCGTCCCAGAGCTGCCACAGCGCCTCCTCCGCCGTACCGCCGCCGGCCAGGAGTTCGCGTGCCTTGCGGAGCAGCAGGCCGAGCCGCTGGGCGCCGTGCGCGTACGCGGGGTCGTGCGCCACCAGGCGCTCGGGCTCCGCGAGCGCCTCGGCGAGCAGGTCGTCGGAGGGCCGCGGCACGTTCTCGCCCGCGGCGCGCTCCTCCTCGCGCAGCGCCCGCCCCAGTTTCCGCAGGTCGGCGGCGTCCATGCCGCCGAGCGGCGAGGAGAGGAGGGTGAGGGCTGTGTCGGTGTCGAGCCAGGGGGCGGGGGCCTCGGAGGTCTGCGCGGACTCGGAGCCCTCCGCGTCCGCGTCCTCCTCGCCGCTCCGCGCCTGACCGGTGCCGGCCTCGTCCTCGTCGCCCTCCGCGCTCTCCCTCGTACCGCGCGCCTCCACCACGCTGCGGGCCACCGCGCGCAGTGCCGTCAGCAGCGGGGCGACCGCGGGCTCCTGGCGCAGCGGCACGTCGGCGCCGTCCACGTCGAGCGGGACCCCGGCCGAGGTGAGCGCGCGCCGCACCGCGGGGATGCTGCGGCCGCCCGCGCGCACCAGCACCGCCATCTCGCCCCAGGGGACGCCGTCCTCCAGGTGGGCGCGGCGCAGGATGTCGGCGATGTTGTCCAGCTCGGCGCCGGCGGTCGGGTACGTGCACACCTCCACGGCGCCGCCCTCCCGCACCGGGGTGAGCGCGCGGTGCGCCCGTACGGCCTCGGCGGGCAGCCGCGGCGCGGGCAGCCTGCGGGCCAGCTCGCGGGTGGCGGCCAGCAGCCGGTCGCCGGAGCGGCGGCTCGTGCCCAGCACCTCGACCGGAGCGGGCGAGCCGTCCGTACGCGGGAAGGCGTGCGGGAAGTCGAGGATGCCGTTCACATCGGCGCCCCGGAACGCGTAGATGGACTGGTCCGGGTCGCCGAAGGCCACCAGGGTGCGACCCTGTCCCGCGATCTGCTGGAGCAGCCTGACCTGCGCGGGGTCGGTGTCCTGGTATTCGTCGACGAACACCACGTCATAGGCGTCCCGCAGCTCGGCGGCCACCTCCTCGCGCTCGGCGAGCAGGACCGCGCGGTGCACCAGCTCCGCGTAGTCGAGGACGCCCTGCGCGTCCATCACGTCCAGGTACTCCGCGAGGAAGGCCGCCGCCGCGCGCCAGTCGGGCCGCCCGGTGCGCCGCGCGAACGTGCCGACCTCGGCGGGGCCCAGCCCCAGCTCCCTGCTGCGCGCGACCACCGCGCGCATCTCGTCGGCGAAGCCGCGGGTGGTCAGGCAGGAGCGCAGCTCGTCGGGCCACTCCACCCGGCCGCGGCCCTCCGCCTCCAGCTCCAGCTCGCCTTCGAGGAGTTCGCGTACGTACAGGTCCTGCTCGGGGCCCGTCAGCAGCCGCAGGGGCTCGGCGAACAGCTCGGCGTCCTGGTGCGCGCGCAGCAGCGCGTAGCAGTACGAGTGGAAGGTGGTGGCCTGCGGCGCGCTCGCACCCGGTCCCTCACCCGCGCCCCCGAGCCGCGCGGCCATCCTGTCGCGCAGCTCCACCGCTGCCTTGCGGCTGAAGGTGAGCACCAGGATCCGCTCGGGGTCCGTGCCGCCGCGCACCCGCTCGGCGACGGCCTCGACGAGCGTGGTGGTCTTGCCCGTGCCCGGACCTGCGAGGACCAGCAGCGGTCCGCGCCCGTGGTCAACCACCGCGCGCTGCCGTGCGTCCAAGGCAGGGGGGCCCGCAGGCTCCGGAGGAGTGCGCACCAGCCGGTACGCGCCGGCCGCACCCGGGGCGGGCGACGGCGGACGCGCATCGGACAGGTCGGAGGAGCTCACGGTGATCGCCTCGGGGGAGGTTCGGTGCTGCGGGTGCTGCGGGGGTGGTGTGCGGCTCCCGACGCTACGCCAGCCGTCTCACGGGACGCAGTGCGTTCCTCCTGTACTCCGTACGGACGGCTGCACGCATGGGGCGCGCGGCCGTGGCGGAAGGTGGTAGGCGTGTTCAGCCGCAGCAGGTGGTCAGCCGCCCTCCCCGTCCCACCTGGCACGGCGCATGTCGAGCCGCGGTATGTGCCCGTCGGAGGCGCCGGGGGCCTCGCGGAGCGGGGTGCCCTCCTCGCGGTAGTGCTCCAGGGCGCGGAGCTCGCCGCCCGGGAGCAGCCGCCCGTCAGCGCGCACCACGCGCCACCAGGGCACGGCGCCGCCCCAGAGCGCCATCACGCGGCCGACCTGGCGGGGTCCTCCTTCTTCCAGGAACTCCGCTATGTCCCCGTACGTCATCACGCACCCCGGCGGGATGCGCTCCGTGAGATCGAGCACCCGCTCCGCGTACTCCGGGATCTCCGGCGCCTCGGGAGGTGCCGTGGATCCGGATCCGGCCCCGGACTCGGCGGGGCCTGCGGGCCCCTCGGAACTGTTCCCCTGCATGCGGGCCATCGTGCCGCACGCCACCGACAACGCGGTTCCGCTCGGGGCGGAGCCGAACCGTTCTTCTCCTGGTATGCCGGATATGGGGTGGCTCCGGAATGCCCCCTCGTGCCCCCATGTGCCACCCCCTCGTGCCACCATCTTCCGGGCGGTGACGAGTGATACGAGACCAAGACGGAACGACGACCGGGCGGCGGCAGCATGAACGGCCTCACGAGGAGGAACCCTCTGCCGCGCACGGGGCTGCCCCGGTGACCGGCGACCGCGCACGCGAGGACGCCGGCGCCGCGCACGGGGAGAGTGACGCCGTGCCCGGGGGGAACACCGCCGTACCCGGGGAGGACGCCGTACCGCAGAAGACCCGACCCGGAGGGGCCGTGCCGGAGGAGACCGTGCCGGACGAGGCGCTCACCGAGGACGGGCGCATCGAGGACCGCGTCGGGGAACGGCCCGACGAGCGGATCGAGAGCGACGAGCCGCTGCTGGCCGCGCGGGTGCACCGCCCGTCCGACCTGCTGCGCACCGTCCTCGGGCTGCTCGGCATCACGATCGTGATCGTGATCGCGAACTTCGCGCACAACACCACGGCGGGGCTGGAAGACGACATCAACAAGGGCACCCAGCAGGCGCCCCCGCTGCTGATCAGCCTCACCGGGCTGGCCTCCAGCATCGCGGTGCTGCTCGTGCCCGTGGCCTTCGCCATCGAGCGGCTGATCAAGCGGGACGGGCTGCGCATCGCGGACGGGGTGCTGGCCGCCGTGCTGGCCCACGGCGCGTCGCTGGCCACCGATCTGTGGGTCGCCGAGGCGGCCCCCGGCTCGGTGCGGGACGCGCTCACGAAGCAGATCACCGACACCGATCTGACCACCCCCGTGCACAGCTATCTGGCGCCCGTCTTCGCCTACATGACGGCCGTCGGCATGGCCCGCAGACCGCGCTGGCGCGTGCTGCTGTGGGCGGTGCTGCTGCTGAACGCGTTCGCCGTACTGATCCCCGGCTACTCCACGCCGTTCTCCATCGTGGTCACGCTGCTGATCGGCTGGACGGTCGCGTACGCCACGCTCTACACGGTCGGCACCCCCAACGTCCGCCCCACGGGCCAGACCCTGCTGGCAGGGCTGCGGCACGTGGGCTTCTCGCCGGTCGCCGCCGTACGCGTCGAGGAGCCCGAGCCCAGCCGCACCGACAAGCGCGACCCGGGCTACCGGGAGGCCGGCCGCCGCTACCGGGTCACGCTGGAGGACGGCCCGCCCATCGACGTCACCGTCGTGGACCGCGAACAGCAGGCGCAGGGCTTCTTCTACCGGCTCTGGCGCCGCCTCACCCTGCGCGGCATCACCCAGCGGCGCAGCCTCCAGACGCTGCGGCAGGCGCTGGAGCAGGAGGCCCTGCTCGCCTACGCGGCGATCGCGGCCGGGGCGAACGCGCCCAAGCTGATCGCCACCTCGGAGCTGGGCCCCGACGCGGTGATGCTGGTGTACGAGCACATCGAGGCCGCCTCGCTGGACTCCGTACCGGACGAGGAGATCACCGACGAGCTGATGCGCGCCTCCTGGCAGCAGGTGGAGGCGCTCCAGTCGCGGCGGATCGCCCACCGGAGGCTGGTCGGCGACGCGCTCCTGGTGGATCGTTCCGGCAGCGTCTACCTCACGGATCTGCGCGGCGGCGAGATCGCGGCGGGCGACCTGGTGCTGCGCATGGACGTGGCCCAGCTCATGACCACCTTCGGGCTGCGGGTCGGCGCCGAGCGCGCGGTCGCGGCCGCCGTTGACGTGCTCGGTCCCGACGCGGTCGCCGACTCCCTGCCGCTGCTCCAGCCCATCGCGCTGAGCCGCAGCACCCGCTTCTCGCTGCGGAAGCTGGCGAAGGAGCGGGCGCAGCGCGAGCGCGAGGCGGTGCTGGAGGCCTCCCGCGCCGACAAGCAGGCGCGCGAGGCCCAGCACGCCGAGGGCAGGACCATCGAGGGCAAGCCCATCGACCGCAAGGCGCTGCGGGCGGAGAAGTCGGCGGAGAAGCGGGCCATCGACGAGGCGCTGGAGGAGGCCAGGGAGGAGGACCTCCTGGTCCAGATCCGCCAGCAGGTGCTGCGTATCAGACCCCAGGCGCCGATAGAACCGGCCCGTCTGGAGCGGATCAGGCCGCGCACCCTGGTCAGCTTCATCGCGGGCGCCCTCGCCGCGTACTTCCTGCTCACCCAGCTCAGCGCGGTCCCCCTCAGCAAGGTCGTGGAGGCCAACTGGGCGTGGGTCGGCAGCGCCGTGCTCTTCTCCGCGCTCACCTATGTCGCCGCGGCGATGTCGCTGCTCGGCTTCGTGCCGGAGAAGGTCCCCTTCGTACGGACCGTCGTGGCGCAGGTCGCGGGGTCCTTCGTGAAGCTGGTGGCGCCCGCCGCGGTCGGCGGCGTGGCGCTCAACACCCGCTTCCTGCAGCGCCAGGGGGTGCGCCCCGGGCACGCGGTGGCCAGCGTCGGAGCGTCCCAGCTCTTCGGCCTGGGCAGCCACATCCTGCTGCTGCTCTTCTTCGGCTATCTGACCGGGACCGAGCACACACCGACCCTGTCGCCGTCCCGCACGGTGATCGCGGGGCTGCTGACGGCCGCGGTGCTGGTGCTGATCGTGACGGCGGTGCCGGGGCTGCGGCGGTTCGCCTCCTCGCGGCTGCGGTCGCTGTTCGCCGGCGTGGTGCCGCGGATGCTGGACGTGGTGCAGCGCCCGCAGAAGCTGCTCATCGGCATCGGCGGGCAGCTCCTGCTGACCCTGCTGTTCGTGCTCTGCCTGGACTCCTGCGTCCGCGCCTTCGGGCAGACCGGGTACGAGGCGGCCAGCTACGCGAGCCTCGCCGTGGTGTTCCTCGCGGGCAACGCGCTGGGCTCGGCGGCGCCGACGCCGGGCGGCCTGGGCGCCGTGGAGACCGCGCTGATCGCGGGTCTGATCGCCTTCGGGGTGCCGAAGGAGGTGGCCACGCCTGCGGTGCTGCTGTTCCGGCTGATGACGCTGTGGCTGCCGGTGCTGCCCGGCTGGTTCTCCTTCACCGCCCTCACGAAGCGGGGGTCGCTCTAGCTCCGGCGCTCCGTCGCGCGTGGCACACACGCGAACGGCCCGCTCCCAGCGAGGGAGCGGGCCGTTTCTGCGTACGGCGTGAGGCTGGTCAGTAGACCGGCTTGTCCGGCTCGATCTGGTTGACCCAGCCGATGACGCCGCCGCCGACGTGCACGGCGTTGGAGAAGCCCGCGCTCTTCACGGCGGCGAGGACCTCGGCGGAGCGCTGGCCCGACTTGCAGTGCAGGACGATCTTCTTGTCCTGCGGCAGGTCCTGGAGCGCGTTGCCCATGAGGAACTCGTTCTTCGGGATCAGCTTGGCGCCGGGGATCGAGACGATCTCGTACTCGTTCTGCTCGCGGACGTCGATGATCTCGATGTTCTCGCCCTCGTCGATCCACTCCTTGAGCTGCTTGGGAGTGATCGTCGAGTCGGCCGCGGCCGCCTGCGCCTCGTCGGAGACGACGCCGCAGAACGCCTCGTAGTCGATGAGCTCGGTGACCGTCGCGTTCGGGCCGCAGACCGCGCAGTCGGGGTCCTTGCGGACCTTCACCGTGCGGTAGCTCATCTCCAGCGCGTCGTAGATCATCAGGCGGCCGACCAGCGGCTCGCCGAAGCCGGCCAGCAGCTTGAGTGCCTCGTTCACCTGGATCGAGCCGATCGAAGCGCACAGCACGCCGAGCACGCCGCCCTCCGCGCAGCTCGGCACCATGCCGGGCGGCGGGGGCTCGGGGTACAGGCAGCGGTAGCACGGACCGTGCTCGCTCCAGAACACCGAGGCCTGCCCGTCGAAGCGGTAGATCGAGCCCCAGACGTACGGCTTGTTGAGCAGCACGCAGGCGTCGTTGACCAGATAGCGGGTGGCGAAGTTGTCGGTGCCGTCCACGATCAGGTCGTACTCGGCGAAGATGTCCATCACGTTCGAGGAGTCGAGACGCTCCTCGTGGATGTTCACCTGCGTGTACGGGTTGATGCCGAGGATCGTGTCCTTCGCGGACTCGGCCTTCGGGCGGCCGATGTCGGCCTGGCTGTGGATGATCTGGCGCTGCAGATTCGACTCGTCGACCTCGTCGAACTCGACGATGCCGAGGGTTCCCACGCCCGCCGCGGCCATGTACATCAGCGCGGGCGAGCCCAGGCCGCCGGCACCCACGGCGAGCACCTTGGCGTTCTTCAGCCGCTTCTGCCCGTCCATCCCGACGTCCGGGATGATCAGGTGGCGGGAGTACCTGCGGACCTCGTCGACGGTGAGCTCGGAAGCCGGCTCGACCAGGGGTGGCAGCGACACGGAGTCTCCGATGGTCGGTGGAAGTACGGTCGTTCTGCTCGTAACACTGCCACGCGCTCCTTCATTCCGAGACACCAGGTCCGAGACGCGAGACGAGGTCGTCCCAGTAGCCGGGCAGGATCTCCCAGGGGCTCTGGTCGGAGCGCGCCGTCCTGTCGGTGAACCACACCGTCCCCGCGCCCTGCCAGCGCGCCAGCCGCAGCGCCTCGTCGAGGTGCGTGCCGGGCAGCCCGTGCACCAAGTGGCAGAAGCGCCAGGGCGGATGGTCGGCCGTCCACTCCTCCACCTGCGCCCAGCGGTACTCCGACCAGGACCCGTTGAAGGTCACCAACTGGTCTCCCACCTCGGCGTATGCGGGGTCGGGGTGGGCGCCGTGACCGAGCACGATGTGACCCTCGGCACTCAGCGCGCGCAGTGTCGAGGCCACCCTGTTCGTCTCGGTGATGCGCCCGAGGTCCCCGGGGCAGCGGTCCAGATAGAAGCCGTCCACGCGGTACCAGTCGAGGTGGCGGTGCGCGTCCGAGATCAGTTCGCCGAATGTCCGCGTACCGTCCCACATGTCGAGACAGCCGAGGACGCCGGTGCCCGCCTCGTGCAGCGCGGCCGCCGCCTGGAGCCAGTACGGATCGGGGCGGCTGCCGGGTCCGCCGCCCGCGATGTCCAGCACGGCCCAGTCCAACGGGACGCCGGGGCGGGCGAGTTCGCCCCATTCGCCGGGCGCGAGCATCGGGTGGGCGCAGCCCGGCGCCCCCATGCCGAGGCGGCGCACGGCGCTGCCCGGGCGCTGCCGCGGGTCGCCCGGCCTCGTCAGATGCGGCATGCCGCCTCCATCCAGATGTCGGCGAGCGACTCCTCCAGGCCGATGCGGGGCCGCCAGCCGAGCCGGTCGCGTGCCGTGCGGACGTCCGCCTGCTGCCAGTTGCCGCAGCCGTCCGGATACGGCTGCTGGGGCGGGGGCGCCGGTGCGCCGCCGGGCCCGTGCGCGGGCTGCGGCACCTGGTGGTGCGGGTCCATCTCGTGGACGGCGCCGGTGTATCCGGCCGCGCGCGCCAGCACACCGGCCGCGTCACGCAGCCGCACGGCGCGCCCCGTGCCGATGTTGACCACGCCCTGCGCGGCGGAGAGCGAGGCGGCGTGCACGGCCCGCGCCACATCCCGTACGTCCACGAAGTCCCGCTGCACGCCCAGCCCTCCGAGCTTCAGCTCGTGGTCGCCCTGCTGCATCGCGCGGCGCATCGCCTCGGCCAGCCGCCCGAGCGGGGACCCGGCGGGAGTGCCGGGCCCGGCCGGCGAGAACACCCGCAGCACCACGGCGTCGAGCCCCGAGGACAGCACCAGCTCGGTCGCGGCGAGCTTGCTCACGCCGTACGGGCCCCCGGGCCGCGGCACGGCGTCCTCGCTGGTGGAGGAGCCGGCCGGCGAAGGTCCGTACTCCGCGGCGCAGCCGATGTGCACCAGCCGCGCCCCGCACCCGCTGCGCCGGAGCGACTCGCAGACGGTGGCCGTCGACACGGTGTTGTGCCGGGTCAGATCGCGGGCCGAACCGCGGATGGCGCCCGCGCAGTTGATCACCACCCCGGGGTGCACCGCGTCCAGGAAGCGGGTCAGCGCCCCGGGGCTGCCCGAGGACAG
Organism: Streptomyces odontomachicola; assembly: GCF_039605595.1. Taxonomy (NCBI): domain Bacteria; kingdom Bacillati; phylum Actinomycetota; class Actinomycetes; order Kitasatosporales; family Streptomycetaceae; genus Streptomyces; species Streptomyces odontomachicola. The sequence continues at coordinate 34,826 of NZ_JBCFOK010000013.1, forward strand.
GTCGAACCTGACGTCGGAGTCGTCACTCCGGCCCAGCGCGGTGAGCTGGACGGCGGGGTCGGCCAGCAGCCGGTCGGCGACGAAGCGCCCCAGATATCCGCTGGCACCGAGCAGCAGCACCCTCATCGCGCCTCCTCCCCGACCGGAACGGTGCGGCGGCTGCCCGCCGCCCGTGCCCCTGCCTCCGGCGGTGTGACCGGCCGGGCCGGCCGTGGCTGCTGTGTGGTGGTCATCGGGTGTTGCTCCTTCTCGAAGTGCACGGGTACGTGAGGTGCACGGATTCCTGAGGTGCGAGGGGTTCGCGGGGTGCACGGCGTGCGTGCGGGGAATGGGGTGCGTTCAGGACGTGGGGTACGTGCGGGACGTGAAGTACGTGGGGTGTGAGCGGTACGGATGGTGCGCGGGGCACGCAGGGGTTCACGCCACGTGCCGCGGCCTCATCCGGCCGCCCGGGGCCGGTGCGCCGAGGCGCGGGCGAGAGCACGGAACGCGTACGTCAGCAGCACGGCCGCCGCGCCGCCGCACACCACGGCGGGCACCAGCGCGGGCACCGGGGAACCGCCGCCGGGCAGCGCGTGCGCCGGGACCGCGAGCCCCGCGGCCAGCGCCACCGCCTCGGCCGCGCCCGCGGCGCCGATGCCCCAGGCCGCGGCCCTGCGGTAGCCGTGCGCCGCGAGCAGCAGCGCGAGGTAGAGCAGCACGCCGAGCGCCGTGCCGCCGAGCACCGGCAGCGGGGCCAACGGCGCCCCGGCGCCGAGCACATGGACGGCGGGCCTGGCCACGGCCTGCGCCCCGGCCAGCGCGAGCGCGAACAAGGCCAGCGCCGCGGCGAACAGCGGCCGCACACCGGCGGCGAACTCCCCGAGCCCGCGGCTCTCGTGCAGAGCCCGCCGCGCCCGCACGGAGAACCAGCGCGCGCTCCACACCGCGGGCGCCACCCCGCAGGCCAGCCCGAGCGCCAACTCCCGCGCGCCGGCCGCGCCTTCACCGGGGCCGGCGGCGCCGAGCAGCCCGATGCCGCAGAGCCAGCACGCGACGAGCACCTGCGTGCGGCTGCCCGCGCCGCGCGGGAGCACGAGGCGCACGACGGCCAGCCGCGCGGCCGCGCCGACCGCCGCCGCGCCGGCCGCCGCGACGGCGGGCCGCAGCAGGGAAGGGGGGCCCGGCGCTTGGGCCAGCGCGGAGAGCGCGAGCAGCACAGCGGCGCACAGGGCGGCGGGCAGCAGGGGCACCAGCAGCCGCGCGAGCCGGTCGCCTGCGGGCACCGGGGCCTCCTCGTGCGCGGCGTGCGGGGCCGGGGCCTCGTCCTCGCCCGCGTCTGCGCGGGGCACGCGCGCGTACAACTCCTCGGCGAGGCCGAAGACATCGCGGTGCCGATACCGCGCGGCGGTCCTGTCGGTCACGCCGTGCGCCTCCAGCCCTGCCGCGATCTCCAGCGGGTCGACCGCGCGCTCGCACAGCTCCCTGTGCCGGTGCAGCAGCCCCCGTACGGGATCGGCCGTGCCGCTCCGCCAGGCGGCGCCCGGCCACCCGGGGTCCTCGCCCTCGCGCCGCCCCGGCTCCCCCGCGGTGCCGGGGCCCGGGACGTCGCGCGCGGCGAACTCCGGTGCGTGCGCGCTCCCTTGGCGGCGTACGGCCGGCATCGGCACCTCGGGCGGCAGCGGCACATGCAGCGCGGCCGCCTCGGCCGCGCCGTCACCGAACACGCCGCCCTCGGCCGCGCGGTCGCCGCTCACGCCCTCGCCACCTGCGCGTACGCCGTCGTTGCGTACGCCATCGTCACGTACGCCGTCCTCACGCTCAGCGCTCATGCCCGCTCCTCCTCTCCGGGGGTGCCGGGTCCGGCGCCGACGGCCACCGGGTCGCGGCGCTCCCCCTCCGCACCGGGCGGGCCCGTCTCCCGCGGCCCGCCCTCCGGCTCGTGTCCGCGACGGCGCACCCCGGGGAACAGGCCGCTGAGTCGCCCGCCCGCGCGGCGCCCGGCCGCCTCGGACCGCTCCTGGCCCGTGCCCACCCAGCGGCCGGGCACATGGGACTCGGCGGGACGCGCGAAGGGCAGCGCTCCCCCGGCGCCGTCCAGCGGGGCTCGGCCGTGCCGGACCGGGTGGTGCGACATCAGCTCCAGGTAGATGCCGTGAAATGCCGCGATGTTCTGCTCGACGGTGAAGAGCTCGAGAGCGCGGGCCCGTGCCGCGGCGCCCAGCCGGGCCCGCCGCTCCGGGTCGCGCAGCAGCGCCACGCACGCGTCGGCGAGCGCGCGCGGATTGCGCGCGGGCACCACAAGACCGGTGCCGCCGATGACCTCGCACACCGCACCCGCGTCGGTGGACACCGTCGCGCTGCCGCAGAGCATCGCCTCGGCGAGCGGCACGGGGAAGCCCTCCACGACGCTGGAGAGCACGACCACGGAGGCGTCCGCGTACGCCTCGGCCACGGTCGGCGCCTCGGGGCTGCCCGCCTCCTCGAAGGAGACCGGGCACTCGCCCACCGCGTGCGGCCCGGCCGCCTCGTCGGGGAAGAGCTGCGCGGCCAGCGCGCGGCAGTGCGCCGCGTACGCCTCGGCGTCCTGGCCTCTCCCGGGGGCGTTCCGCACGAGCCGCAGCCGCGCGCCCGGCACACGCTCGCGCACCCTGGCGAACGCGTGGAGCAGCGCGATCAGGTCCTTCGCGGGCTCAACCCGCCCCACCCACACCAGAGTCGGCGGCGAGTGCCCCGCCTCCCGCGCGGGTTCCTCCCCCGCGCGCTCGCCCGCCTCGGCGAAAGGGGCGGCGTCCATCCCCGGGTAGACGGTGCGCAGTTGCTCGCGCCGCGCCCCGCACCGCTCCTGCCAGCGCCGTACGTGGGTGCTGCCGGGGGTGATCAACTGCGCCTGGCGGTACGTCTCCCGGGCCAGCCGCCCCTGGAACGAGGCGAGCAGCGCGCGGACCGGAGCGCGGGCGGCCGCGGGCGCCACCGCGTCGGCCGCCCCCGCGAGATAGTGCTCGCGCAGCCGCACGGTGTACTCCGTGACCAGCAGCGGCGTCCCGTGCAGCCGCTTGGCCAGCAGCCCGGGCAGCGCGGCGGCGCCGCTGCCGACCACATGGCACAGATCGGCCGAGGCCAGGCCCCCTGTCCAAGATGCGGCGCCGGTTTCGGACACCCCGGCGCCGTCAGCGGAGGAGGACCCGTCGGCGGCGGCGCCCTCGCCCCTGTACCAGTCGAGGGAGAGCGGGCGCAGCGCGCGCTCCAGCCGCTCGGCGACCGCGAGCAGGTCGGTCACCCTGGCCCCGTGCGCGGCGCGGAGCGCGCCCGGCTCGCGGCAGGCGGACTCCAGGATGCGCAGGGCCTGTTCGGAGCGGAGCGCTGCGGCGAGGCCGCCGCGGCACTCGGCCGCGAGCTCGGCGAGCCCGTAGAGACCGGTGGCGAAACGGTCCGCCAGGTGTTTTCCGGCGGGCGCGCCCTCCTCCGGGTCCGGGGTGCACACGGCCTGCGCGAGCTGCCCGAAGCACTCGGCGAAGCGCCGCCGCGCCCGCCGCCCGAGCGCCGCCGGACCGCCCGGCGCGGTGGCACCGGGGTCGGCGCCCCACAGCCGCGCGGTGCGCACGGGGCCGACGTGCGACGGGAGTTCGCACCAGCCGCCGGCCTCCTGGCGCGCGCTTCGGCTGAGCGCGTAGATCTCGAACTCGTGGCCCTCCAGGCCGCGCAGCAAACGGTCGCACCACACCACCGATTCACCGCGCGCGTAGGGGTAACCACCCTCTGTAAGCAGTGCGATGCGCACGGACGCACCCCCGATCGATCTCCGCATGGGGCCACTGACCGTCGGACTGCGCGCCGTACGGCCGGTGCTCGACTGCCGTACGACTGACAGAAGTTCAGTGGCGTGACGCAGACGACGCTATGCGCGCCCCCGGTGCGCGGTGGACGGTTGTCCATCGCGCCACCGGAAGGGGTGAACGCCCGTGACTTACCGGAGGGTCCGCCGTTCGCGTGCCATCACGGCACCCGCGGCCGCTTTCCAGGGGTATGCCCTAGGGGTACGGCCAGGCGTTGGGGCGGCACTTCCTGCCGTCCGTGGACAGGTACTTGGTCTGCTGCATCATCACCGGCGCGAGCTCGCCCTGCTTGGCGCAGCCCACGTGGTTGTGCCCGAGCCGGTGCCCGACCTCGTGGTTGATGAGCATCTGCCGGTACTGGTGCATCCGGTCCTTGCCGTACGTCGCCGCGCCCTCGGCCCACCGGTAGCCGTTGATCATGACGCGCTCGGTGGCGGCCGAATCGCAGGAGACGTTCTGCTCGCTGGTGTCCAGCCCCGACTTCGCACACCACACGTCCGTGGTCTTCGGGCTGGCCAGCGTGATGACGAAGTCCGGCTTGCCCGAGGAGACCCGCTCGAAGCTGCGCTCCCCGCCGTGCGCCCAACTGCGCTTGTCGTTCAGGGTCTTCTGCACCGCCTGCGCGAACAGCCCGCCCTGGAGGTCGAGTCCCTTCTCGACATCCACGCGGTACTTGAGCACCTGCTTCCCCTTGGGGCCCTTCTGGTGCCCGCTGACCGTGCGGAAGTCCCCCGAGCCCTCGGCCGTCCTGCCGACCGGGAAGGCCCTGGCCATCTTGTCGTCGTACGAGAGCGGTTTGCTGCGCGGCGCCGTGCCCGCGCCGTCCTCGTGCCGCCCCGCGCCCCCGGCCTGGTCGCCCTCGGCCGCGGTGCGCGTGTCCTCGGCGCCGTTCTTCCGGCCGTCGGCGACATGTCCGGCGATGACCACGGCGAGCACGGTGGTGACCGCGGCGGCCGCGACGCCGGTGATCGTGCGCCCCTTGCCGCCCGCTCTGCGGCGGTCGCCCTCGGGGGCCTCGGCCGCTTCCGGTTCGCCTTCCGGTTCCGTGGCGGGCGGAGCCCCCTCGCCGGCCGGCGGCGCTCCCGTACCGCTGCCCTGGGTGGTCTCCGGCGCAGCGGCAGGCGCGGCCGCCTCCGCGTGCCCCGGCCTCCTGTGCCCCGGCGCCCCCGCCGCGAACACGTCGTCGTCGAAGGCGTCCAGATACTCCTGCCGGGGTCCGCCCTGCTGCCTGCCGGGCGCGACCGCCCCTACGACGGGCCCTGCCGCCGTGGCACCGGCGCCGCCGCGCCAGGGCTGGGCGCCCCAGCCGCCGCCGGGCTCGCGCTGCTCGGGATGGCCGCCGCGCACCTCGCGCGCGTCCGCCGCCTCGCGGGCCTGCGGGATCCCGCCGGGCGGCGTCGCCTGGCCATATCCGTACTCGTGCCCGGATACGCGCCCACCGGGGCCGCGGCGCCCGCGCGCCGCCGCCTCCTCATGCGCGTCGTATCCGGCATGCCCGGTGTGCCCGCTCCCGGGGTCGTACGGCTCGGCATACGGAGAGCCGTACGGTTCGTCCCCGTACGACTCCGGTTGCGGCGCCCCGTGTGCCGTGCGTATCCCGGCGGTGTCGCGGGGGTTCCCGCGTCCCTTCCGGCTGTGACGTCCCACTAGGACTAGGCCCCTTTCCGCAGCCCGGCCGGCTCCTGTTCGCCGTTCCGGCTCGTGTCATGCTGCGGCAATTCTCCGATATCCGCGAGCAGTTCACGAAAGGCCCCTGCCACCACGTCCGGATACTCCATCATCGCGACGTGTCCCGCCTCGGGGAGCGAGAGGAGCCGGGAGTCGCGGAAGGCGCCCGCGGCGCGCCGCGCCATGCGGAAGCCGACCAGCCGGTCGCGGCCGCCGTACACCAGCAGCGTCGGCGCGAGCACGCGCTCGGCCTGCCGCCACAGCGAGTGCTGCCCGCCCATGGTGTAGGCGTCCACGATGCCGCGGGCCGAACGCGTCAGCGCGTCCCAGAAATACGGGAGCCGCAGCCTGCGTTCGTACTCCTCCACCGCGGCGTCGAAGCCCTCCTGGGTGACCCGCGCGGGGTCGCCGTAACACAGCGCCAGCACGTCCCTGGTGCGCCGCTCGGCCGGCCAGTCCTTGGTCAGCCGCCCGAACAGGGCGCCCACCCCGGGCACCGCCAGCAGCGCGGTCGGCCACGCCGAGCGCTGCACCCGCAGCTCCGGCAGCGCGGGCGAGACCAGCGTGAGGCTGCGCACGAGATCGGGGCGTACGGCCGCGACGCGGGTGGAGACGGCGCCGCCCAGCGAATTGCCCACGAGGTGCACGGGCCCGCGGCCGGCGGCCTCCAGATGGCGGATCACCGCGCGGGCGTGCCCCGACACGGAGTAGTCCCCGTCGTCGGGCGGCGGGGAGTCGCCGAAGCCCGGCAGGTCGACGGCCTCGCCGTCGACGTCGGCGGCGAGCTCGCGCATGAGCGCGGTCCAGTTCTGCGAGGAACCGCCCAGGCCGTGCACGAAGACCGCGGGCGGCAGCCCCTCGCGCTCGGGCACGCGCGAGCGCACCGTGAGCGTCGCTCCCGCAAGCCGCACCGAGCGCAGCCGCTCGCCCTCACCTGCGCGCGGACCGCCGGGCCCGCCCGGGCCGCCCGCAGGCGGCACCGTCTCGGGGGCCAGCGCCTCGGGCGTGGTGGCGGTGCTGATTCCCGGTTGCCCGTTCGACGACATGGGGGCAATGTTACGAGACGATCACGCTGCGGCTCCTGTGTTCGCCGTCACAGCCGCCGCCTGTTTTCCCGGAGTTCCCTTCAGGTACAGGGACCCCGCCCTCGGCCACCGGGCCTCCGCCCCGCTCCGTACGCCGGGAGACGTGCTCACCGGGGTGACCTCCTACCCTCGTAAGGAGGCCATCCGCACTGGAAAGGGGAGCAGCATGACAGTGGACCCGACCGACCCGGACACCTTCGAGGACGTCTATGAGGAGGAGCCCGACGCCGTGGCCGATCCCGAGGCGCCGGCGGAGGACGCGGCCGAGCAGCAGACGGGGCTCCTGCGCCAGCACGAGCACCCGATCACGGGGCGCGGCGCCGACCGCGAGGTGGACCCGGCGGACGCGGCCGACCAGGAGCGCGAGGTGGAACTGGAGGAGGACGAGTACCGATAAAAGCGGACCAACCGCCTCGGGTACTGTCCGGCCGGTGAAATTCTCGCTCCACGGCGGGGCATCCGCTGTTACCCAAAAGTACGATGGCGGCCCAGCGCAGACTGCGCGAGAGAGAACCAGGGAGGCGGCGTGACAGCGACCGAGCAGACGGAGGCGCGACCACGCGGCACGCGCCTGCCACGCCGGGCACGGCGCAATCAGCTCCTGGGCGCGGCCCAGGAGGTCTTCGTGGCGCAGGGGTATCACGCGGCGGCGATGGACGACATCGCGGACCGCGCGGGCGTCAGCAAGCCGGTGCTCTACCAGCACTTCCCGGGCAAGCTCGACCTCTACCTCGCCCTGCTCGACCAGCACTGCGACTCCCTGCTCCAGGCGGTGCGCAAGGCGCTGGCCTCGACCACGGACAACAAGCAGCGGGTCGCGGCCACGATGGACGCCTACTTCGCGTACGTCGAGGACGAGGGCGGCGCCTTCCGGCTGGTCTTCGAGTCCGACCTCACCAACGAGCCGGCCGTGCGCGAGCGCGTGGACAAGGTGAGCCTGGACTGCGCCGAGGCCGTCAGCGAGGTCATCGCCGAGGACACCAAGCTCCCGCAGGACCAGGCGATGCTGCTCGCCGTCGGGCTGTGCGGAATGGCCCAGATCACCGCGAGGTACTGGCTCAGCGCAGGCCAGAAGATCCCCAGGGACGCGGCGGCCAAGCTCATCTCCTCGCTCTCCTGGCGCGGCATCGCGGGCTTCCCGATGCAGTGATCCGCGCTGCGCGACGCAGGCCCGGGGCGGCCCGCGGTGACCGGCGGTGATCCGCCGCGGTCCTGCGGGCCGCCCCGGTGTTCGCTCCCGGCGTGCGGAGGGGATGCGCCCGGCCTGCTCCGATGCGGCTAATCTGTGCTCCGTACAGCGCGGCTGACCGCGTACCCAACCTGACCGTCGGAGGGACATAGCCGTGGAGGTCAAGATCGGCGTGCAGCACGCGCCCCGCGAGATCGTCTTCGAGAGCAAGCAGACTCCCGATGAGGTTCAGACCGCGGTGTCGGCGGCGCTTGCCGGCAGCGGTTCGGAGCTTCTGAGCCTGGAGGACGAGCACGGCCGCAAGATCCTGGTCCCGTCCGACCGGGTCGCGTACGTGGAGATCGGCGAGCACACCGGCCGCAAGGTGGGCTTCGGCGCCATCTGAGCGCCCGCCGGAACGACGGCGAGATGAAGGGCGGTTCCCCGGAGGTCCGGGGAACCGCCCTTTCTCATGCCCGCGATACGCCCGTCACCCGGCGCGTTACGGCATCCGCACACGGATGCTCCCGCACGGTTTTGCACGGCGGTCACAAGGGGAGGACGGGTGGCGAACGCCCCCGCACCACAGGCCGGGCACCGGCCCCGCACCCCGAGGAGGTTGCCGTGATCCTGGAGGCACTCGGCGCCGCAGCCCTTGGTCTCGGCCTCGCCTACGCCGCGGCGCACCGCCTGCCCGCACGCTTCGCCCACCGCGGCCTCGTGCTGGGCACGGGACCCGCCGCCGCCCTGCTCGGCTGCATCGTGAGCCGCGTCGTGCTGGGCCCCGGCTATGCGGCGGTGACCCTGGCGGTGGCCGCCGCGGTGAGCATCGCGATCCTGTCGCTGCTGCTCCGCGACGCCCGCCCGCACCCCTCCTCCACCGGCCTCCCGGCGAACGTGGCCGGCCCGCCCCGGGTGTGAGCGCTGCCGGGCACGGCACCGGCCGGCTCGGCCGCGTACGGCTGGGTCCCGTACGGCGCAGTCTCAGGCGGCCAGGCCCAGCGCGGCCATCCGCTTCGTGTGCGCCTCGGTGATGCGCGAGAACATCTTGCCGACCTCCGCCAGGTCGAAGCCGTCGGCGATGCCGCCGACCAGCATCGTGGACAGCGAGTCGCGGTCGGCGACCACGCGCTGCGCCTGGGACAGCGCCTCGCCCATCAGCCGCCGCGCCCAGAGCGCGAGCCTGCCGCCCACACGCGGGTCGGCCTCGATGGCGGCGCGCACCTTCTCCACGGCGAAGCTGGAGTGCCCCGTGTCGTCCAGCACGCTGAGCACGAGGGCGCTGGTGTCCGAATCCAGCCGGGCCGCGACCTCGCGGTAGAAGTCCGAGGCGATGGAGTCGCCGACGTACGCCTTGATCAGGCCCTCCAGCCAGTCCGACGGCGCCGTCTGGCGGTGGAACTCATCCAGCGCCTCGGCGAACGGCTCCATGGCCGAGGTCGGCTCCTCGTCGATCTCCGCCAGCCGCTTGCGCAGCCGCTCGAAGTGCTGGAACTCGGCGGACGCCATCGAGGCCAGCTCCGCCTTGTCGGCCAGCGAGGGCGCCAGCTTCGCGTCCTCGGCCAGCCGCTCGAAGGCCGCCAGCTCGCCGTACGCCAGCGCTCCCAGCAGGTCCACGACCGCGGCGCGGTACGTGGGGTCGGCGGAGGCGGTGGCCCAGTCCTGGGTGGCGGTCCCGGTGTGCTCGCCGCCGTCGTCGGGGGTCTTGTCAGGCGTCTGCATGCCCTGCACCATAGCCCGCCCCACCAGGCGTGAAAGCCCCCAGTCCCGGCCTGGAACGGCACAGTGAACTCGTACACAACAATTGCCCCGGTACACATGCGCGGATCCGGGGTACAGTGATATTGGCGCCCGCCGGAGACGGTGGGCTCCATGCATGCAGCTCTGTCCGGGGGCCTCCCCGGACGCGCACTTGGATGCCCGGTCGGTGGCCCGATCGGCTCCGACCCGACAGCCCTCAGGCGGGCCGTGAAGACCACGTTCCGCGGCAAGAGGGACCGCTCGCGTGTGACGAGCGCTTGAGCGAGAGACAGTGGTCCCGCACCCCGGCGGCCGGCCGCAAGGCCCCGGCCCCGGCGCGGTGCGACCCTCCTCGCCTCCTCGTCCCGCGTCACACAGAAGAGGCAAGCATCCTGTCCACCACGACCTTCCGCGAACTCGGAATCCTCTCCGAGACCGCCGAGGCCCTCGAAGCCGTCGGCATCACGTCCCCGTTCCCCATCCAGGAGATGACCCTCCCGGTCGCCCTCTCCGGCACCGACGTCATCGGCCAGGCCAAGACCGGCACCGGCAAGACGCTGGGCTTCGGCCTCCCCCTGCTGGACGCCGTCACCGTCCCCGCGGACGTCGAGCTCGGCCGGGCCAAGCCCGAGGAGCTCGCCGACGCGCCGCAGGCGCTCGTCGTCGTCCCCACCCGCGAGCTGTGCCAGCAGGTCACCAACGACCTGCTGACCGCCGGCAAGGTCCGCAACGTCCGGGTCCTCTCCATCTACGGCGGCCGCGCGTACGAGCCGCAGGTCGAGGCCCTGCAGAAGGGCGTCGACGTGGTCGTCGGCACCCCCGGCCGCCTCCTGGACCTGGCGGGCCAGAAGAAGCTCCGGCTCTCCCAGGTCAAGGCCCTGGTCCTGGACGAGGCCGACGAGATGCTCGACCTGGGCTTCCTGCCCGACGTCGAGAAGATCATCCAGATGCTCCCGACCCGGCGCCAGACGATGCTGTTCTCGGCGACCATGCCGGGCCAGGTCATCTCCCTCGCCCGGCGGTACATGAACCAGCCCACCCACATCCGGGCCACCGCCCCGGACGACGAGGGCCAGACCGTCGCCAACACCACGCAGCACGTCTACCGCGCGCACAGCATGGACAAGCCGGAGATGGTCTCCCGCATCCTCCAGGCCGAGAGCCGCGGCCTCGCGATGATCTTCTGCCGTACGAAGCGGACCGCGGCCGACGTCGCCGACCAGCTCTCCCGGCGCGGCTTCGCCTCCGGCGCGGTGCACGGCGACCTCGGGCAGGGGGCGCGCGAGCAGGCGCTGCGCGCGTTCCGCAACGGCAAGATCGACGTGCTGGTCTGCACCGACGTCGCGGCCCGCGGCATCGACGTCGACGATGTGACGCACGTCATCAACTACCAGTCCCCCGAGGACGAGAAGACCTATCTGCACCGCATCGGCCGCACCGGCCGCGCCGGCAAGTCCGGCGTCGCGGTCACGCTGGTCGACTGGGACGACATCCCGCGCTGGCAGCTCATCAACAAGGCGCTGGAGCTCGACTTCGACGACCCGCCCGAGACGTACTCCACCTCCCCGCACCTCTATGAGGAGCTGGGCATCCCGCAGGGCACCAAGGGCGTGCTGCCGCGCGCCGAGCGCACCCGCGCCGGGCTGTCAGCCGAGGAGGTCGAGGACCTGGGCGAGACCGGCGCCTCGGGCGGCCGCGGCGGTCCCAAGGGCCGCGGCGGCAAGGGCGGCCAGGCCAAGGAGCAGCGCGAGGAGCGCCCCCAGCGCGAGCGCACCCAGCGCAGCCGCCGCCGCACCCGCGGCGGCCGTCCGGTGAGCGCCGAGGCGGGCGCCGAGGGCAAGGCGGCCGAGGCCGCCGACACCGCCGAGGGCAAGCAGGCCGCCGAGGGCGCGTCCGCCGACGGCGAGGCCCGCAAGCCGCGCCGCCGCCGTCGTACGAGGAGCGGCGCGGGAGCCTCCGGCTCCGGCAACACCAACACCAACGCCGACGCCAAGTCGGAGTCCGGTGCCGCCAAGGCGGAGTCCGGCGCTGACGCCGCGTCCTCCGAGGGCGAGGCCCGCAAGCCCCGCCGCCGTCGCCGCACCCGCAGCGGTGCCGGCCAGGCCCAGGGCGCCAAGGAGCAGTCCGAGGGCTGAGCCCCCGGGCGCTCCGGGTTTCCCGGGCTCCCCGGTCGCTCAGGGCACGGTTTGCGCCGGGGCCCGGCTTCCCCGTACGTCCCTCGCGGAGGTACGCGGAAGCCGGGCCCCGGCGTGTTTTCCGCGGGCGGTAGCGTCCTGCGCATGAGCAAGCCGCCCTTCCTCGACCTGCCTCCCTCGGCCCGCGCACGCCGCATCCGCACGGCGCGCGGGGAGTTCGCCGCGCACGAGGCGGGCAGGGGCGAGCGCGGGACCGCGCTGCTGGTGCCCGGGTTCACCGGCAGCAAGGAGGACTTCATCGGGCTGCTGGAGCCGCTGGCTGCGGCGGGGTTCCGGGTGGTCGCGGTCGACGGGCGCGGGCAGTGGGAGACCGGCGGCCCGCGCACCGAGGGAGCGTACGCGCGTACGGAGCTGGCACGGGACGTCCACGCGCTGGCCACGGCGCTCGGAGACGTCCCCGGGCCGGACGGTCGCGGCTCCACGCCCCTGCATCTGCTCGGGCATTCGCTGGGCGGCCTGGTGTGCCGGGCCGCCGTGCTGCGGGACCCGGCGCCCTTCGCCTCGCTGACCCTGCTGAGCAGCGGCCCCGCTGCGGTCTCCCCCTCCCAGCAGCAGCGCGTGAAGATGCTGATGGGAGCCCTGCCCACGATGTCGATGGAGCAGATCTGGCAGGCCATGCGGGAGCTGGACCCGCCGGAGGCCGCCTCGGAGGAGACCCCGGACGCGGTCGCGGAGTTCCTGCGCCGCCGGTGGCTGGCGAACGTGCCCGAGCAGCTCACCGAGTCCGGCCGCATCCTCACCGGCGAGCCCGACCGGGTCGCCGAGCTGGCACGGGTGCCGCTCCCCTTCCACGTACTCTCCGGCGAGGTCGACTACGCCTGGCCGGTGCCGCAGCTCGACGGGATGGCCGAGCGCCTGGGCGCCCGCCGCACCGTCGTACGCGAGGCCGGCCACTCCCCCAACGCGGAGCGCCCCGAGGAGACGGCCGCCGCGCTCGCGGACTTCTGGCGGTACGCGGCTCCGGCGGCCGGCGCGGGGTCCGGCTAGCGGCGAGGGCTCAGCCCTTGCCGTCGATGAACTGCATGACCCCGTTCGCGATCTGCTGGACCGCGATGGCCGAGAGCAGCATCCCGGAGAGCCGGGTCACCAGGACGACGCCGCCGTCCTTGATGATCCGGATGATCAGGAGCGAGTAGCGCATCACGAGCCAGAGCACGATGTGGATGGCCAGGATGGCGGCCCACACCGAGAGTTGGGACGTGATCCCGTTCGCGTGCTGCACCGCGAGGATGACCGAGACGATCGCGCCGGGGCCGGCCAGCAGCGGCATGCCGAGCGGCACCAGGGCCGCGTTGACGTCCTTGGTCTGGGTGGGCTCCTCGGTCTTGCCGGTCAGCAGGTCGAGCGCGACCAGCAGCAGGAGCAGCCCGCCGGCGACCATCAGCGCCGGTACGGAGACGTGCAGGTAGTCCAGGATCTGCTGGCCCAGCACGCCGAACACCGCGATGACGCCGAAGGCCACGGCGGTCGCCTGGAGCGCCATCTTGCGCTGCACCTTGGCGGGACGCCCGGACGTCAGGGCGAGGAAGATCGGCATGATGCCCGGCGGGTCCATGATGACGAACAGGGTGACGAAGACGGAGCCGAACAGGGCGAAGTCAATCATGGTGCGGTGCTGCCTCGGGACGTGAAGTGATGCGTACGGAAAGGGAGTTGGGGGAGAGCCACGCGCGGCAGGGGTACCCGCGTCCGCGCGGAGGAAAGCGGCCGAGCCGAAAGCGACAGGAGAAAAGCAGGGGCGCGGGCGCCACGACACGTCGCGGCACGACCCGCAGGTCCGGTACGGAGACCCGCACGTCCGGTACGGAGCCCCGTACGCGCCCTCGCTCAGCCCGTGACGGGCGCCGCGCCTGACCCGCGCGCGGCGATCTCCGCGTAGACCTCGGGCGCCGTGGTGTGCTCGCCGAGCGCGCAGGTCTTGCGGCTGCCGTGGTAGTCGCTCGACCCGGTGGCCAGCACGCCGAGGTCGGCGGCGAGGCCGTGCAGCCGCTCCCGGGTCTCCGGGGCGTGGTCCATGTGGTCCGCCTCGATGCCGTCGAGGCCGGCCGCGGCGAGCTCGGCTATCGCGCTCTCCGGCACGCACTGGCCGCGCTTGGCGGCGAGCGGGTGCGCGAACACGGCGACGCCGCCCGCGCCCTTGATCAGCCGCAGCGCGTCGAAGGGGTCGAACTCGTGCTTGTCCACGTACGCGCGGCCGTCGTTGGCCAGCCACTCCGTGGTGAACGCGTCCGAGACGGTGGGCACCACACCGGCCTCGACCATGGCGGTCGCGATGTGCGGGCGGCCCACGGAGCCGTCCCCGGCGATCTCGGCGACCCGCTCCCAGGTGACCGGCACCCCGAGCTCCTGGAGCTTGGCCACCATGCCCTGCGCGCGCGGCACGCGGTCGTCGCGCACCAGCTCGCGCTCCCGGGAGAGCTCGGGCTCCTCGGGGTCGAAGAGATAGCCGAGCATGTGCAGGCTGATGCCATCCAGACGGCAGGAGAACTCGGCGCCTGTGACGAGGGTGAGCCCGGACGGCAGCGCCCGGATCGCCTCGGCATACCCGCCCACCGTGTCGTGATCGGTCAGCGCGACCACGTCGAGCCCGGCTTCGCGCGCGTTGCGCACCAGCTCGGCCGGGGAGTCGGTGCCGTCCGACGCGGTCGAGTGTGTGTGCAGGTCGATGCGCACGGGACGGTGCTCCAAGCGGGGGTACGGGCTGCGGGGGCCGCTCCAGGATAGCCCGGCAGCGGACCGGCCCAGGATGCGCACGTACGGACCGGGACGCGCGTACGCAGAGGCCCGCGGGCTCGTGGGCTCGGGGCTCGCGGGCTCGGGGCTCGCGGGCTCAGCCCAGGATGCGCGGGGAGAGCGCCCCGCACGGCAGCAGGTCGACCTCGGCGCCCGCGTCCCGCAGGTCGGTGAGGACCAGCTCGTCGTAGAGCATCAGCCCGGCGCGCTCGGGCCAGACGATCGCCCACAGCCACAGCCCGCACGCCTCGCCGGCGAACACCGCGCGGTCGGAGGGCGGGCCGTCCACGTGCCACAGCGGGGTGGGCCGCCCGGCCGCCAGCACCTTGGCGTGCGGGGGCTGGTCCGTACGCATCGAGGGGCCGGGGTCGGGGCCGTCCATGCCGGCGTAGCGGGCGCCGAGGCCGACGCCCAGCTCCTCGGCGACCAGGAGGAGTTCGCCCGGGCCTCCCAGGGGGCCCGGGCCCGAGCAGGCGACGGCCGTCGCGCGGCCGCCGCTGCGGTCGTCCCCCGCGCAGGCGACTCCGGTGAACAGCCAGCCCACCGGCAGTGGCCAGGGCATCCACACCGGCACCTGGGTGCGGCCGACGACGACGGCGAGCGCTTCCACGCTGGGCGGGATGACCGGCTGGAGCGGGTGCACGGTGCCGTGCACGTCGCACTGCCAGGTGTCGGCGAAGAGACCGGGCGCCCTGACCCGGCCACCGCACTTCGGGCAACTGGGTTCGCCCCTCATGAGGCACAACGGTCCTACCCGGCCGACCCCGCGTCAAGGACGATCACCCGTGCGAGTGCCGCTCACAGACGCCCTTCGCAGCAGCGCCCGTCGGTCCCGTACGCGGGCGCTCCGAGCACCGGGCGGCGCGGGCTCAGTCCGTCAGCGACACCGGACCCCGCAGTGGATCGCGCAGGTCCGTGCCCGCCTTGAGCCACCGCTCCTCCAGGGCCGCGGCGCCGTGCACCCGCTTCCACGCGGCCTCGGTCGGCGCCATCGGCAGCAGCGGCAGGAAGCGCACCGGCTCCATGGGCTCGTCGAGCTCCAGGTCCTCCACCAGGCCGCCGGACTCGGCGACGAGGACGGAGGTGAACGGGGCGCCGGGCCACAGCGGTTCGCCCACGTCCAGCGAGGCGCCCGGGGACACCACCACGCCCTCCACCTGGGGCGAAGCGGCGAGCACAGCCAGGGGGCGCAGCACCTTGTCGGTTTCGGCCACTCCCCCGCGCACCGAGAGCAAGAGCTCGGCGCGCGGCCCGCGTTGGGGGTCGGCGAGGCTGTCGGTGGGGTCGGTCATGGGGGAAGCCGACATGCCGAGCGTGGCGTAGCGCACGACCCCCGCCTCGCGTTCCAGGAAGCGCAGCACCTCGATGCGCTCCGTGCCGAGGAAGGTCACGGAGGCGCGCGCGTCGGGCTCGCCCAGCGCGGTGCGCAGCCGGGACTCGACAAGGGGGGTCACGTCAGCAGCCATGCCGCGAGCATAGGACGCGGCTCACACCGCGCTCTTGGCGGGAACCGGCCCACCCGTGCACGACGTGGGAAAGGGCGGGCAAAGACCCGCTCTGCATGGCCCGAAAGCGACGACTGAACGGTTCTGCCGGTGTTAACGTTGGCTGCTGGTCAAGGCATGTATGAGGAACGTCCCCTCCGGGGGACCGGCCGGAGGAGGTGGGACCTGACATGGATCCGAGTCGACCGTGCAGTACCAACCGCTCTTCCGTCCGGAATCCGCGTCCCCGCTCCTGAGGCCCTTCATCCCCAGCCGCATCGCGGCGAAACCTCCGAACCGGCCTCGTTTTCCTCCGGGTTCGCACAACGGAAGAGCGTTTGGGATTCGCCCGTCCCCGTCCCGTAAGCGAACGCCGTCATCCGCGGACCCGCGCGGTGCCCGCTTTGCGAACCTCCGGCGCCGGCCTCCACAGGCCACCGTAGGTCCCCATTCCGGGCAGCGCTGCGCCCCCACCAGCGGCCGACGGCTCGGCATCGCCAAAGGAGCCCAGCATGTCGATGATCCGAGACCTGCGTGAAGCCGTACGACCCACCCTGCGCAAGAGCGCGGGGCACCCCTACGCCTACGACGGCTCCGGCGCGTCGTCGACCACCAGCAGCGCGGTGGTGGACTGCGCGGTGTACCGCGAAGGGCGGCGCGTGGGGCGGCACTTGAGCCCCGCCGAGGCACTGCGCACGGTGCGCGAGGGAGACGGCGGGGACTTCGTGTGGATCGGCCTGCACGAGCCGTCGGAGCAGGAGTTCTCCGGGATCGCCACGGACTACGGACTGCACCCGCTGGCGGTCGAGGACGCGGTGCACGCGCACCAGCGGCCGAAGCTGGAGCGGTACGACGACAGCGTGTTCACCGTCTTCAAGACCATCCACTACGTGGAGCACGCCGAACTCACCTCCAACAGCGAGGTGGTGGAGACCGGCGAGGTGATGTGCTTCACCGGGCGGCACTACATCATCACCGTCCGGCACGGCGGCCAGGGCTCGCTGCGCGCGCTGCGGCACCGCCTGGAGGACGACCCGGAGCTGCTGTCCAAGGGGCCGTCGGCCGTGCTGCACGCGATCGCCGACCAGACCGTGGACGGGTACATGGCGGTGGCCGACGCCGTGCAGGACGACATCGACGAGGTCGAGATCGACGTCTTCTCCGACGGCGCGGGCAAGAGCAGCCGCGGCGGCGACGCCTCGCGGATCTACCAGATGAAGCGCGAGGTGCTGGAGTTCAAGCGCGCGGTCTCCCCGCTGCTGCGGCCGATGCAGCTGCTGAGCGAGCGGCCGATGCGGCTGATCGACCCGGACATCCAGAAGTACTTCCGCGACGTGGCCGACCACCTGGCGCGGGTGAACGAGCAGGTGCTCGGCTTCGACGACCTGCTCAACTCGATCCTGCAGGCGAACCTCGCGCAGGCCACGGTCGCGCAGAACGAGGACATGCGGAAGATCACCTCATGGGCGGCGATCTTCGCGGTGCCCACGATGATCGCGGGCATCTACGGCATGAACTTCGACTACATGCCCGAGCTGCACTGGAAGTACAGCTATCCCACGGTGCTCCTGCTGACGGTGGCCATCTGCTTCGGCATCCACCGGGGCTTCAAGCGGAACGGCTGGCTGTAGCCTGCCGCGTATGGATCAGTCCGCCGCCCCCGACCAGACCGTGCTCGACCAGGCCCTGGTGGAGGAGAGCAGCAAGAAGTCCGGGCTCGTGTGGGTGCGGGGTCCGCAGGGGCCCTCGCGCGCGCTGTGGCACGTGTGGCACGAGGGCGCCGTGTGCCTGGTCGGCGGCCCCGGCGAACAGCCGCTGGACGGCATGGCCCTGGCCGACGGCGCCTCAGCCACCGTGACCGCGCGCAGCAAGGAGAAGGGCGGGCGGCTGGTGGCCTGGCCGGCGCGCGTACGGGTGCTGGAGCCGCACGGCGAGCAATGGGAGGCCGCCGTGGGCGAGTTGAAGGGCAAGCGGCTCAACGCGCCCGACGCGGGCACCCTCACCGAGCGCTGGGCCCGCGAGTGCGCGGTGCTGCGCCTGGAGCCCGACGGCGAGCCGGACCAGAAGCCGGGCGCGATGCCGGACGACTCGCACGCGGCGGTCCCCCTGGGGAGCCCGGCCACGACCCGCGAGCCGCGCCCGGGCGGCCTGCCCCGGCTGCTGTTCCGGAGGCGTCGCAAGTAGGGCGGGGCGTCGCAAGCAGGACCCGGCCTGGGACGCGCGACGGCCGCCGGGGCCCGGCGCGCCGGGGCTAGTCGCCGGAGGCGGAGATCCGCTTTCCGTAGTCCACGACCTCGTTCTTCAGCGGGGTCTGGATGGTGAACTGCTTGTTCCAGTCGCTGAGTTGGAGCGTCCCCGCGCCGCCGCCGCGCTGCATGCGCAGGGGGTACGGGGTGCCCTTCAGGGAGACGTCCATGATGCCGCCCGAGCCCTGGCCCGCGCGTACCTGGATCGTGCGCACGCCGCCGGTCTCGCGCCGGTCGCCGGTCTCCCGCTTGCCGTCCAGGACCAGCAGCGAGGAGAGCATCACCTTCATGTCGGTGAAGCCGCTGAGCTGCTGGTACGCGGGGTCGCTGTGCGGGACCTTGACGTACTTGCCCTTCAGCTTGCCCGCCGCGGCCGTGTCCCCCTGAGTGGGGTGCTTGCCGTGCTTCTCCTGCTTGGCCCAGAAACCGGTGTCCGCCTTGAGGTAGAGGTCCTGCCCGCTGCGCAGCAGCTCGATGGTGTCCCCGCCGGCCGTGGAGACCTCGCCGGACCCCGCGTCCTGCTTGAGGCGCATGTCGAGCTTGTAGGTGCGGCCCTGGCTCACCACGCTCCCGGAGAGCTTCACGGAGCTCGCCCGCTCGGCGGCGCTCCGCGCCTGCGTCTCGATCTTGGCCGGCGACTTCCTGCCGATGCCGTTGGTGCCCTTGTCGGGATCCTCGCTCCCGCACCCCGCCAACGACGCCGCGAGCCCCGCGCAGACGACTGCCGCCAGTGCTGTGCTCCGTGCGGTGCGGGCTCGTCGAGTCACGTCGGATTCCTCCTGGCGGTCGGCTTCGACGGCACCTTACCCGTGGTCAGATCCCCCGGAGGACGCCCCCGAGCACGGCAGTCGTCCGGAGCACGCCACGGCGCGCGGGCAGCTCGGGGCACGTTAGTGTGATCACGGCAAAGCGGGCATTCCGCCCGGCAGCCCGGCGGTCGCCACCGGCGCGGAACGTCGCCGAGGACCGCCCGGCTGCCGCGCGTACCGCATCCGCACCCGTACCCGGCGGACACCGATGGGAGGAGGGCCGGCCATGGCGGCAGGCGCCTCGCGGGTCTTCGTCTCGCACCTCTCCGGCATCGCCGTCTTCGACCCGAACGGCGACCAGGTCGGCCGCGTACGCGACATCGTCGTGATGCTGCGGCTCGGCGGCCGGCCGCCCGGCGTGCTCGGCCTGGTGGTCGAGGTGGCCAGCAGGCGGCGGGTGTTCCTCCCGATGACCCGGGTGACCGGCGTGGAGTCGGGCCAGGTCATCACGACCGGGGTGCTCAACATGCGGCGCTTCGAGCAGCGCCCCGCCGAGACCCTCGTGCTCGCCGAGCTGCTGGACCGGCGGGTCACCCTGGTGGAGACCGGCGAGCAGGTCACCGTTCTCGACGTGGGCATGCGCCAGCTCCCGGCCCGCCGCGACTGGGAGATCGACAAGCTCTTCGTACGCCGTGGCAGGGGCGGACCGCTGCGCCGCCGCGCCGACACCCGCACCGTCGAATGGGGCGCCGTCTCCGGCTTCGGCCTGGAGGAGAAGGGGCAGGGCGCGGCCCAGCTCCTGGCGACCTTCGGCCCGATGCGCCCCGCCGACCTGGCCAATGTGCTGCACCACCTGCCGGAGAAGCGGCGCGAGGAGGTGGTGGCCGCGCTCGGCGACGAGCGGCTGGCCGACGTGCTGGGAGAGCTGCCCGAGGACGACCAGACCGAGGTGCTGGGCAAGCTCCCCGACGAGCGGGCGGCCGACGTGCTGGAGTCGATGGACCCCGACGACGCCGCCGACCTGCTGGCCGCGCTGCCCGAGGCGGGCAGGGAGCGCCTGCTGGAGCTGATGCGCCCGCAGGACGCCGCCGGGGTGCGCCGGCTGCTCTCGTACGAGGAGGGCACCGCGGGCGCCCTGATGACCTCGGAGCCGATCGTGCTGCGGCCCGACGCGACGGTGGCCGAGGCGCTGGCGCGGGTGCGCTACGAGGAGGTGTCCACGCCGCTGGCCTCGCAGGTCTATGTGTGCAGGCCGCCCGATGAGACGCCCACCGGACGGTATCTGGGGGTCATCCACTTCCAGAGGCTGCTGCGGGAGCCGCCGTTCGCGCTGGTCGGTTCGGCCGTGGACACCGATCTCCAGCCGCTGCCGCCGGAGAGCACGCTGTCCGCCGTCGCCGGCTACATGGCCACGTACAACATCGTCTCGGCGCCCGTCGTGGACGAGGGCGGCCACCTGCTGGGCACGGTCACCGTGGACGACGTGCTCGACCACCTGCTGCCCCCGGACTGGCGCGAGGCGGCGGCGCACGGCCTGGAGGAAGTCGGGGAGCTGCACGGCGCGGAGGGAGCGGTCGACCGTGGCCGATGAGCGCGAGGAGCGGGAACGGGAGCGCGAGCGGGACCGTGACCAGCGCGAACGCGAACAGCGCGAACGCGAGCAGCGGGAGCGCGAGCGGGACGAGCGGCCCGCGCGGATGCGGCTGGACCTGCCGCGTGCGCCGCGCCGCAGGCTGCTGCCGGAGTACGACCCGGACGCGTTCGGGCGGCTGTCGGAGGAGATCGCGCGCTTCCTGGGCACCGGGCGGTTCATCGTCTGGATGACGGTGGTGATCGTCGCCTGGGTCGGCTGGAACGTGCTGCTCCCCGACTCGCTGCGCTTCGACCCGTACCCCTTCATCTTCCTGACCCTGATGCTCTCGCTGCAGGCCTCGTACGCGGCCCCGCTGATCCTCCTCGCGCAGAACCGGCAGGACGACCGGGACCGGGTGAACCTGGAGCAGGACCGAAAGCGGAACGAACGGAGCATCGCGGACACCGAGTTCCTGACCCGGGAGATCGCGGCGCTGCGCATGGGGCTCGGCGAGGTGGCCACCAGGGACTGGCTGCGCTCGGAACTCCAGGAGCTGGTCAAGGAGTTGGACCAGCGCGGACACCCCGAGCGGGCCCCCGCGCGGGACGGGCGCGAGCGCTGAGCGGGAGCCTGCCCTTCGGTTTCACGCGCCAGGCGCCGTACCATTTCCGCATGGCTACCGAGGCGTACGAATCCACCCCCACCGAAGACGCGGTGCGCGAGGCGCTCGCCACGGTGAACGACCCGGAGATCCACCGGCCGATCACCGATCTGGGGATGGTCAAATCCATCGACATCCAGCCCGACGGCGCCGTCGACGTGGGCGTCTATCTGACCGTCGCCGGATGTCCGCTTCGGGAGACCATCACCTCGAATGTCACCGAGGCCGTGCAGGGTGTGGCGGGAGTCACCCGGGTCTCGGTCGAGCTCGACGTGATGAGCGACGAGCAGCGCCGCGAGCTGGCCTCCAGCCTGCGCGGCGGGCAGGCCGAGCGTGAGGTCCCGTTCGCGCAGCCCAACTCCCTCACCCGGGTCTACTGCGTGGCCTCCGGCAAGGGCGGCGTCGGCAAGTCCTCGGTCACCGTCAACCTCGCCGCCTCGATGGCCGCCGACGGCCTCAAGGTCGGCGTCGTGGACGCGGACATCTACGGCCACTCGGTGCCCAGGATGCTGGGAGCGGACGGCCGTCCCACCCAGGTCGAGGACATGATCATGCCGCCGCAGGCGAACGGCGTGAAGGTCATCTCGATCGGGATGTTCACCCCGGGCAACGCCCCGGTGGTGTGGCGCGGTCCGATGCTGCACCGGGCACTCCAGCAGTTCCTCGCCGATGTCTACTGGGGCGACCTGGACGTGCTCCTCCTCGACCTGCCGCCCGGCACCGGCGACATCGCGATCTCGGTGGCCCAGCTCATCCCGAACGCCGAGATCCTGGTGGTCACCACCCCGCAGCAGGCCGCGGCCGAGGTCGCCGAGCGCGCCGGGTCGATCGCGGTGCAGACCCACCAGAAGATCACCGGCGTGATCGAGAACATGTCGGGCATGCCCTGCCCGCACTGCGACGAGATGATCGACGTCTTCGGCACCGGTGGCGGCAAGCAGGTCGCCGAGGGCCTGACCAAGACCACGGGCGCCGAGGTCCCGGTGCTCGGCGGCATCCCGATCGACGTGCGCCTCCGCGAGGGCGGCGACGAGGGCAAGCCGCTCGTCCTCACCGAGCCCGACTCGCCTGCCGGCTCCGCGATCCGCGGCATCGCCGACAAGCTGGTCAAGCAGCAGCGCGGCCTGCAGGGCATGTCGCTGGGGCTGACGCCGAGCAACAAGTTCTGAGCGACGAAGTCTGAGGTTCTGAAGCCCGGGAGACCGGGAGCCCGGGGCCGCTCGCGGCCTCGCGCCACGGAAGCCACGAGGGGCGCCCTCCGACACGGAGGGCGCCCCTCGGCTGTCTGTGCGCGCCGCCGTGTGGCTAGGCGGTGCCGCGCTGCTCGTAGCCCGTGATGTCCTTGACCACGGAGAAGCCCAGCCCGTACGCGCTCATGCCGCGCCCGTACGCGCCGATGTGCACGCCCTCCGAGGCCGAGCCCGCGAGCACCCAGCCGTACTCGGACTCGCGGTAGTGGAAGTCGGCCGGCTCGCCGTCCACCGGCAGCGAGAGGCTGGACCAGCCCTGGCCGCCCACGTCGTCCGCCAGCTCCCAGGCGACGCCGGTCTGCTGGTCGAGCCAGTCCTGGCGCAGGCTGCGCTCCATGTCCAGGGGCCAGGTACACGACAACAGACCGGAGCCCGCGAGCCAGGCTGCCGTCGAGACCGAGGTGGCCTCCAGCACGCCCGTGCCGTCGGCGCTGCGCCGCACCGGGCGGCTGGCGACCGTCACCACCACGGCGAACCGCTGCTCGTCCGGGCTGGTCTCGTCCTTGAGCGAGGGCTCCTCCCCGTGCCCCGTCGAACCGTGCTCGACGGTGCCGTCGGCCGCGGCGCCGACCCTCAGCAGCCAACGCGGCCCGGTGAACGCCTCGTCGAGGCCGTACCAGGGGAAAGCGGCCATCAGAAAGCCGTCAACGGTCCGCCGTGCACCAGGAACGCCCGCGGGTCCGGGGGCTGCCCCCGGGGGGACCGCAGCGCTGGCCACCCGACTCGTCTCCATCTGTGCGACGCCTCCTCAGTGCCCTTGCCATGGGAAGCCTGCCCCGCAGAGCGGCGACCCCGGACACAGGGAGGATAGCCATCGAGGTCGGCTGTGTCGGGCATGACAGGAGATCGGGGGGCGTCAAGAGACGTGAAATGGGCCTCACATGGCGTAGAACACCGCTGCTGCGCTCGGCTTATGCGAACCGGTACGGCACGGCCCTTGCGAAGCCGGATGATGCGGAGAAGCGGCGCGTCGGCGGGGTGCGGGAGCCGCACGCGCGGGCGCCGGGAGGCACACACGGGGCGCGCCGGCCTGCGGTGACCGACGGGGGACGCGCCGGGCGGAAGCGCAGGTCGAGAGCCACCGCCGACGGCTGCGGCTTACGGCTTGCGGCTTACGGCTTACGCGGCGGAGGCCGGCGGGCGAGGGGCGAACGTTACGTCGCGTCCGCGTCGAAGGGCGGCGGCTCCGCCTTGGCCTGCGCGCCACGGTCGGAGGAGCCCGCGCCCTCGTCGCTCTCCTTGCTGAGGCTCAGCTTCGCGCCGCCGCCCGCCGCTGCCGCCGCGCCGGCCGAGGTGCCGGCGCGCTCGGTGCCGTTCACGGCGTCGCCGACCTCGTCCAGCTCCTTGCGCAGGTCGAAGCCGTTCCGGATCTCCTTGAGACCCAGGTCGTCCTTGCCGTCCAGCAGGTGCTTGCGCGCGAAGTTCTTGGGGTTGAGGTCCTCGAACTCGAAGTCCTTGAACTCGGGGCCGAGTTCGGAGCGGATGTCGTCCTTGGCGTTGTCCGAGAACTGCCGCACCTTGCGGATGAATCCGGCGACGTCCTGGATCACCTTGGGGAGCTTCTCCGGGCCGAAGACGAGGACGGCCAGGACGACGAGCGCGACCAGCTCCAGGGGTCCTATATCGAAGAACACCTTGCTCCCTCATCCCTCACGACGGTCCCGGGCCCAGTGGCCCGGTGTCACGGTACCCGGAGAGCGGCCCCGGGTGGGAGCCCGGCCGCCCTTCGCGTCCCGGGCCGGGGGCCTACGCGGCCTGCCGCTCCACCGTAAGCCGCGCCGCACCGCCCTCGGGCGCGCTGGGCCGGGGCGGTGCGGTGCGGCGGTCGCCGTGTCGGGGCCGGCCGGTCCTACGGGCTCGGCGAACCGCTCGCGCGCCCGCGCTCCGGCGCCGCTCCGACCAGGGTGCTGCCATACCCGGACGCGCCGTATCCCGGAGGGGTCACCGCTGCCGGAGTGCCGGGGCCGCTCCCCGAGGAGAGCAGCGAGGGCGAGGGCGCGCGGGACGTCGACGCCGAGGGCGACGGCGCGGCCGCGGCGGAGGGGGCGGGTCGCATCACGGGCGAGGTGAACGGCGAGTTGTACCGCGCGCTGTGCAGCAGCGGATAGACGCCGGCGGGCTGCGTGCTGGTGGCCGGGGCCATGGGCGCGGCCGACGCCGAGGCGGTCAGGGTGCTCAGCGGTCCGCGGCCCGCGCTGGAGCGCTGGGCGGGGAACTTCTTCTCGCCGCCGCGGCGCCTGCCGTCCGAGGAGGTGCCCGAGTTGGCCGAACGGGCCGGGCCCGCCGCGGCGTTGTCGCCCGCCGCGCTGGTCAGGCCGCCTCCGGCCGAACCGAGCGCGCCGCCGCCCAGCGCGAGGGCCGCCAGCGAGAAGGCCCCGGCTGCGGCGAAGGCGAACCGGCGCCCGCGCGAGGCGGAGCCGTGCGGAGCGGCCGGCCCGTGCGGGGTCACGGCGCCCTGCGGAGTGGCGGATGTCACGGACGAAGCGGCGCCGGAAGCCGTGGCCCCGGGAGAGCTGATTCCCGAACGGGTGGCCCCGGGGGCGGAGCCGGACGCGCGGACGTCCCGCTCCCTGCCGTGTATCCGGAAGCCGCCGTCGGGGGACAGCGCGCTGCGTCCGCCGCTGCCGCCCGGCAGATACTCGAAGTCCCAGGGCGAGGACCCTGTGGCACCCACGGCCGCCGCGGCGGGGGCCAGGCCGCCGCCCGGCCCGCCTCTGGCGCCGTCACCCGGGCCGTCGTCGCCTGGAAGGGACGGTCCGGCGGGCAGCCCCTGCAGCCGCGCCAGCAGCCCGTCCGAGGGCGCGGGCGGCGGGGAGTCCGCGAAGACGTTCTTCAACCGTCGCTGGGCGTCCGCCTCGGCCTTGCAGTTCTGACAGGTCGCCAGGTGGGCCAGGACGCGCTCGCGCGCGTCGTGCCCCAGCTCCCCGTCGACGAGGGCCGCCAGGCGGTCCCCGAGATGGTGCTCGGCGGGCGTCGGGTCACCGGCCTCCTTCGGTGCCCTGGCGCCCCAGCCTGTGCCGCTCACTCGGCTCCGACCTCCCCACTCCGGGCAGCGGGGATCGCCGCGCTCAGCGCGCGCTGCTGCTCGGCCCTCGCCTCGGGCGAGCGGTGCTGCAGCGCCTTGCGCAGGTGCGAGCGTCCCCGGTGGATGCGGCTGCGCACGGTGCCGAGCTTCACGCCCAAGGTGGCCGCGATCTCTTCGTACGACAGCCCTTCGATGTCGCAGAGCACCACGGCGGCGCGGAACTCCGGCGCGAGGGTGTCCAGCGCCTGCTGGACGTCCGCGTCGAAGTGCGTGTCGTTGAAATGCTGCTGCGGGGTGGGCTCCCGGCTCGGCAGGCGCTCGGCCGCGTCATCGGCCAGCGCGTCGAACCGGATGCGCTGCTTCCGCCGCACCGTGTCCAGGAACAGGTTGGTGGTGATGCGGTGCAGCCAGCCCTCGAAGGTGCCCGGCGTGTAGGTGGAGAGCGAGCGGAAGACCCGGACGAAGACCTCCTGGGTCAGGTCCTCCGCGTCGTGCTGATTGCCCGTCAGGCGATAGGCGAGGCGGTACACCCGTGCGCTGTGTGTGCTGACGATCTCCTCCCAGGACGGAGGAGTCCACGCCTGGGCGTCCGCGTCGGTGTCGAAAGTCGCCGTCGGCGCGGAGTCGGCGGTGTGGACGTGGTCAGCGGTGTTGCTCACGGATTTCGGCTCGCCCGCCGGCCTGCGGAAACGCTCTCGCATTCCGCGGACCCGGGCTGCAGCCGCACCTCCCCTGTCGGCTCTGGTGGTGTCCAGTGGACCACCCACCATAGCCACATCGACCGTTAGCTCCGGATAAGCATTTTTGACCTGCTTTTGAGCCGGTCGCACGGCTTGCTTCATTGACGCCATCGCTCTCCCCCGGGGCACCTTCCATCCCTGCACAACGTGCGGTCCCATCTCCCGGTTCCCGGGGCAGCGGATACAGTCACGGTTGCGTGGACGACGGGGACAGGAGAAGGCCATTACCGGCAACCGGCTGACCAGCTGGGCGTTCGCCGACGCTTACGGCGCCGAGCTCGTCGGGGACGGCGCGAACGCCGACAGCGCGGAGGGCACCGCGCTGCACTGGGCCCGTGAGCGGGCGCGGGAGGCAGGGCTGCGCGCGGTGTCCCCGGGCACCGGTTCGGCGCTGCGGCTGCTGGCCGCCACCGTCGACGCGAAGGCCGTCGCCGAGATCGGCACCGGCACCGGCGTCTCCGGCATCCACCTGCTGAACGGGATGCGCGCCGACGGCGTGCTCACCACCGTGGACGTCGAGCCGGAGCGGCAGCAGTTCGCCAAGGAGGCGTTCCGCGCCGCCGGCTTCGCGGGCAACAGGGCGCGGTTCATCCCCGGCAACGCGCTGGACGTGCTGCCGCGGCTCGCTGACGGCGGGTACGACCTGGTGTTCTGCGACGGCGACCGGCTGGAGTGCCTGGACTATCTCGGAGAATCGTTGCGGCTGCTGCGCGGCGGCGGGCTGGTCTGCTTCGAGGGCGTCTTCGCCGGGGGCCGCACCGTGGACTCGGCCGCGCAGCCCGACGAGGTGCTGCGGCTGCGCGAGCTGCTGCGCGCGGTGCGCGAGCACGGCGCCCTCGTACCGTCCCTGCTGCCGGTCGGCGACGGACTGCTGTGCGCGGTGAAGCGGGACGGCTGAGGGGCGCACGGAGCGAGGGCGTGCGGAGCCGGGTGGCCGGGCCGCGTACGGGCTGGGCGGCTGAGCGGCGTACGGGCCCGGCGCGGGAGAACCGCGGGAGAACGCAGCCCCGGCGCGGAACCTTTCAGCCCGGCGCGAGAACACGGACCCGGCGGGGAAACGCCGCTGCCCCGGAGCGGGGCTCCGGGGCAGCGGGAGGTTCTCGGAAGGGGCGCGCGGGTCAGCCGCAGATCTTCTTGAGCTCCTCGCCCAGCGCGGTCGCCTCGTCCGGGGTCAGCTCGACGACGAGTCGCCCACCGCCTTCGAGCGGAACGCGCATGATGATGCCCCGCCCCTCCTTGGTCACCTCGAGCGGGCCGTCGCCCGTCCGCGGCTTCATGGCCGCCATGCTCGTTCCCCTTCCTGAAACCAGCTAGCTGATCGCAGCCGTCGGCCCCATCACAGGCGCCGTGTCACCGGCATCGAACACATTGCTTCTCCGTCATTATCCCGCATGGCAGGACCCGATGACCAACATCGGTCCGCATCTCTTCGTCGCCGTCCGCGCACAAAACCCCCCAATTCGCCGATCGCACCGCGATACTCCGCCGCTTTGTGTCCGCCTCGTGCCCGTACCGTGCCCTCCCGGGTTGATGGAGCTCACAGTCGCGGCGGGCGCCCTGCGGGGGCCGCCCCTGTCGGTACGGCGGTGAGCGGGTCATGCTGTGCGCCATGGCTGACACCGTGATCTACGACGTTTCCGAGGGCCTGGCGACCGTCACCCTCAACCGCCCCGACGCGATGAACTCCCTCAACACCGAGCTCAAGGTCGCGCTCCGGGACACCCTCCAGGAGGCGGCCGCCGACCCCGGGGTGCGGGCCGTGCTGCTGACCGGCAGCGGCAAGGCGTTCTGCGTGGGACAGGACCTGAAAGAGCACTCGGAGGCGCTGCGGGAACACGGCGGCGGGGGCGCGCTGAACACCGTGGAGGAGCACTACAACCCCATCACCCTGGCGCTGGCCGGGATGCCGAAGCCGGTCGTCGCGGGAGTCAACGGCGCCGCGGCCGGCGCGGGCGCGGGCTTCGCCTTCGCCGCCGACTACCGGGTGGTGGCGGACACCGCGGCCTTCCACACCGCCTTCGCCGGGGTGGCGCTGTCCACCGACTCCGGCATCTCCTGGACGCTGCCGCGCCTCGTGGGCGCGGGCCGGGCGGCCGAGCTGCTGATGCTGCCGCGCCCCGTGAAGGCGCAGGAGGCGCTGGAGCTGGGCCTCGCCAACAAGGTCGTTCCCGCAGGGGAGTTGGCGGCCGAGGCCGAGGCGGTCGCGCGGCAACTGGCGCAGGGCCCGACGGCGGCGTACGCGGCGATCAAGGAGGCGGTCGCCTACGGCAGCGCGCACTCGCTCGCCGACACGCTCGGCAAGGAGGCCGAACTCCAGACCCGCGCCGGGGACTCGGAGGACCACACCATCGCGGTCGAGTCCTTCCTCAAGAAGGAGCAGCCCCGCTTCACCGGGCGCTGAGCCGCCCGCGGCCCGCGCTCCCTCAAGTGGGCAGGCCGCGGGCCCAGCAGTCCGCGAGATGGTCGTTGACCAGGCCGCACGCCTGCATCATCGCGTACGCCGTGGTGGGGCCGACGAAGCGGAGGCCGCGGCGCTTGAGCTCCTTGGCCAGCGCCGTGGACTCCGGTGTGGTCGCCGGGATGTCGGTGTGCGAGCGGGGAGCCGCGCGTCCCGCGGCCTCCGGTGCGTACGACCAGATCAGGGCGTCCAGCTCGCCGTCCGGCCAGTCGGCGAGGACGCGCGCGTTGGCGGTCGCGGCGCTGATCTTGGCGCGGTTGCGGATGATGCCGGGGTCGGCGAGGAGGCGCTCCTCGTCGGCCCCGGTGAACCCGGCGACCTCCTTGATCCGGAAGCCGGCGAAGGCCGCCCGGAAGCCCTCCCTGCGGCGCAGGATCGTCAGCCAGGACAGACCCGACTGGAACGCCTCCAGGCACAGCCGCTCGAACAGGGCGTCGTCGCCGTGCACCGGGCGGCCCCACTCGGTGTCGTGATACGCCGCGTAGTCCTCGGGGGACACGCCCCAGGGGCAGCGCAGCAGCCCGTCGGCCCCGGCCCGGGCGCCCTCCATCGGCTCAGCGGCCATCGGATCCCTCCTCCTGCTCCCCGCCGTACGACGGCTGCTCGGGGCCGCGGTCGTGACCGGGGCCTCGGACCTGACCGGGGCCCTGAACCTGATCGGGGCTCTGGATCTGACCGGGACCCTGGCCCTGCCCGGGCCCCTGGATCTGACCGGCGCCAGTGCCGTCCTGCTCGGCGCCGTGGCCCGCCGCCGGGTGGCTGCCGTGGCCGCCCTGGCCCGCGGCCTTTCCCTGTGCCGCTTCGCGTACCCGGGTGTCCTGGGCCATCGCCGCCGCCTGTGCGCCCGCCAGCGCGGATTCCAGCTCGGCGATGCGCGCGTCGCGCTCGGCCAGCTCGGCGCCGAGTCTGTCCAGGACGTCGTCGACCTGCTCCATGCGATAGCCGCGCAGGCCGACGGCGAGGCGCAGGCCGTCCACGTCGGCGCGGGCCACCGGGCGGTCCGGCGGCAGCGGCTCGTCGAGCAGGTCGGGCGGCGCCTCGGCGAGGCCGCCGCTCGCGGTGTACCGCGGACCGTCGCCGCTGCCCACCACGGCCAGCGTCACCGCCGCGATGACCACGACGAGCGAGACCAGCAGGAACCAGAACACCGTCAACTCCCGGGAGCGGGCCGTACAGCAGGGGCGTTCCCCCTGCTGCCTGTCGGCCTCGATCGTGCCACGCGGGTACGACAGCTAAGGTCGGCGGCGGGCCCGTGTGCCGGCCACGTATGCGGGGCATGCGGCGGGCGCGCGAGCGGAAGAGGCCCGTGGAGCTGCGAGAGGAATGGCGGATGCTGCGCCTGGGGACGCGCGAGTTCGGCGCGAACGAGCCGGTGATCATGGCGATCGTGAACCGGACGCCGGACTCCTTCTACGACCGGGGCGCCACGTTCGCCGACGAACCGGCGCTGGAGCGGGTCGCGCAGGCCGTGGAGGAGGGCGCGGCCGTCGTCGACATCGGCGGGGTGAAGGCGGGTCCAGGCGAGGAGGTCTCGGCCGAGGAGGAGGCCCGGCGCACGGTGGACTTCGTCGCCGAGGTGCGGCGGCGCCACCCCGACGTGGTGATCAGCGTGGACACCTGGCGGCACGAGGTCGGCGAGGCCGTCTGCGAGGCGGGCGCCGACCTGCTCAACGACGCGTGGGGCGGGGTCGATCCGAAGCTCGCCGAGGTCGCCGCGCGGCACGGCGCGGGCCTGGTGTGCACCCACGCGGGCGGCGCCGAACCGCGTACCAGGCCGCACCGGGTGAGCTACGACGGCGAAGACGGCGTGGTCGGCGACATCCTGCGGGTCACCCTCGGGCTCGCGGAGCGCGCGGTGGAGCTGGGCGTGCGCCGCGACGGCATCCTCATCGACCCGGGGCACGACTTCGGCAAGAACACCCGGCACTCCCTGGAGGCCACCCGGCGCCTGGGCGAGCTCGCCGACACCGGCTGGCCCGTCCTGGTCTCCCTCTCCAACAAGGACTTCGTCGGCGAGACCCTGGACCGCCCCGTCAAGGAGCGGCTGACCGGAACGCTGGCCACCACCGCGGTCTCGGCATGGCTCGGCGCGCAGATGTACCGCGTGCACGAAGTGGCCGAAACCAAGCAGGTGGTGGACATGGTGGCGACCATCGCGGGCCACCGCGAGCCGGCCGTCGCGCGGCGCGGGCTGGCCTGAGACCCCGTACGGGATCTGCACCCCGTACGAGGAAGCGGCGCGGCTCCCGCGGCGCGGGGCTCAGCTCTCGGTCTCCTCCGTGACCAGCTTGACCGCCTCGTCGACGTCGTCGGTAAGGTGGAAGAGGTCCAGGTCCTTCGGCGCGGCCTTGCCCTGCGCGATGAGGGTGTCGCGCACCCAGTCGACCAGGCCCTTCCAGTAGTCGGTGCCGAAGAGCACGATCGGGAAGCGGGTGACCTTCTTCGTCTGCACGAGGGTCATCGCCTCGAACAGCTCGTCCAGGGTGCCGAGCCCGCCGGGCAGCACCACGAAGCCGCGCGCGTACTTCACGAACATGGTCTTCCGCACGAAGAAGTAGCGGAAGTTGACCCCGATGTCGACGAAGTCGTTCAGCCCCTGCTCGAAGGGCAGCTCGATGCCCAGGCCGACCGAGGTGCCGCGCGCCTCCAGGGCGCCCTTGTTGGCGGCCTCCATCGCGCCGGGCCCGCCGCCGGTGATCACCGCGAAGCCCGCCTCGGCCAGGGCTCGCCCGATGCGCACCCCCGCCTCGTACTCCGGCGAGTCGACCGGGGTGCGGGCCGAGCCGAACACGCTGATGGCCGGGCCGAGTTCGGCGAGGGCGCCGAAGCCCTCCACGAACTCCGCCTGGATGCGCAGCACCCGCCACGGGTCCTGGTGCACCCAGTCGGAGGGGCCGGTGGTGTCCAGCAGCCGCTGGTCCGTGGTGCCGGGCTGCACCTGGCCGCGGCGGCGCACCACCGGACCCAGATACTGCTCCTGCGGCTCCCGCTGCTGCTCGGGGCTGCTCATACCGTGCTCCCTCCGCTTGCGATCTTTCCGGTTCAGCCTACGCAGGCACGGGTGACGTACGGAAAAAATCAGGCAGACGGTTCAGTTGCCCCAGCCGTACCACCGCAGGTCAGACGGCCCGGCAGCCCGTATCCCGGCACCAAGGGCACCCGGCGCTCGGGCCCTCACGCGGAGAGCCAGGCGCGCAGCCGCTCCTCGCAGTGCAGCACCTTCGCCGTCTCCACCCGCTCGTCCCGCTTGTGCGCCAGGTTCGGGTCGCCGGGGCCGTAGTTGACCGCGGGGACGCCCAGCGCGCTGAAGCGCGAGACGTCGGTCCAGCCGTACTTGGGCTGCGGCTCGCCGCCCACCGCCTCGATGAAGGCGCGCGCCGCAGGGTGCGAGAGCCCCGGGAGCGCGCCGCCCGAGCTGTCGTCCACGGTCAGCTCGAAGTCGCCGCAGTCCGCGAAGACCTCGCGCACGTGCGCGAGGGCCTCCTCCTCGCTCTTGTCCGGCGCGTAGCGGTAGTTGACCGTGACCACGCACTCGTCCGGGATCACGTTGCCCGCGACGCTGCCCTCGACCCGCACGGCGTTCAGGCCCTCGCGGTACTCCAGACCGTCGATGACCACCCGCCGCGGCTCGTACGAGGCGAGGCGCCGGAGGATCGGCGCGGCGTGGTGGATGGCGTTGTCCCCCAGCCACGAGCGCGCGGAGTGCGCGCGCTGTCCGCCGGTGCGCAGCAGCACGCGCAGGGTGCCCTGGCAGCCGCCCTCGACCTGGCCGCTGGAGGGCTCCAGGAGCACCGCGAAGTCGCCGGCCAGCCAGTCGGGGTGGGCCTCGGCGACGTGCCCGAGGCCGTTGAGGTGCGCGGCGACCTCCTCGTTGTCGTAGAAGACGAAGGTGAGGTCGCGGTTCGGCTCGGGCAGGGTCGCGGCCGTCCTGAGCTGCACGGCGACCCCCGCCTTCATGTCGCTGGTGCCGCAGCCCCACAGCAGCCCGTCCTCATCGAGCCTGGACGGCACGTTGTCCGCGATCGGCACGGTGTCGATGTGCCCGGCGAGGATCACGCGCTCGGACCGCCCCAACTGTGTGCGCGCGATCACGTTGTTGCCGTGCCGGTCGACCGTGAGGTGCGGCAGCGCGCGCAGTGCCTCCTCGATCGCGTCGGCCAGCTCCTTCTCGCTCCCGCTCTCCGAGGGGAAGTCCACGAGCTCCGCCGTGAGCCGGGCGGCATCCTGTTGCAGGTCGAGTCCGGTGTGCGCCATGGGGCAACCCTACGGCTGGGCTACCTTTGGGCGCGTGCCCCGCTCCGCTTCCCCCGACCGCCGCGGACGCAGCCGGCTCCTCCGGTTCTCCGCGGCCCTGCTGGCCCTGCTCTGCATAGCCGGCTATGCCCTCGTCCAGTACGTCACGAGCAGGCTCGACGTGGCCCGCTGCACCGTGCGCGCGGCCGACGGACACGGCGAGGACTACCGCCTCGAGCCCCGCCAGGCGGCGAACGCGGCGACCATCGCCGCCGTCGCCTCCCGGCACGACCTGTCCGAGCGCGCGGTGACCATAGCCCTGGCCACCGCCATGCAGGAGTCGGCGCTGCGCAACATCGACCACGGCGACCGCGATTCGCTCGGCCTCTTCCAGCAGCGCCCCTCGCAGGGCTGGGGCACGGCCGACCAGATCCAGGACCCGGTGTATGCGGCGGAGAAGTTCTACGAGCACCTGGCGAAGGTCCCCGGCTACTCCCGGCTCCCGCTGACCGTGGCCGCGCAGCGCGTGCAGCGCAGCGGCTTCCCGCAGGCGTACGCCAAGCACGAGTCCCAGGCGGTGCTGCTCACCGCGGCCCTCACCGGCCGCCGCGCCGCCTCCTTCACCTGCACGACGGGTACGGGGCAGGGCGCGGCCGACACCAGGGCGGGCAGCGCGTCCGAGGTGCGCGAGCGGCTGGTGCGGGAGTTCGGCTCCGGCGTGCTGCCGGACGGCGGCTCCTCCCCCGCCGCCGCGGGCGGCGGCGGGCGCAGGGCGGCACCCGAGTCCCAGGTGGTGATCCCGCCCTCCGGCGCGCAGCGCGAGTGGGAGCTGGCGCACTGGGCGGTGGCGCACGCGACCGAGCTGCGCATCGACCGGGTCGCGGTGCGCGGCCACGTCTGGACCGCCGAGCGCTCCGAGGCCGGCTGGCGGCGCGTCGGCGCGAGCACCCGCGCGGCCGGTGTCGGCGGCTCCCCCGTGACCCTGGGGCTCAAGTCCGGGCAGTAGTACGGAAGTTTCCCCGAACGAGGGAATGCGGCGCCGCGCCCCACCGGAGCGGCGCCGCTTTCGTATGCACGGAACACCTTTCCCAACGCCCCAGCACGCCGGGCGAATTGACGTTTCTGCCCGCGCTGCGGGACCGCGCGGATTCGCCGGATCTGTCCCCGGCGCGACCCCCTTCGCGTTGCGAATCCTTTACCTGGGCGGGCCGCAACCTTCCCCCTCTCCGGCGCGATATGCAGACCGTCCGACCGGCCGCCCCGTGGCGGTCCGTCGGCGCGGAGCCACCCCGAGTCAGTGAAGACCAGTCCCGAAGTCCGAAGTCCCTCAGCGGACTTCCCCCGTCAAAGGAGCAACATGTCCCTCTCGCGCCGGATCGCCAAGACCGCGCTGCTCTCCGCCGCGGGCGCCGCCTCCGTCCTGGGCGCCGCGGCCTCAGCAAGCGCAGCCGAGCTGCCGTCCACCGCCGACGTCGGCGGTCTGACCAAGCTGGACGGCGCGGGCCTCGGCGACTCCGTCGACGGCGCCGCGCAGGGCACCACCGACATGGCAGGCAAGACCGGCGGCCGCGCCGTGGAGTCCGGCGTCCCCGCGGCGGGCGACGCGGTGGGCGCAGCGGGCAAGACCGCAGCCCCGGCCGCGCAGGACCTGCTCGGCAGCACCGCGGGCCACACCGGCGAGATCGTCGGCGACGCCGGCAAGGTCACCGGTGACCTCCCGGCCGGCGCGGGCGCGCTGGGCAAGCTCGGCAAGACCGGCGGCGCCCTGCCCGGCGGTCTCCCCGGCGGCCTGCCCGCCACCGGCGCGCTGGGCGGCTGACGCCCGGGCCGCACGCGGCCCGCACCGGCCCGTACGGCTGCGGCACCCGTACGACGTGGTCCGTACGACGTGTGCGCCGCGGCTTGCACACCGCGGCGCACGCACAACGGCCGGGCCCCGGAGGGACGTTCCTCCGGGGCCCGGCCGTCTGTCGTATGCCCTCTGCCG
The DNA here is from genome assembly GCF_039605595.1 of Streptomyces odontomachicola. NCBI lineage: Bacteria > Bacillati > Actinomycetota > Actinomycetes > Kitasatosporales > Streptomycetaceae > Streptomyces > Streptomyces odontomachicola. The sequence continues at coordinate 69,636 of NZ_JBCFOK010000013.1, forward strand.
TCCGGTGCCGCGGGTCAGGCGTCCGGCAGCTCGGCGAGGCGGCGCACCGCCGCCTCGACCCGCTCGTCGGTCGCCGTGAAGGCGACCCGCACGAAGCGCTCGCCCGCCGGACCGTAGAAGTCGCCGGGCGCGACCAGGATGCCGCTCTTGGACAGGTCGCCGACGGTGTCCCAGCAGGACTCGTCGCGCGTCGCCCACAGATACAGCGAGGCCTCGCTGTGCTCCACGCGGAACCCGCGTGCCTCCAGCGCTCCGCGCAGCGCCCGGCGCCGCGCGGCGTACCGCTCCCGCTGCTCCGCCACATGCGCGTCGTCGCCGAGCGCCGCCACCGTCGCCGCCTGCACGGGGGCGGGCACCATCATTCCCCCGTGCTTGCGGATCTGGAGCAGCTCGCCCAGCACCGCCGCGTCACCCGCGACGAACGCTGACCGGTAACCGGCCAGGTTGGAGCGCTTGGAGAGGGAGTGCACCGCGAGCAGCCCGGTGAAGTCGCCGCCGCACACCTCGGGGTGCAGCACCGACACCGGCTCTGCCTCCCAGCCCAGCTCCAGGTAGCACTCGTCGCTGGCGATCAGCACGCCGTGCTCCCTGGCCCACGCCACGGCGCGGGTCAGCTCGGCCTGGGAGAGCACCCGGCCCGTGGGGTTCGACGGGGAGTTGAGCCACAGGAGCCGCAGCCCCTGGGGGTCCAGCTCCCACGGGTCGTCGTAGACCACGGGCTCGGCCCCTGCCAGCCGCGCGCCCACCTCGTACGTCGGGTAGGCCAGCCGCGGGAAGGCCACCTTGTCGCCGTGGCCCAGGCCGAGCTGGGTCGGCAGCCAGGCCACCAGCTCCTTGGAGCCGACCACGGGGAGCACGTTGCGGTGGTCCACCGCGCGTGCGCCCAGGCGGCGTTCGCACCATCCGGCGAGGGCGTCCCGCAGCGCGGGCGTGCCCCACACGGTCGGATAGCCGGGGCTGTCCGCCGCGTCGGCCAGCGCGCTCCGCACGACCTCGGGGACCGGGTCGACGGGCGTGCCGACGGAGAGGTCCACGATGCCGTCGGGATGTGCGGCCGCTGTCGCCTTGTGCGGCTCGAGGCGGTCCCAGGGGAAGGCCGGGAGCCGCCCGGAGACGGGAGAGGCTGGTGGCACGTGCTGCTCGCTTTCGGCTTCGCCCGCAGCGCGGAGGGCACACCGCGCGGCGGGGGCGTTCTACTGAGGTCCGGGGAAGGCCGGAAAGGCAGCGGTCCCGCACGGCGACGGTGGGCCGTACGGGACCGCGGCCCCGGGACTCAGGGCCCGCAGGGCCCCTGGGTCACTCGTCGTGCTGCTGCGGCGGAAGCGCGGCGATCACCGGGTGGTCGCGCTCGATCAGGCCGAGCTTGCTGGCACCGCCGGGCGAACCGAGCTCGTCGAAGAACTCGACGTTCGCCTTGTAGTAGTCCTTCCACTCCTCGGGAGTGTCGTCCTCGTAGAAGATCGCCTCGACCGGGCACACCGGTTCGCAGGCCCCGCAGTCGACGCATTCGTCCGGGTGGATGTACAAGGACCGCTGGCCCTCGTAGATGCAGTCGACGGGGCACTCCTCGATGCAGGCCTTGTCCTTCAGGTCGACACAAGGCTCCGCGATGACGTAGGTCACGCTGTCGTTCCTCCTCGATAGGGCTGGCGGACCGATGTGCGGCTCCGCCGCGGGGCGCGCGGGAGCGCGGCGTCGTCGATGCCCGCACCTAGTATCTCCGTTCCCGGGCACGAGACGAACAGGAGGGGCGGGTAGAGCTGTGGAATTCACCACGGGCGGACGCCTTGAGGTCCGAATTACCGCTTCTGACGTGGGGAAACGCGTATCGGTACGGTCTTTGACCGGGTTTGGCGAACGCGCCGGGGATCCCTCCCCCAAGTTCACCGACACGGTGGGGGTTCTCACATCCTGGACCGGAGGTGTGCTGATGATCACTCGCCGCGGCGGTGAGACGGTGCGCCTCGCGGAGGGCGATCTGGTCGCGGCCAAGGTGATCCCCGCCGCTCCGGCCAGGCGGCGTGGGGTTCCGGCCGCCACCGTGCGCGAGCTCCAGGAGACCGCGGCGCGCGGCTGGCCGGCACCCGAGACCGCGCGGCTCGGGGAGTGGACGCTGCGGGCCGCCGTGGCGGAGGGGCCGGGCGACGGCGGGACCGGGCACGGAGAACCCCCGTACGGAGAAGCGCGCGAGGGATTCACCCGGCGCGCCAACTCCGTACTCCCGCTGGGCGGTCCGGGGCTGCCGCTGCCGCAGGCGCTGGAGGCCGTCGAGCGCTGGTACGCGGAGCGCGGGCTGCCCCCGTTGGTGCAGGTGGCGACAGGTGCGGAGGACGAAGAAGAGGAGCCGCGCGTAGCGCGTCCTACAGGGGCGGTGGCCGGGCGACGGGCGGGCCTGCTGGCCGGTGAGCTGGAGTCGCGCGGCTGGACCGCCGAGGGGCACACCCTGATGCGGGTCGGCGCCCTGGCGCCGCTCGCGGACCGGGAGCCCGACGCGCGGGTGGAGCTGAGCCGGGAGCCCGACGAGGGCTGGACGGCGATGTACCGGCGCACCGGTCAACTGGCCGACGTGGCGCGGACGGTGCTGACCGGCGGTCCCTCCGTGTGGTTCGCGACGGTGCGGGACGCGGGGAGCGGGTACCCGGCGGCCATCGGACGGTGCGTGGTGGACGGCAGGTGGGCCGGGTTCGCCGCGGTGGAGACCGCGGCGGAGCGGCGCCGCGAGGGCCTGGCGCGCTCCGTCATGGCCGAGCTCGCCAGGCGCGCGCTGGACGAGGGCGCCTCGGCCGCGTACCTCCAGGTCGAGGCGGACAACGCGGAGGCCCGGGGGCTGTACGACGCGCTCGGGTTCGCGGACCATCACGCGTACCACTACCGCCGGGCACCACGGGACTGAGATGGACGGAGAGCACACGGAAGACGAGGGCGCGCACGGCGGCGGGGACCGGCGCGCCGAGGCCGTGCGGGAGAACCGCCGGCTGTTCGCCGAGGCGGCCCGCGAGGAGCGGCCCGACCTCGCGCGCCTCTGCCTGCTGATCGGCGCGGAGGCGGAGCTGCACGGAGACGTCGGCGAGGCGGCGGACGAGGCCGCACTGGACGAGAAGAGCGGCGAGCGGTCGGTCGATCTCGCGCAGATCGAACTGGACCGGCTCTCGGGGCAGTTGCCGTACGAGCGCGGCCGCTCCCCCGCGCAGTGGGCGCTCGCGCTGGAGCTGCTGCTCGGCGAGGAGTGCGGCTTCCACGGCGCGCAGGCCGACTACCGATGGCTGAAGTCGTCGCTTCTGCAATCGGTGCTGGAGCGCCGCAGGGGCCTGCCGATCCTGCTGTCCGTGGTGTGGACGGAGGTCGCGCGCCGCGCGGGCGCCCCGGTGTACGGGGTCGCGCTGCCCGGGCACTACGTGGTCGGCTTCGGCGATCCCGCGGGCGACCACGTGCTGGCCGACCCCTTCGCGGGCGGCAGGATCCTCGCGGGCAACGAGGTGGACGTGCTGGTCGCGAGCGCCACGGGCAACCAGGGCCGGGTCCCCGAGGCGCTGCTGCGGCCCGCTTCGCCGCTGGAGACGGTGCTGCGGGTGCTCAACAACATCCGCGCCTGGGCCGCCGCCAGGCCCGAGCGCTCCCGCGTACAACTCTGGGCGCTGGACCTCTCGCTGCTGCTCCCGCACCACCCGGCGCGGCTGCGGCACGAGCGGGCGCGGCTGCTGGTGGAGCGCGGGGAGTTCACCGCGGGGGCGCGGGAGCTGGAGGAGTACGCCGAGGTGATCTCGGCGATGGAGCCCGCGGCCGCCGACGCGGTGCGCAAGGAGGCGCGGGCAGCACGCGCGCGGCTCAACTGAGCCGCACACACCGCACACACCGCACACGACGACGGAGGGCCGGGGCGTGTGCCCCGGCCCTCCGTACGTCCTCGCGCGGCGGCGGACCTCAGCTCGGGTTGAGCGGGATCTCGGCGACGCGCTTGGCCGGGTCGGTCTGCTTGAGCGCGGGGCGCAGCGCCTGGACCACGTCCTGCGGCATCACCGGCGTACGGCTGCCGTTGCCGCGAGCGATCTTCACGTTCGCGAACGTCGTGCCGTAGAGCTTCTGCAGGACCGGCAGCTTGTAGGAGTCCATCAGCTTGCCGTTCACCGGCTTCATCGACAGGAACTTCGGCAGCGACTTCTCCGGACTGAACTTGATCTCGGCGTTGCCCGCCTTGACCGTCACCATCCCGGACATCGCGGGCTTGGCGAACTCCCGCATGGCCCGGTCCAGTTCCGCCTTGCCCACCTCGGGCTGCTGCATGCTGACGGGCAGCGCGACGGGGCTGTTCCTGCCGGTGATGGCGCGGTCCCGGTACGCCTTCTGGAGGCGGTCGCTCGCCTTGTCCGGGTCGATGCCCTTGTGCGGCTTGCCCGGTACGGCGACGGCGCGGCCGGCCACGAACTTGATCTCCCCGTCGGTGGGGGCCCCGCCGCCGCTCTGCCGGCTGATCCGCGCCAGGGCCGACTTCATCTTCTCCCTGTCGACGCTGATCGCGGGCTGCGCCTCGCGGTCCACGCCGAACAGCGAGCCGATCACCGAGACCGGGTTGTAGTCCCGGCCAGCGGCCTTGCGGACGGTCTCCTCGGTGTCCAGGGTCAGCCCCGCGACGCTGGGCCGCAGCGAGGACTTGTGGTCGGCCGCGGTGACCGTGAACGCCTGGTTCTTGTTGTCGCCGAGCGCGGTGTCGAGCTTGTTGACCGCCTCGTGCTTGCTGGTGCCGCCGATGTCCACGCCGAGCACGGTGGTGCCGTTGGGCACGTCGCTGTGGTCGAGCAGCAGCCCGGCCCCGTACGCGATGCCGATCAGGCCCACCAGGCCCGCGCCGGCCAGCATCAGCTTCGAACGGCCGCCGCCCGAGCCGCCGTCGGACCCGCCGGAGCCCGCGGGCGAGGCCGCCGGGGCCGGTTCGGACGCCGGGGTGGAGACGTCAGGGCGCTCCGGCACGGGCGGACTGCCGAGTCCGGGGGCGCCGGGGATTCCCGTGCCCCCCGTGCTCTCGGCGCCGGAGCCCGAGGGCACCCGCGGGATGCCGCTCACCAGGGTGTCGCTGGCGATCCGGTCGTCACCGGGCGGGTTCGGTCCTGGCGGTGCGGATCCCGGCGCGTCCGTGCCGGGTGCGCCGGTGCCGGGGCCCCCGGTGCCGGGCGGCATGCCGAGCCCCGACTCGTTCAGCAGCTCCTCGCCCACGCCGCCGGGCGCGAACGGTGCGGGCCCTGCGCCGAGCCCGAGCGTCGAGTCCGGCGCGGGGTCGGCGGCGTACGGACCCGCGTACGGCGGCGGCTCCGGCAGCGCGTTCTCCTGCGTGCCGTACGGGTCCGAGTGCGGGCCCGTGGGCGCGCCGCCCGCGATCCCGCCGCCGAGCGTCCCGTGCCCGCCGGTCTGCTCGCCCGGCTTGGAGAACGGCATGTCGCCCGTCCCCGGGCCCGAGGTCGGTCCTGCGGGGCCCGTGGAGCCCGCGGCCGGGGTCTCGCCCGTGCCGTCCATCAGGTTGTGGATGGCGCTGCGCGGGGTGCCGTCGGCCGGGGTGTCCGGGGGGCTGGGGTGCCCCGCGGGGATCGGGCCCGTGTCGTAGGCGTCGGGCCGCGCGTCCTGCCCGCCCGAGAAGTACGGCAGGTCGGTGCGGCCGCCGGACGTCTGGCCCGCTGCCGCCGCACCGGACGCACCGGTCGCACCAGAAGCACCGGACGCCGCGCCGCCGCCCGAAGTGGGCGGATTCTTGGCGCCCTTCCTGCGCGGCGCGAACCAGTCGCTGGTCTCCTGGGTGAACTCACCGCTGCCGCCGCCCTGTTCGCGGCCCGGGTCGCCGGGCTGCGGCTCCTCGGCCGCAGGGCCGGCGGGCGCGGGCGGCGGCACCGTGCCGTGCTGCCCGGTGGTCTCGGCGGGCGAGGCGGGGGCGCCGGGGGCTTCGCCGCCCCGCTCCGCGGCGCCCGCGGAGTCCGGCTCCTCGCTCTCGCTCACCGGAGTGCGCATCACGACGGGCGGAATCGGCCGGGACCCGGGGATGTTGATCCGGATCCGGGTCGTCAGCGTGGTCTCGGTTTTCGGCTCGTCAGCGGGGGCGGCGGAGTCCGTACTGTGCGGGTCTGCGCCCGCGGACTCCTCTCCACCGCCGTACGGTTCGGTTCCCGGCGGGTACGCCGAACCGCCACGGCCGCCCTGGGGCCCGGAGGACGAACTGTCAGTTTCACGGCTCAAAGCAGGTACTCCCGGTTGGATTCGCCGCCCCATTGTGCTTGTACGCGGACGGCTCGCCGGCGCGCACCACCATACTTCCAGGCACCACGGGGCACGGGCGTACCGCTCAAACGCCCCGACTGCGGCCTCATCAGCGGTACTTGCCCCGCAGCACGGGCGGAGCGGGGAGGGCGATCGTGGCGCACATCACAGCGGCGAGCATGCCACCCCATACGTACACAAAGGTGCTGATGCTGCCACCGAACATGAAGTCGCCCTCGGGCCGGGACACCATCAGCAGCGCCACGGCGAGCGTCCAGCCGACGCCCGGCGCGATCGCCCCCACCTTCGTACGGGAGAGCTTGGAGCCGCCCCAGAAGACGCCGACCGAGGCGGCCATCGCCAGCACCAGGCCCACGGGGGTCCAGCCGGCCTGCACCAGCGCGCCGGCAGCGCCGACCAGCAGGCCCAGCACGCCGAGCCCGATGTACAGCAGCACGCGCAGCCGCGGGGTGCCCGGCGGCATCGCCTCGCGCTCGGCCTCGGTCGCCGGCGCGTCGGACGCGGCGCCCTTCGCGTTCTGAGCGCCCTGGGCACCGCCCGCGCCCTTGGCGCCCTTCGCGTCCCCGGCTCCGCCGGCTCCACCGCTCACGCCGTCTCCTCCGCCTGCACGTCGAGGCCCGCGAACAGGTCGTCCTGCACGCTCCTGTCACAGCCGCCGCCGGTGCGCGCCGCGGCGTCGGCTTCGGCTCCCGCAGCCAGACGGTAGTACTCGGTGGCGAAGAGCGGCTGCCCCAAGTCGTTCGAAAGGGCGAAAAAGGGGCCGTCCACGACAATTTGCGTCTCGTGTCTGCGCATGGCGGCGGCCTTCGCGAGCGCGGAATGCTCGCCGCCGTCCACCGCGACGGTCACCTCGGCGTCGTCCACCACGCCCGGCACGTCCTCGGCGTGCGCGACGCCGGGGAACGGGTTCTCCTCGCCGAGCTTCTCCAGCAGCGCGAAACCGGCGTCCACGGCGGAGCGCGGCACGCAGTTCCAGTAGATGCGGGTCACCGCGTGCGGCTCGCCGGTGCCGGGGACGGCATCGGGGTCGGCGGCCAGCTCGGCCGCGCGCATCGCGACGCGGTGCGCCTTGATGTGGTCGGGGTGCCCGTAGCCCCCGTCGGGGTCATAGGTCACGAGCACCTGCGGGCGCACCTCGCGGATCACCGCCACGAGGTGGGCCGCCGCCTCGTCCAGCGGCGCCTGCCAGAAGCTGCCGGGGCGCGCGTTGGTGGCCGCGCCCATCATCCCGGAGTCGCGGTAGCGCCCGGGGCCGCCGAGGAAGCGGTGGTCCTCGACGCCCAGCTCGCGCATGGCCGCGTCGAGTTCGCCGATGCGGTGCGGACCGAGCGCGTCGTCCCGGTCCGCCGCCAGATGTGCGAGCGAGGGCGGGATGACCTCGCCCTCCTCGCCCAGGGTGCACGTCACCAGGGTGACGTGCGCGCCCTCCGCCGCGTACTTGGCCATGGTGGCCCCGTTGTTGATCGACTCGTCGTCCGGGTGCGCGTGCACCAGGAGAAGGCGGCGGCCTTGGGCGTTGCTCATGTTCCGACCCTACGACGGGACGGGCGGGCTCCTAGAACTTGATGCCGCTGAGCATCCCCGCGACGTTGGTGGTCAGCTTGTTGATCGTGGGCGCGATGGACGAACTGGCCAGATAGAAGCCCAACAGCACGCACACCAGGGCGTGTCCGGCCTTCAACCCTGATTTCTTGACCAGCAGGAAGACGACGATCGCCAGCAGCACCACCGCCGAAATCGAGAGTGCCACGGCGGTTCACCTCCAAGTACACGGTCGTTACAGGTACATCATTCAGCAGGACAAGCCCGGGCCGCCACGGACCCGCGGCACGGTCGAGCCACGGGCTGTATACCCAGTGCCCACCATGCGCAACGGATCATAACTATCCGTGAGACTGCACGGCTCGGTGCACGGGAGCAGAGGAGGGGCGCATATTCGGTTCAAGCCACCTCGCGCGTCGGACGACGCCACCGGCGGACGGAACCTCGGCACCCCTGATGTCAGCGCACTGACCTACCCTCTGCCGCATGGCTACGACCTTCCCGCAGCAGTATGCCCGCACGCAGCGGTTCACCCTCGGCGCCCCCCGCGCCGTGACCGTGTCGCCCGACGGCGCACGGGCCGTCTTCCTCCGCTCCCGGGCCGGAGACGACCGCGGCACGATGCTGTGGGTACGCGAGACCGGCGCCCCCGACGGCGCCCCGGGGGACACCGGCGGTGAACGCGCCGACGGCGGCCGGGAGTTCGCAGCCGCCGACCCGCGGGAGCTGCTCGGCGGCGCCGAGGAGGACCTCTCGCCCGAGGAGCGGGCGCGCAGGGAGCGCGCCAGGGAGGGGGCGGGCGGCATCGTCGGATATGCCACCGACACGGCCGTGGAGTTGGCCTCCTTCGCCCTCTCCGGACGCCTGTTCGCGGCGGATCTGCGGACCGGCGAGGCGCGCGAGATCGGCGTGCACGGGCCCGTCGTGGACCCCCGCCCCTCGCCGGACGGGAGCCGCATCGCGTACGTCCACGAGGGCTCGCTCCGGGCCGTCGAGGCGGACGGCACCGGGGACCGCGCACTGGCCAGGCCCGATCAACCGGGCGTGACCTTCGGATTGGCTGAATTCATCGCTGCGGAGGAAATGGCACGCAGCCGTGGATTCTGGTGGTCACCGGACAGCCGGCAGGTGCTCGCCGCGCGCGCCGACGACTCCGCCGTACACCGCTGGTGGATCGCGGATCCGGCCAATCCCGACCAGGGGCCCACGGAGACCGCGTATCCGGCGGCCGGCACGCCGAACGCGGACGTGACCCTGCACCTGATCGACGCCGCGCCCCGCTCCGAGGACGAGGGCGAGGGCGAGGCCGGCGGCGAGTCCAAGGGGAGCGCTGACGGCAACACTTCGCGCAGGGCGATCATCTGGGACCGCATCCGCTATCCGTACCTGGCCCGCGTGCACTGGTCATCCGGCGGCCCGCCGCTGCTGCTCGTGCAGTCCAGGGACCAGCGCAGCCAGCTCGTGCTCGCGGTCGACACGGACAGCGGCACCACCACGCCGCTGCACGCCGAGGACGACCCGGACTGGCTGGAGCTGTTCCCCGGGGTGCCGGCCTGGACCCCCGACGGGCGGCTGGTGCGCATGGAGGACAAGGGCGGGGTGCGCTCCCTCGTCGTGGGCGACCGGGTGCTGACCACGGGTGCGCTCCATGTGCGCGGCGTGCTCGACGTGGGCGAGGAGGACGTGCTGTTCTCGGCGTCCCCCGGGGCCGAGGCGGAGGACGCGCCGGTGGGCGACATCGGGGTGTACCGCGCGCACTTCGCCGGCAGCGGCGACAAGGGCGGCTGGGAGCGGCTGGCCGTCGAGGACGCGCCGCACGTGGCCTCGGCTGCGCGCGGCGGCGACGTCCTGGCCCTCGCCACCAGCACGCTGGACTCCCCCGGCTCCCGCATCACGCTGCTGCGCCTGGACGGCGACGGCGGCTTGAGCGGCGGCACGACGCTGCCCTCGTACGCGCAGGAGCCCCGACTGACCGCGGCGCCGCGCCTGGTGCGCGCGGGCGAGCGGGAGATCCCGAGCGCGGTGCTGCTGCCGCGGGAGTACGAGGAGGGACAGGGCCCGCTGCCGGTGCTGCTCGACCCGTACGGGGGCCCGCACGGCGCCCGGGTGGTCGCGGCGCACAACGCGTATCTGACGTCCCAGTGGTTCGCCGACCAGGGCTTCGCCGTGGTGATCGCGGACGGCCGGGGCACCCCGGGGCGCTCGCCGGGCTGGGAGAAGGCGATCTCCCGCGACATGGCGCCGGTCGTGCTCCAGGACCAGGTGGACGCGCTGCACGCGCTGGCCGAGAGCTTTCCGCTGGATCTCGGGCGGGTGGGCATCCGCGGCTGGTCGTTCGGCGGCTATCTGGCGGCGCTGGCCGTGCTGCGGCGGCCCGACGTGTTCCACTCCGCGGTGGCGGGCGCGCCGGTCACCGACTGGCGGCTGTACGACACCCACTACACCGAGCGCTATTGCGGCACCCCCGCCGAGGACCCCGGGGTGTACGCGGACACCTCGCTGGTCACCGACGAGGGGCTGTCGGGCGCCGCGGAGCAGCACAGGCCGCTGATGCTGATCCACGGGCTCGCCGACGACAACGTGGCGGCGGCGCACACGCTGCGGCTCTCCTCCGCGCTGCTGGCCGAGGGCCGGCCGCACGAGGTGCTGCCGCTGTCCGGGGTGACCCACATGACCCCGCAGGAGCAGGTCGCGGAGAATCTGCTGCTGCTCCAGGTGGCCTTCCTGAAGCGGACGCTGGGGGTGCGGGACTGAGCGGCTGAGGGGCCGCGCGCCACCACGGGCCCCGGGCCTCAGAGCGACCGCGCACTCCACGCGTCGCCCGCGGACCCTCCGGCCGGCCTCACCAGTTGGCCGGCGGATTCGCGGGCGGCGGCGGGGCGTAGCCGGGGCCTGTGCCGGGGCCGTAGTCGCGGCGCAGGGTCGGCGGGCCGTCCTCGTCCGCGCCCTCGCCGCCGTCCCCGCCCTCGGCCTCCTGCCGCCGCTCGCCGGGCGAGAGGGCGCACAGCACGCCGACCGCCGCGCCGATCTCCAACACGGCGAGCGCGAGCCGAAGTTGCTCCTGCACACTTCGCTCGCCGAGTTCGTGGAAGAGCCCCATGCGGGCCGCGTACGAGAGGTAGAAGACGCCGAGCCCGGCGAGCAGCGCGCTGACCGCCATGCCCAGCGGCCGCGCGAAGGAGGCGCGGCCGGCGGCGGCGAAGGCGGCGGCGGCCGACAGCAGCGCGGCCGTCCAGGCGGCCCAGCTACCCGGCACCGACAGCAGCCCCACGAGCACGTCCTCCCCGGTCAGCGCCCTGCGGTAGAGGGCCCAGCCCTGGTCGAGCGCGGCGTGCGCCTCCCACGCGAGGAGCCCGGCCGCCGTGGCGCCCAGGAGCAGCGCGGCGAGCGGGCCGCCGCGCCGGGTGGGCAGCGCGGGCGGGGTGTCGTCCTCCCACGCGTAATACGGCACGGCCCCTCCCCCGGCCACGGGGCGGCGGCCGAGCGCGGCCGTGAGGACCAGGACGGCGCCGAGCACCACGGTGGTGATCACCGTGGCGAGGGCCCAGCTCTTGGTGGTGCTGTCGACGACCGTCATCCAGTCGGAGTTGAGGTTCCACAGGCTGGGGACGCGCAGCAGCACGGTGAGCACTCCCGTGCTCGCCAGCACCCCCGCGGCGGCCGAGGAGCGCGGGACGGTGACCGCGCAGACCGCGTACAGGATCACCAGCGTCGGCTCGACGAAGGAGGTGGCCCACAGGCCGTCGGTGGCGCGCGGCGGCATGCCGGACCAGGTCCACCACACGTCGACGACCTCGTCGGCCGCCACGAAGTCCCGGACGATCCAGCAGAGTCCGCAGACCGCGAGCACGGCCGTCGCGGCGGCGCCGAGCACGCGCGCGCCGCGGGTGAGTGTCTTGTCCTGGCCCATGGAACCCAGCCCTACCCGGGCAGGGCGGTACACAACAAGTTTCCGGGGCACACGTTACGAAACCGGGTCCGTTCGCAGCAGTGCGCGAGGAGTGAAGGCGGTGCGAGGGGCCACGGGGATCCGTACGGCGGAGGGGGCGGATGCCGTACGGAGTTCAGGCCGGGGACTCCGTATATCGGAGCCGCGACGGCCGAGTTGCGGGATTGTTAAGGCGTTTGTTGCCGTATTTTGCTGATATGTGCAGTTGTCTCGGACGCTGTCAAGCACGTACGAACCTCAATCTGCAAAACCTTCGCTCAAGATGCACAGCGACCGGACGGACCGCTCCCAACACCCCTTGACTGCGCGCTAATTCGCTTGCAAAAGTCCATCAACCCATTCACACAACGCACGCACCGCTGCCAACTCAGCGGGATCCGGCGAGAATTGAGCGCGGGGGCGTAAAAAGCGATGACCAGTGCATCCCAGGCTGCGGCTGCCGGGTCGGGCATACCCGACCCCGAGGAGACGGGCCTTCCGGCGTCGGGCGACGCCGGCCCCTCACACGTTGCCGGGCGGTCGCCGGGCAAGCTGATGTGGACCCGCTTCAAGCGCGACCGGGTCGGCGTGATCTCCGCCTGCGTCGTGGTTTTCTTCTTCGCGATCGCACTCCTCGCGCCGCTGATCTCCAAGCTGTACGGCAAGGACCCGTACACGCGATACGACGCCGTGATGCCCGGAATCCTGAACGAGAACGGCTATCCGGTGAAGCCGAACGGCGGCATCTCCAGCGACTTCTGGTTCGGCGTCGAGCCGACGACCGGCAAGGACGTCTTCACGCTGCTGATCTACGGCATGCGCACCTCGCTGAGCGTCGCCATCGCGGTCACGGTGCTGTCCGTCCTCACGGCCATCGTCATCGGGGTCACCGCCGGCTACCTCGGCGGCCGGACCGACTACTTCCTGGGCCGGTTCACGGACCTGATGATGTCCTTCCCGAACCAGCTCTTCTTCGTGGCCTTCGTCCCGGTCATCGGGGCGCTGTTCGTCGCCCCGACGGACGCGATGCCCACCTGGATGCGCGCCTGTGTGCTGATCTTCGTGATGTGGCTGCTGGGCTGGATGACCCTCGCGCGGCTGCTGCGCGGACAGGTCCTCTCGCTGCGCGAGCGGGAGTTCATCGAGGCCGCCAAGGTCACGGGCACCCCGCCCTGGCGCATCGTCCGCAGGGAACTGCTGCCGAACGTGGTCACGCCGATCCTCGTGCAGTCCACCTACATGCTGCCGAACTTCGTGACCGCCATCGCCGGTCTCTCGTTCCTCGGCGTCGGGTTCCAGGACCCCACGCCCGACTGGGGGCGGATGTTCGACATGGGCGCTCAGGTCTACCAGAGCGACATCACCTACATGTTCTTCCCGGGCGGCGCGATGGTGATCTTCATCGTGGCCTTCAACCTGCTCGGGGACTCGGTCAGGGACGCCTTCGACCCGAAGTCGGGTCGGTGACGACCGAGCGGAGGGGGGTGCTGCCACCCCGGCACCGCATCAGTCAGGCAGCGCAGTCCAAACGACAGGCAGGTGCAAGGACCTCATGAGCAGAGTCAGTATGCGCAGGACGCGCGCCTCCGTTGTGGCCCTCGCCGCGGGCGCGCTCGTGCTCTCGGCGTGCAGCAGCGGTGGCGGCGGGGGCGGCGCCGAGAGCGGCGTCGACCAGGCGGACGCCAAGAAGCAGCAGCTCCAGTTCGCCATGGGCGACGACGCGGCCTCCAAGGGGCCCGCGACCCCGGTCAAGGGCTCCCGCCAGGGCGGCTCGATCACCATGTACCAGCGGGACACCCCCGCGCACCTGGACCCCGCGCAGATCTACGTCAGCGACCAGGGCGCGATCTCCACGCTGATGACCCGTCGCCTCACCTCGTACAAGAAGGACGCCTCCGGGAAGTACACGGTGGTCGGCGACCTCGCGACCAACAGCGGCAAGTCCTCGGACGGCGGCAAGACCTGGACCTACAAGCTCAAGGACGGGGTCAAGTGGGAGGACGGTTCGCCGATCACCTCCACCGACCTGCGGCACACCTTCGAGCGGCAGTTCGCCGACTTCATCGGCGAGGGCCCGATCTACGTACAGCAGTGGCTGGCCGACACCTCGGGCACCAAGTACCGCCAGCTCCTCAAGGGCGGCCCGTACGGGGGCAAGCACCTGCCGAGCAGCCTGCTGGAGACCCCGGACAAGAAGACGATCAAGTTCCACTTCAAGTCCGCGCACCCCGACCTGCCGTACGCGCTCGGCATGGCCGGGTACGGCATCGTCCAGAAGTCGAAGGACACCAAGCAGAAGTACGACCAGAAGCCGTCGAGCTCGGGTCCGTACAAGGTCGCCTACTTCAAGCCGGGCAAGGGTATGAAGTTCGTCCGCAACAAGGAGTGGGACGCCAAGACCGACCCGGTCAGGCACCAGTTCGTGGACGCCTACAACGTGCAGTTCGGCGTCTCCTACGAGTCCACGACCAAGCGCCTGATGTCCGACAGCGGGCAGAACAAGACGGCCGCCACCTTCACCAACCAGGTGGACGCGTCCAGCATCCAGGCGGTGCTGAGCGACAAGAAGGTGAAGGAGCGCACGGTCGGCTCGTACCAGCCGTACGTGGCGCGGATCGTCTTCAACATGTCGCGCCTGAAGGACAAGAAGGTCCGTGAGGCCATCACCGCGGCGCTGCCCCCGAAGGCCCTCGTGCAGGCCATGGGCGGCAGCAGCGGCGGCGAGATCGCCAGCAACTACGTGAGCCCGACGGTCGCCGGCCACACCGAGTCCGACCCGTACGGCATGAAGAAGCACCCGCAGGGCGACGTCCCGAAGGCGAAGAAGCTGCTCAAGGAGGCCGGCAAGACCGGCATGAAGCTGACCTTCGCGCACCGCAACTCGCCGGAGTGGCAGAAGTTCTCCGCCGCGGCTTCCGACAACCTGCGCAAGGCGGGCTTCAACGTCCAGAGCAAGGACCTGGTCACCGACACCTACTACGACCAGATCTCCAAGGTGAAGAACACCTACGACATGTATGACGCCTCGTGGGGCGCCGACTGGCCGAGCGCGAGCACCGTCGTGCCGCCGACCCTGGACGGCCGCCAGATCCAGGACGGCTCCTCGAACTACGCGCACTACAACAACCCGAAGATGAACAAGGAGATGGACCGCATCTCCAAGATCACCAACAAGGAGGAGTCGGCCAAGGAGTGGGCCAAGCTCGCCGACAAGATCCAGCGGGAGGATCTGCCGGAAGCGCCGCTCATGTACTACAAGCAGCTCCAGCTCCACGGCTCCAAGATCGGCGGGGTCACGGTCAACGACGTGCTCAGCGCCATCGACCCGACCCAGCTGTACGTGAAGAAGTAACCCCGACGGGCCGCGCACCCGCGGCCGTCGAGGAGGCCCCGGCCTCCGCGGCGCCCCCTCGCCGGGCGCCGCGGAGGCGGGCGCAACCGGACCATCCCCGAATCCGCCGCCCCACGAGAGCAGCGTTCCGCCATGCTTCGCTTCCTGATCCGCCGGTCACTCGGCGCGCTGGTGATCCTGTTGATCATCAGCGCGGTCACCTTCTTCCTCTTCTACGCCATCCCCCGGGACCCGGCGGCGCTGGCCTGCGGCAAGAACTGCACGCCGGACGCGCTCGCGGTGATCCGCAAGAACCTCGGCACCGACAAGCCGATCCCGGTGCAGTACTGGCTGTTCATGGTCGGCATCTTCGCCGGCCGGGACTTCGCCATCGGGCACTGCCCGGCGCCCTGCTTCGGCTACTCCTTCGCCAACCAGCAGCCGGTCTGGGGCACCATCCAGGACCGCTTCCCGACCACCGTGTCGCTGGCGATCGGCGGCGCCGTGGTGTTCCTGATCGTGGGCCTCGGGGCCGGGATGATCGCCGCCTGGCGCAAGGGCACGATGACCGACAAGATCTTCAGCACCGGTTCTCTGGTGCTGAGTTCGATGCAGATCTACTTCATCGGCCCGCTGGTGCTGGCCCTGGTGGTCTACAACTGGAATCTGCTGGACCAGCCCAAATACGTGCCGATCACGCAGGATCCGACGGGCTGGTTCCTGGGGCTGCTGATCCCCTGGGTGGTGATCCAGATCATCTTCACCGCCAACTACACGCGTCTGTCCCGCTCCTCGCTGATCGAGCAGTTGCAGGAGGACCATGTCCGCACGGCGCGGGCCAAGGGCATGTCGGGGCGCACGGTGTTCTTCCGCTACGCGTGGCGCGGCTCGCTGATCCCGATCGTCACCATCCTCGGCGTGGACATGGGGTCGCTGCTGGGCGGCGCGATGATCACCGAGTGGACGTTCTCGCTGCCGGGGCTCGGACAGCTCGCCGTCGACTCCGTGAACAAGGGCGACCTGCCCATGGTGATGGGCGTGATGCTCTTCTCGGCGACCTTCATCGTGCTCTTCAACATCGTGGTGGACGCCTGCTACGCGTTCATCGACCCGCGCGTGCGCCTCGGCTAGGAGAACGGACCTTCCCATGACCACGACCACCAAGGAAGCGGACGTCCCGGCGCCCCGCGAGGGCTCGGCGGGGGACGCGTTCCTCTCGGTGCGCGATCTGTACGTGCACTTCTCCACCGAGGACGGCACCGTGAAGGCCGTCGACGGGCTCTCCTTCGACCTGGAGCGCGGCAGCACGCTCGGCATCGTCGGCGAGTCGGGCTCCGGCAAGTCGGTGACCAACCTGTCGATCCTGGGCCTGCACAACCCGCGCACCACCGACATCTCCGGCGAGATCCTGCTGGAGGGCCAGGAACTGACCGGGGCGCGGCAGAAGACCCTGGAGTCGCTGCGCGGCAACAAGATGGCGATGATCTTCCAGGACCCGCTGACCGCGCTCTCGCCGTACTACACGGTGGGCCGGCAGATCGCCGAGCCGTACCGCAAGCACACCGGCGCCTCCAAGCGCGACGCGCACCTGCGCGCCGTGGAGATGCTGGACAAGGTCGGCATCCCCAACCCGAAGATGCGGGTGAACGACTACCCGCACCAGTTCAGCGGCGGCATGCGGCAGCGCGCCATGATCGCGATGGCCCTGGTGTGCAACCCGGACCTGCTCATCGCCGACGAGCCGACCACCGCGCTCGATGTGACCGTGCAGGCGCAGATCCTCGACCTGCTCAAGGACCTCCAGCAGGAGTTCGGCTCGGCGATCATCTTCATCACCCACGACCTGGGCGTGATCGCCAACGTCGCCGACGACATCCTGGTGATGTACGGCGGCCGCGCGGTGGAGCGCGGCACGGTCGGCGAGGTGCTGCGGGCGCCCCAGCACCCGTACACCTGGGGCCTGTTGAGCTCCATGCCGCGGCTGGCCGGCGACGTCAACGAGGAGCTGACGCCCATCAAGGGCACTCCGCCCAGCCTCCTCGCGCCGCCTCCGGGCTGCCCCTTCCACCCGCGCTGCGGCTTCACGGGCGAGGTCGGGGGCGGGCTGTCCTGCTCGTCCGACCGTCCCGCGCTGCCCGCCGGCCGGGGCGCCGCGTGCCATCTGACGGCCGAGCAGAAACGCACCTTCTTCATCGAGCAGATCAAGCCCCGGCTGGGCTAGGAAGACCGAGGACCGATGAGCCCCATGAGCGACGAGCAGACGCTGAGCAAGGCGCAGGACTCCGCGCCGCGGTCCGGCGAGCCCCTGCTGACGGCCGAAGGACTGACCAAGCACTTCCCGATCATGGGCGGCTTCCCGTTCAAGCGGCAGGTCGGCGCCGTGCAGGCGGTGGACGGCATCGATCTGTCAGTGTACCCGGGCGAGAGCTTCGGGCTGGTCGGCGAGTCAGGATGCGGCAAGTCCACCACCGGCCGGCTGCTGACCCGGCTGCTGGAGCCGACCGGCGGCTCCATCGCGTACCGGGGTCAGGAGATCTCGCACGCGTCCAGGAAGCAGCTGGCGCCGATCCGCTCCGAGATCCAGATGATCTTCCAGGACCCGTACTCCTCGCTGAACCCGCGGCAGACCGTGGGCAGCATCATCGGCGGGCCGATGGAGGTCAACGGGATCAACCCGCCGGGCGGCAGGGAGGCGCGGATCCGCGAACTGCTGGAGACCGTCGGCCTCAACCCGGAGCACTACAACCGCTTCCCGCACGAGTTCAGCGGCGGCCAGCGGCAGCGCATCGGGGTGGCCCGCGCGCTGGCCCTGGAGCCGAAGATCATCATCGCGGACGAGCCGGTGTCGGCGCTGGACGTCTCCATCCAGGCGCAGGTGGTCAACCTGCTCCAGCACGTGCAGCGCGAACTCGGCATCGCCTTCGTGTTCATCGCGCACGACCTCGCCATCGTGCGGCACTTCTCGCAGCGGCTCGCGGTCATGTACCTCGGCAAGATCGTGGAGGTGGGCGACCGCGAGGACATCTACACCCGCCCCCGCCACCCGTACACCCACGCGCTGCTCTCCGCCGTGCCCGAGGCGGCCCTCGGCGACGAGGACGGCGAGGCCGGCCAGGGCCGCGGGCGCATCCGGCTGGCGGGCGACGTGCCCTCGCCGATCAACCCGCCGTCGGGCTGCCGCTTCCGTACGCGCTGCTGGAAGGCGCAGGACAAGTGCGCGTCCGAGGAGCCGCCGCTGGTGCAGATCCCGGGCAACCGCGCCGGGCACCGTACGGCCTGCCACTTCCCCGAGGAGGGCACCGTCACCGGCCGCACGCAGGACGTCGTGCTGGACGACGCGCTGCGCACCCTGGAGGCCGACGAGGAGCCGTCGCTCAACGGACAGGCGAAGTAGGGAAGAAGCAGGGAAGCAACGGCGTCGGGGCCCGGGCTCACGAGCCGCCGGGCCCCGCCCTCATGCCCCGGCCCCGCTCGGCGCGCCCCCGAGCCCCAGCCCGCTCGGCGCGTCCCCCGGGTCCTCCGAGGCGAAGTGGCAGGCCGAGGGGTGCCTGCCGGGTCCGGCCGCTTCGCCGAACGCCTCCGGCACCTGGAGCAGCGGCTCCTCCCTCGTACACCGGTCGGCCGCCTTCCAGCAGCGCGTACGGAAGCGGCAGCCGGAGGGCGGATGCGCGGGCGAGGGCACGTCGCCCTCCAGCACGATCCGGCCGCGGCCGGCGTCGGCGCCCGGATCGGGTACGGGGACGGCGGAGAGCAGCGCCTGGGTGTACGGGTGCGTGGCGTGCTCGTAGATCTGCTCGCCGGTCCCGGACTCGACGATCTTGCCGAGGTACATGACCGCGATCCGGTCGGAGATGTGCCGCACCACCGACAGGTCGTGCGCGATCACGATGTACGACAGGTGGAACTCGTCCTGCAACTCGGCCAGCAGGTTGACCACTTGGGCCTGTACGGAGACGTCGAGGGCCGACACCGGCTCGTCGGCGACGATGATCTCCGGGCGCAGCGCGAGCCCGCGCGCGATGCCGATCCGCTGCCGCTGGCCCCCGCTGAACTGGTGCGGATACCTGTTGGCGCTGTCCGGGTCGAGCCCGACGGTCTCCAGCAACTCCTTGACCCGGGTGCGCCGTTCGCCCTTCGGCGCGGCCTCCGGGTGGATGTCGAAGGGCTCCTGGACGATGTCGCCGACGGTCATGCGGGGATTGAGCGAGGTGTACGGGTCCTGGAACACCATCTGGATGTTGCGCCGCACCTCCTTCAGCGCCTTGCGCGAGAGCCGCGTGATGTCCTCGCCGCGGTAGAGGATCGCGCCCTCGGTGGGCTCCTCCAGGCTGGTGATCAGCTTCGCCACGGTGGACTTCCCGCAGCCCGACTCGCCGACCACGCCCAGCGTCTCGCCGCGGCGCAGCCCGAAGGACACCCCGTCCACCGCGTGCACGGCGCCGACCTGCCGCTTGACCACCACGCCCTGGGTGAGCGGGAAGTGCTTGACCAGATCGCGCACTTCGAGGACCGGTTCCCCTGCCGCGTACGAGGTCTCCGCGCGGGCCTTCGCCAGCAGCCCGCGGGCGATCCTCCCCTCCTCGCGGGCCTCCTTGCGGCCGCCCTGGTCACGGTGTGCCATCGAGCAGCTCCTTCCAGAAGTGGCATGCGCTGGACCGCCCCGGCCCGACCTCGTGCAGCGGCGGCTCCTCCTGGCGGCAGCGCTCCCTGGCCATCGGGCAGCGCGGGTGGAAGGAGCAGCCGTGCGGTACGGCGAGCGGGCTGGGCGGCATGCCCTTGATGGCGTGCAGGGCCTGGCCCCGACGGTCGAGACGGGGGACGGAATCCAGCAGTCCCTTTGTGTACGGATGCGCGGGTGCCGCATACAACTCCCGTACGGGGGCGTGCTCCACGATCCGGCCCGCGTACATCACCGCGATCCGGTCGGCCACGTCCGCGACCACGCCCAGGTCGTGGGTGATGAGGATCAGCCCCATCCGGTACTCCCGGCGCAGTTCGGCCAGCAGCTCCATCACCTGGGCCTGGACGGTCACGTCCAGCGCGGTGGTCGGCTCGTCCGCGATGATCAGCTCGGGCTCCAGGGCCAGCGCCGTGGCGATCATGATGCGCTGCCGCATGCCGCCGCTGAACTGGTGCGGGTAGTCGTCCACCCGGGAGCGCGCGGCGGGAATGCGTACGCGGTCCATGAGCTCGACCGCGCGCTCCCTGGCCTGCTTGCGGGTGGCGCCGCGGTGCACCCGGAACATCTCGCCGAGCTGATAGCCCACGGTCAGCACGGGGTTGAGGGCCGAGAGCGCGTCCTGGAAGATCATCGCCATCCGGTCGCCGCGGATCCTGCGCCGGCCCTCCTCGGGCAGCTTCAGCAGGTCGGTCCCGCGGAACAGGATCTCCCCCGAGGTGATCCGCCCGGGCGGGCTGTCCAGGATGCCCATCACGGCCTGGGCGGTCACCGACTTGCCGGACCCCGACTCCCCCAGCACCGCGAGGGTCTCGCCGGCGTCCACGCGGTAGCCGACCCCGTCCACGGCGCGCGCCGTGCCGTCCCGGGTTCCGAACTCCACGTGCAGGTCCCGCACTTCGAGCAGGGCGCCGGTCGACGGAGTGCCCTTGGGCGCCACAACGTCCTTCTCCTGTACGGGCTTTCGTACGGGCTCTTGCACGGGGCGCCTCCCTCAGCGCAGCTTCGGGTCGAGGGCGTCCCGCACGGCGTCGCCCAGCATGATGAAGGCCAGCACGGTGAGGCTCAGCGCGGCGGCGGGCCAGAGCAGGATGTGCGGCGCGTTGCGGAACTGCATGCCCTGCGAGGCGGCCGAGATGTCGGCGCCCCAGGACACGGTGGGCGGCTGGAGCCCCACGCCCAGGAAGCTGAGCGTGGCCTCCAGCGCGATGTACGTGCCGAGCGCGACGGTCGCGGTGACGATGACCGGGGCCACCGCGTTCGGCAGGATGTGCCGGAGCAGCACCCGCGAGTCCCCGGCGCCCAGCACCCGCGCGGCCTGCACGTAGTCGTGCTGCTTGGCGGTGATGACGGCGCCGCGCGCGATGCGGGCGATCTGCGGCCAGCCGAGCAGCACGATGAACGCGACGACCGTGCCGATGGAGCGGCTGCCGGTCATGGAGAGGAACACCAGGCCGCCCAGCACGATCGGGATGCCGAAGAAGATGTCGGTGACGCGCGAGAGCACCGCGTCCCACCAGCCGCCGAAGTAGCCGGCAGCGCCGCCCAGCACGCTGCCGAGCACCGCGACGCCCGCGGTCGCGCCGACGCCGACGGTCACCGAGGTCCGTGCCCCGTACACCACCCGCGTGTAGACGTCGCAGCCCTGCGCGTCGAAGCCGAACCAGTGGCCGGGCGCGGAGGGTTCGAGCGCGTTCCGGAGCTGGCAGCTCAGCGGGTCGCGGCTCGCGATCAGCGAGGGCCACAGCGAGATCAGCACCAGGAACAGGATGATCAGCGCCGCGCACAGGAACACCGGGTTGCGCCGCAGGTCGTGCCAGGCGTCCGAGGCGAGGCTGCGGGGCTTGGTTGCGGGCCGTACGCGGGTGGCGGTGCCGGAGCCCGGGGCCTCGGCCGGCTGTGTGCCGGTCTCCGTGTCAGTCATAGCGAATCCTCGGGTCCAGCACGGCGTACAGCAGGTCGACCAGCAGGTTGGCCAGCAGGAAGACGACCACCAGCACGGTCACGAAGCCGACCACCGTGGGCGAGTTCTGCTGCACGATGCCCTGCCAGAGCTGGAAGCCGACCCCGCGGATGTTGAAGATCCGCTCGGTGACCAGCGCCCCGGCCATCAGGTTCCCGACGTCGGTGCCGAGGAAGGTCACCACCGGGATCAGCGAGTTGCGCAGCAGGTGCCGCACCGTGGTCCGGCTGCGCGGCAGCCCCTTGGCCACGGCCGTGCGTACGTAGTCGGCGCGGGCGTTCTCCGCGATGGAGGTCCGCGTCAGCCGGGTCACGTACGCGAGCGAGACCAGGGCCAGCACCAGCCCCGGCACGATCAGTTCGGGCAGCGTCGCCGCAGGGGACACCGCGGGTCTGATCCACTCCAGCTTCACCCCGAGCACGAACTGGAACAGGGTGCCGGTGACGAACGTGGGGATCGAGATGACCAGCAGCGTGAACATCAGCACGCCGGTGTCCACGGGGCGGCCGCGGCGCAGGCCCGTCCACACGCCGAGGGTGATGCCGATGACGATCTCGAAGACGATCGCGACCAGCGCGAGCCGCGCGGTGATCGGGAAGGACAGCGCCAGCAGCTCCGAAACCGGCTGCCCGTTGAAGGAGTTGCCGAAGTCGCCGGTGAAGATGTTCCCGAGATAGAGCAGATACTGCAGCCACACCGGCTTGTCCAGGTTGAACTGCGCGCGCAGCGCCTGGGCGGTCGCCGGGTCCGGCTGGCGGTCGCCGAACATCGCGTTCACCGGGTCGCCGACCGCGTACACCATCACGAAGATGAGGAAGGTGGTCCCGATGAACACCGGGATCATCTGGAGCAGCCGCCGCGCGATATAACGCCCCATCAGTCCTCACCGACCCTGATGTCGGTGAACACCGGCACGGAGAACGGGTTGAGCCGCACGTCGTGCACCCGCTCCGAATAGCCCGCGTTGCCGTTCTGATACCAGAGGGGGATCGCCGGGAAGTCCCGCAGCACCTGGCGCTCGGCCTGCTGGAAGGTGCTGATGGCCTGCTTCTCGGGGGCCGAATTCGCCTTGTTCATCAGCGCGTCGACGCGCTTGTCGCCGTAGCCCGAGTCGTTGGAGGATCCCCCGCTGGAGAACAGCGGCTGGAGGAAGTTCTGGATGAGCGGGTAGTCCATCTGCCAGCCCGCCCTGAACATGCTGGTCATCCTGTTCCCCTGCACGTCCCCGCGGAATTCCCCGAAGGTCGGCACGGGATTCACGCTGCACGCGTCGCTGCGCCGCAGCGTGGCGTTGATGCTGTTGCACACCGCCTCCATCCAGAGCTGGTGCGACCCGGTGTCCACGTTCGAGGAGACGGTGACCTTGCCGCCGGGCAGCCCGCCGCCGCGCTTGATGAGCTTCCGCGCCTTGTCCGGGTGGTATTCGCAGATCTCGCCGCACATATGGGGTGCGTAGCCGCCGCGTTCGCGCAGGACCGGCGAGGTGTAGTCGCCCGCCGGCTTCCGCGTCCCGCTGTAGATGACCTTCGAGACCTCGTCCCGGTTGATCGCCATGGAGAGCCCGCGCCGCACCTGGAGCGCCTGCTTCCAGTCCTTCCTGTACATCGGGAAGGAGAGCGTCTGGAGAATGCCCGCCGGCTGGTTGATGTAGCGCCCCTCCAGATCCTTGGAGGCGTTCTTGAGCTGGGCGGCCGGCAGCTCGTCGATGATGTCGAGGTTGTCGGCCTGGAGATCCGTGTACGCGGTGTTCTGGTCGGTGTAGACGCGGAGTTCGACGCCCTTGTTCTTCGGCTTGTCCTCGCCCGCGTAGTACGGATTGCGGGACAGCTTCATCGCCTGCCCCTTGGCGTACGAGTCGACCTTGTAGGGCCCGTTGCCCACCGGCTTCTTCATCCAGTGCGCGTGGTCGGTGAAGAACACCTCGGGCAGCGGCGCGTACGCGCTGTAGCCGAGGGTCTGCGGCCACAGCGAGAACTTCTGCTTGAGCCGCACGGTGAAGCTGCGGGGCCCGGTCACTTTCAACCCCGACATCGTCTTCGCCTTCGGCTTCCCGCTCTCCGGGTGCACGTCCGCGTACCCCTCGATGTATTCGAAGAAGTACGAGGCGACCTGCTTGTTGGTGACCAGCGCTCCGTAATTCCAGGCGTCCACGAAGGACTTGGCGGTGACGGGGCTGCCGTCGGAGAACCTCCACCCCTTCTTCAGCTTCACCTTGAAGGTCCGCTGGTCCTCGGTGTCGACGCTCTCCGCGACCGCGTTCACGGCCTTGCCGGTCTCCGGGTCGTACCGCTTGAGCCCGCGGAAGGCCATGTCGAGCACCTTGCCGCCCTGCACCTCATTGGTGTTGGCGGGCTCGATGGGCTTCGGCGGATCCGTCCAGAAGGCACGCACCACACCGGGTTCGGTCTGCGCATACGGCCCCCCGCCGCCGCACCCGGCGACGAGCACGAGCCCCAGGCAACACGCCACCCGCCTCCACATGCGGCGCCTCCTTCGCCCGGGAACCCAGTAGAAGCACCACATAAGCCCCTTAAGCGACGGAATGCCACGAAGCACGCCGACCAACTCTCGCGCGGTGTGGGCGATCGGTCTGCCGGGCTACGCCCACCCAGGTGTGGGCAATCGTTCCGCGGGGCGGAACGGGTGGGCACACCGGAACCGCCAGCCGCGAGGCCAACGCCCCCACGCACCCAGCGCACGCGAAAGGGGCGCCCCACGAGGGGGCGCCCCTTCACACACGGCTCAGCTCATGGAGCCGACAATCACCGCTTAGCACGCGCAGCCGCACGCGCCCGCTCCTTGTGATCCAGATTCACCTTCCGAATCCGAATCACCTCGGGAGTGACCTCCATGCACTCGTCCTCCCGGCAGAACTCCAGCGACTGCTCGAGGGACAGCTTCCGCGGCGGCACGATCGACTCCGCGATCTCGGAGGTCGCCGACCGCATGTTGGTCAGCTTCTTCTCCTTGGTGATGTTCACGTCCATGTCGTCGGCGCGCGAGTTCTCACCGACGATCATGCCCTCGTACACCTCGGTGCCCGGCTCGACGAAGAGCGTGCCGCGCTCCTGCAGGTTGGTCATCGCGAACGCGGTCACCGAACCGGCGCGGTCGGCCACCAGCGAGCCGCTGTTGCGGGTGCGCAGGTCGCCGAACCACGGCTCGTGCCCCTCGAAGATCGAGTGCCCGATGCCGGTGCCCCGGGTCTCGGTCAGGAACTCCGTACGGAAGCCGATGAGGCCGCGGGCCGGGATGATGTACTCCATCTTGACCCAGCCGGAGCCGTGGTTGCTCATGGTCTCCATGCGGCCCTTGCGGCCGGCCATGAGCTGCGTGATCGCGCCCATGTACTCCTCCGGCGCGTCCACCGTCATGCGCTCGACCGGCTCGTGCACCTTGCCGTCGATCGTCTTGGTGACGACCTCCGGCTTGCCGACGGTCAGCTCGAAGCCCTCCCGGCGCATGGTCTCCACCAGGATGGCCAGCGCCAGCTCGCCGCGGCCCTGCACCTCCCAGGTGTCGGGGCGCTCGGTCGGCAGCACGCGGAGCGAGACGTTGCCGATCAGCTCGCGGTCCAGCCGGTCCTTGACCAGGCGCGCGGTGACCTTGTGGCCCTTGCCGCCCTTGCCGACCAGCGGCGAGTTGTTCGTACCGATCGTCATGGAGATCGCCGGCTCGTCCACCGTGATCAGCGGGAGCGCGACCGGGTTCTCCGGGTCGGCGAGGGTCTCGCCGATCATGATGTCGGGGATGCCCGCGACGGCGCAGATGTCACCGGGCCCGGCCTCCTCGGCGGGCTTGCGGGTCAGCGCGTCGGTCATCAGCAGCTCGGTGAGCCGGACGTTCTGCACGGTGCCGTCGCGCTTCATCCAGGCGACGGTCTGCCCCTTCTTGAGCTTGCCCGCCTTGACGCGCAGCAGCGCGATGCGGCCGAGGAAGTTGTCCGCGTCGAGGTTGGTGACGTGCGCCTGGAGCGGCGCGTCCTCCTCGTACGTCGGGGCCGGGACGGTCTCCAGGAGCGTGGTGAAGAACGGCTCCAGGTTGGTGCTGTCAGCGGGCGGCGTGCCGTCGGCCGGCTGCGTCAGCGAGGCGATGCCGTCGCGGGCGCAGGCGTAGACGATCGGGAACTCGATCTGGTCCTCGTCCGCGTCCAGGTCGAGGAACAGCTCGTAGGTGTCGTTGACGACCTCGTCGATGCGGGCGTCGGAGCGGTCCGTCTTGTTGATGCACAGGATGACGGGGAGCCGCGCGTCCAGCGCCTTGCGCAGCACGAACCTGGTCTGCGGCAGCGGGCCCTCGGACGCGTCCACCAGCAGCACGACGGCGTCCACCATCGACAGACCGCGCTCGACCTCGCCGCCGAAGTCGGCGTGGCCGGGGGTGTCGATGATGTTGATCGTGATCGGGTCGCCACCGTCCTTGGGGTGGTACTTGACCGCGGTGTTCTTGGCGAGAATGGTGATGCCCTTCTCGCGCTCCAGGTCGTTGGAGTCCATCACGCGGTCGTCGACCGACTCGAGCTGGTGCGCCCCGAAGGCGCCGCCCTGCCGGAGCATGGCGTCGACGAGGGTGGTCTTGCCGTGGTCGACGTGCGCGACCATGGCGACATTGCGGATGTCGTTGCGCGTGGGCATGGCTAGCTGCGCTTCTCCCGAACTAGTGGGTGGGGCGCGCGGTGTCTCGATGCTTTCCGCGCCCTGCCGGGCGGGTCATCTCGCCGCGGCCTCGTCAACCATGGTAAGGGCCCGGGAGGGAAGTTCCCTGCCCGGGCCCTCGGCGCCCCGCCGCGAAACTGCCGCGGATCAGCTCTTGCGGTAGCCGATGTCCTGGTAGCGCGGCGTCCGGAATCCGAACGCTCCGGCGTTGACCAGCCGGTCCTTGGCGGCCACCAGCTCCGGCTTCTGGTAGAGCGGCACCGATCCCGCCGCCGCCCAGATCCGCGCGTCGGCCCGCTGGATCAGCTCGTCCCTGTTCTCCTGGTCCAGCTCGCCGGCGGCCCGGTCGAAGAGCTGGTCGATCTGGTCGGTGCCGACCCGGGTGAAGTTCTGCTCCACCATCAGCGACCCGTCGGCCGCCGGGCGCGGCTTGGCGAACAGCGGCCGCCCGTCGGTCGCCGGGTACGCGGAGGAGGGCCACGAGTAGAGCGCCAGGTCGTAGTCGCCGGACGCGATGTGGTCGCTGAAGTACGCGCTGTCGGGCGCCTTGATCATCTTGGTGCGGATGCCGAGCCCGGACAGCGCCTTGGAGATCCGCTCCCCGGTGGCCCGCACCTCCGCGTGGTCCTGGCCCTCGGGTACGACGAAGCGCAGCGTGAGGGACTGCCCGTCCTTCGTACGCACCGGCGTCCCCGCGTTGGCCGCGCCCTTGTGCTCGGCGCCGCCCTGCTCGCCGCGGACCTTCCCGCTGGTGTCCTCGGCACCGGCGTTCCGGCCGTCGGCGCTCTTGCCGTCGGCTTCGGCCGCCGGCTTACCCGCCTCGGCCTGCGGCTTCCCGTCCGCCTTGGCGTCCGTGCCGCCGACGGCCGCGCCGCTCTGCCCCTTCCAGCCGGAGTCGGCGAGCAGCTCCTGAGCGGCCTGTACGTCCTCACCGCCCAGCGCGGCGCTGTTGTCGCTGTAGCCCTCCTGGTCGGGCATCCGCAGGTGGCTGCCGAGCGGCTTCGCCGGGAGGCCCACCGCGCCGAGCACCTTCTCCGCGATGCCGGGCCTGTCGATCGCGCGGGCCACGGCGCGCCGCACCCGCTCGTCCTGAAGAGGCCCGCTCTCGCCGTTGAGGGCGAGCTGCGTGTACCCGGTGCCGAGCGCCTTGTCCACGGTGTAGCCGCGGAGCTGCCGGTTCTCGGCCGCCCGCTGGCGCGCCGCCTCCCGCTCGGCCTTCTGCCGCGCCTTCTCCTCCTTCACGGCCCGCCGCACATCGCGCTTCGCCATGTGCGCCTCGGCCCAGTCCCGCATGGAGGCGGCAGCGGGCTGGAGCGGCGCGGTGCCCTGCGCATCGGCGGGTTCGGCCGCGCCGCCCGCGGGGGCGCCCCGCTCGCCGTTCTTGCCGCCGCCCGTGCCGGTCCCCTGGGAGGCCGCGCCGTCGATCCGGTGCAGCGTGGACGCCTCGACCTCGGCGATGTCCAGCTTCCCCGCGCCGAGCGCCTTCGTACGCGCCGCCTTCGGCACCGGCTTCAGCTCGATGCGGTCCAGCTTGGCCTTGTCGCCCCACCACGCGGGGTTCCGGACCAGCACCACGGTGTCCTTCTCGCCCTTGTCCTTCTTCACCCGCGCGCCGGAGCTCGGCTGCTGGACCTCGAAGGGGCCGGCCGAGGTGGGCAGGCCGCCCTTGCTCTTGGTGTTGAAGGACTGCGGGCTGGAGGTCGCCGACGCCGGGTAGAGCGGCGTGAACAGCGACTGCCAGTCCGCGTACGGCCGCTCGAAGGTGACCTTGACCTCGTGCGGGCCGCCGCCCCTGGTGATGCTCCTGATGCGGTCGTAACCGTCGTTCCGCGCGCTGGCGTACGAGCGGTTCTTGCCGTTCAGCGCCTTCCACTGGGCCTTGAAGTCCGCGACGCCGAGCGGCCGCCCGTCGCTCCAGCGCGCCTTCGGATTGAGCTTGTAGACCACGGTCTGCCGCGGCTCGGTGCCGGTGACCTCGGCGGATTCCACGTAGTCCGGATTGGCCTGCGGGCGCGCCTTCTCGTCCAGGGTGAAGAGCGAGGGCAGCGTCGCCCCGGCGATCCTGTCGGTGACGGGCCCCGCCTCCGACTGGAAGGTGTTGTACGTCTTCGGCGCGCTGTCCACGGCCCACCGCACGGTGCCGCCGTAGGCGACGCGGTCGCGGGCGGCCTCCGGGGCGTCCTGGGCCGCCTTGCCGGCGCTCGCCGGTTCGTCGTCGTCCGGCGCCGAGGAGCAGCCGGCGAGCGGCAGCATCACACCGGCGGCGAGGACCAGGGCCAGCACGGGACTGCGCCGCTGGAAGGTTGCGTTTACGGGCACGGCTGGCATGGCGAACCCCTTCGGGCTGTTTTACGGCTTGTCATATCGCTCGCTCCACGAAAGGCGAGCGCACCCCGCACATGGGGAAGGCACGACGAAACCCCCCACACAAGCCACCCGAGCGGCCCACACGACCACTCCCACACCCCTTTTCCAGCCGAGCCGCCAGCCCCTTCGCCGCCGCCCAACCCCTCTTCCGCCGCAGCGGAAAACCCCCAAGCGGTACGGATCGGCGGTGACAGCGACATCCGGCCCCCGGAAACGGCCGCAGGCCGGAAAGGCACACGGCCGCAGGCCGAAAAGCCATGGCCGCAGGCCGAAGAAAGGCGACCGGGAGCGGAACCGCACCACTCAACGGAAAGGCCGCACAGGCGCGGCCCCCTTCAAGGCGCGGTGACAACACCGCGCCGCATACGCACACTCGTTGGACGTAAAGGCGTGCAGTGCCCTTCCCAAGCGGGAGTGTGACGCGCAACACTCGCCACGCGCCACGCACATGGCCGCGCGCCGACCCGCTCGGCCACCACCACTCCCCGCGGAGGTGGGCACACGCATGTCCTCGACTTCCCGCACCCGTCTTCACGACGAGATCGCCGCAGCGCAGCGCAGCCTCGATGAGCTCACCCGCAGCGTCTCCAGGATCGAGCAGCACGCCGGCTCGGGGCTGGAGATCCGGCGGGTGCGCAGCGACACGGAGCACCTGCGCGAATCGCTCTCGCTGCTGCGCGCCGCCTCGCCCGAGGGCCCGGCCGCGCCGCAGCCGGAGATCGTGAGCATCTCCGACGCGCCCTACGACTCCGGCCTGTGGAGCGACGTCGACGACGAGGGCCTCGGGGCGAGGGACCGGCGCGCGCCCTGAGTGCGGCGGCGCTCAGCACCCCCACCTCAGTCGCCCGAGCCTGACCGGAGAAACCGTTGGCCACTGGCACCGAACCCCGACCGACCAGCCCGGCGACGACGCCGGACACCGGCGTACGCGAGAGAAGCCGGGCCGCCATCGCGCAGCGCCATCTGCGCAAGGACCGCTGGTGGCTGACGCCGGCCGCCACCGCGGTCGGCCTGTTCGCGTTCGTCGTCTATTCGACCTGGCGCGCCTTCGCGAACGACGACTATTACGCGGCGCCCTATGTCTCGCCGTTCTACTCGCCCTGCCTCGCGGAGAACTGCCACGAGATGCGCGGCGGCCCCAACTTCCCCATCTTCGGGGACTGGTGGGGCCTCTCGCCCGCGCTGATCATCCTGATCTTCCCACTGGGCTTCCGGCTCACCTGCTACTACTACCGCAAGGCGTACTACCGCGGTTTCTGGGCCTCTCCCCCGGCCTGCGCCGTGGCCGAGCCGCACAAGCGGTATTCGGGAGAGACCCGCTTCCCGCTGATCCTGCAGAACATCCACCGGTATTTCTTCTACGCCGCGGTGCCCGTCGCCGCGATCCTCACGTACGACGCGGTGCTCGGCTTCCGCAACTCCCACTACGAGTGGGGGCACATGGGGCTCGGCACGCTCGTGCTGCTCGCCAACGTCGTTCTCATCTGGGCGTACACCCTCTCCTGCCACTCCTGCCGGCACATCGTCGGCGGGAGGCTCAAGCACTTCTCCAAGCACCCGGTGCGGTATCGCATGTGGGGCCTCGTCGGCCGGCTCAACGGGCGCCACGCGCAGCTCGCCTGGGCCTCGCTGGTGAGCGTCGCCGTGGCCGATCTCTACGTCTATCTGCTGGCGACCGGGGCGTTCACCGACCCGGTGCTGTTCTGAGCGGCGTCCGAGTGCTGATCAGGCGGCCGCTCCGACCGGCCGCGGGAACGTTCTGAGAGGGATCACAGAGAGATGACGCAAGTGCAGCGGCAGCAGTGGGACGTGGTGGTGGTCGGCGCGGGCGGCGCCGGGCTGCGGGCCGCCATCGAGGCACGCGAGCAGGGTCTTCGTACGGCGGTGATCTGCAAATCGCTGTTCGGCAAGGCGCACACGGTGATGGCCGAGGGCGGCATCGCGGCCAGCATGGGCAACGCCAACGAGCACGACGACTGGCAGGTCCACTTCCGGGACACCATGCGCGGCGGCAAGTTCCTCAACCAGTGGCGGATGGCGGAGCTGCACGCCAAGGAGGCCCCGGACCGGGTCTGGGAGCTGGAGACCTGGGGCGCGCTCTTCGACCGCACCGCCGACGGCCGGATCTCGCAGCGCAATTTCGGCGGCCACGAGTACCCGAGGCTGGCGCACGTCGGCGACCGTACGGGCCTCGAACTCATCCGCACGCTCCAGCAGAAGACCGTCGCGCTCCAGCAGGAGGACTTCAAGGAGAGCGGGGACTACGAGTCCCGGCTTAAGGTCTTCCAGGAGTGCACGGTCACCCGCATCCTCAAGACGCCGGACGGCAGGGTGTCCGGCGTCTTCTGCTATGAGCGGGAGAGCGGCCGGTTCTTCGTGATCGAGGCGCCCTCGGTGATCCTCGCGACCGGCGGCATCGGCAAGTCCTTCAAGGTGACGTCGAACTCGTGGGAGTACACCGGGGACGGCCACGCGCTGGCGCTGCTCGCCGGGGCCTCGCTGATCAACATGGAGTTCGTGCAGTTCCACCCGACGGGCATGGTCTGGCCGCCGTCGGTGAAGGGGATCCTGGTCACCGAGTCGGTGCGCGGCGACGGCGGTGTGCTGCGCAATTCCGAGGGCAAGCGCTTCATGTTCGACTACATCCCGGACGTCTTCAAGGAGAAGTACGCGGAGTCCGAGCAGGAGGCCGACGGCTGGTACGAGGCCCCGGACAAGAACCGCCGCCCGCCCGAGCTGCTGCCGCGCGACGAGGTGGCCCGGGCCATCAACTCCGAGGTCAAGGCGGGCCGCGGCACCCCGCACGGCGGTGTCTACCTGGATGTCTCCTCGCGGATGCCCGCCGAGGTCATCAAGCGCCGGCTGCCGTCCATGCACCACCAGTTCAAGGAGCTGGCGGACGTGGACATCACCGCCGAGGCCATGGAGGTCGGCCCCACCTGCCACTACGTGATGGGCGGCGTCGACGTGGACCCGGACACCGCGGCGGCCACCGGAGTGCCGGGGCTGTACGCGGCGGGCGAGGTCGCGGGCGGCATGCACGGCTCCAACAGGCTGGGCGGCAACTCCCTCTCCGACCTGCTGGTGTTCGGCCGCCGGGCCGGACTGCACGCGGCGGAGTACGCCGCGGCGCTGAACGCGCAGGACCGGCCCGCGGTGGGCGAGGAGCAGATCGACACGGCGGCGGCCGAGGCGCTGCGCCCGTTCAGTGCGGAGGAGCTGCCCGCCGATTCGCCGGTGGAGAATCCGTACGGCATCCACCAGGAGCTCCAGCAGTCGATGAACGACCTGGTCGGCATCATCCGCCGCGAGGAGGAGATGGCGCAGGCGCTGGACCGGCTGGCCGAGCTGCGGCGGCGTGCGCGCCGCGCGGGCGTGGAGGGGCACAGGCAGTTCAACCCGGGCTGGCACCTCGCCCTCGACCTGCGGAACATGCTGCTGGTCAGCGAGTGCGTGGCACGTGCCGCGCTGAACCGCACGGAGTCCCGCGGCGGTCACACCCGCGACGACTACCCGGACATGGACCGCGAGTGGCGGCGCGCCAACCTGGTCTGCACGCTCGCCGACGACCCCGACGGCATGGCCAGGATCAGCCTGCGGCGCCGCGACATGCCGCCGGTCAGGCCGGACCTGTTGCAGCTCTTCGAGAAGGAGGAGCTGGTCAAGTACCTGACGGACGAGGAGCTGACGAGCGAGTGAGCACGGACGTGAACGCCCCCGGCGACAGTGAGGCGGCCGCCTCGGACGGCAGTTACGACGCGCACTTTCGGGTGTGGCGGGGCGATGTGGACGGCGGCGGTCTGGAGGACTTCACCGTCGAGGTGAACGAGGGCGAGGTCGTCCTCGACATCATCCACAGGCTCCAGGCCACCCAGGCCCCGGACCTCGCGGTGCGCTGGAACTGCAAGGCGGGCAAGTGCGGTTCGTGCAGCGCGGAGATCAACGGCAGGCCGCGGCTGCTGTGCATGACGCGGATGTCGGTGTTCTCGCGCGAGGAGACGATCACGGTCACCCCGCTGCGCGCCTTCCCCGTCGTACGCGACCTCGTGACGAACGTGGGCTACAACTACACCAAGGCGCGCGAGGTCCCCGCCTTCGTGCCGCCGCAGGACCTGGGGCCCGGCGAGTACCGGATGCAGCAGGAGGACGTGGGGCGCTCGCAGGAGTTCCGCAAGTGCATCGAGTGCTTCCTGTGCCAGGACACCTGCCACGTGGTCCGCGACCACGAGGAGAACAAGGAGTCCTTCGCCGGGCCGCGCTTCCTCATGCGGGTGGCCGAGCTGGACATGCACCCGCTGGACGCGGCGTCGGACCAGGGCCTGGACCGCAAGACCGCGGCGCAGGAGGACCACGGCCTCGGCTACTGCAACATCACCAAGTGCTGCACCGAGGTCTGCCCCGAGGGGATCAAGATCACCGACAATGCGCTGATCCCCATGAAGGAGCGCGCGGCCGACCGCAAGTACGACCCACTGGTGTGGCTGGGCAACAAGATCCGGCGGCGCAGCGGGAGTTGAGGTCCGAGTCCTCGCGGGGTCATCCACCCCGCGAGGCTCGCTTCACCACAGGCTGAGCAGCGCCTCCGTCGGATCGACCGGCTTCGTGTCGCCGTCGGGCAGGGCGAGTTCACACCAGACGGCCTTGCCCCGCGGCGTACGCCTGCTGCCCCATCCGGTGCTGAGCAGGCCGACGAGCTGGAGGCCGCGGCCGCCCTCGTCGGTGTCGTGCGCGCGGCGGCGCCGCGGCTGCACCAGGCCCGCGTCCCACACCTCGCACACCAGCGTCCGGTCCAGCAGCAGCCGGAGCCTGATCTCGCCCTCGCCGTGCCGCAGCGCGTTCGTGACCAGCTCGCTGACCAGGAGCTCGGCGGTGTCGGCGAGTTCGTCCAGGTCCCAGTCGCCGAGCTGTTCGCGGGCCAGCTCGCGGGCGCGGGCCACCGACTGCGGCTCGGGCGGCAGCCGCCAGTCGCCCACGGCGGATTCCGGGAGCCCGTGCACACGGGCCATCAGCAGGGCGATGTCGTCCTCGCCGTGGTGCACGTTGAGCGTGCTGAGCACCCGGTCGGCGACGTCCTCCAGCTCCTCGTCGGCCTCGTTGAGGACCGAGCGGAAGGCGTTCAGGCCCTCGTCGATGGGGTGGTCGCGGGACTCGACCAGGCCGTCGGTGTAGAGCGCGAGCATCGCGCCGTCCGGCAGCTCGACCTCGATCTCCTCGAAGGGCTCGCCGCCCACGCCGAGCGGCACGCCCTTGGGGACCTCCAGCAGCAGGGCGCTGTCGTCCGGTTCGACCAGGACCGGCGGCAGGTGGCCCGCGTTGGCGAACGTACAGCGCCGGGACACCGGGTCGTACACGGCGAAGATGCAGGTGGCCAGGTAGACCTCGGAGAGGTCGTCTGCGCCGCGCCCGGTCCTGCCGTTGGCGCTCTGGCCGTGCTGGGAGCGCGGGCTGCTGCCGAGGCCGCGCGCGATCTCGTCCAGCGCGCCCATCACCTCGGCCGGCTCCATGTCGGTGGTCTGCGCCAATGTCCGCACGGCCGTACGCAGTTCGCCCATGGCGACCGCTGCGCGCAGGCCGCGGCCCATCACGTCGCCGACCACTATGGCGGTGCGGTGGCCAGGCAGCTCGATGACGTCGAACCAGTCGCCGCCGACCTCGGTCGCCGGATTGCCCGGCAGATAGCGGCAGGCGATGTCCATCCCGGCCGCCTCGGGGTCGCCCGGCGGCAGCAGGCTGCGCTGGAGGATCAGCGCGCGCTCGTGCTCGCGGCGGTAGAGCCGGGCGTTGTCGATGCAGACGGCGGCGCGCGCGGCGAGCTCCGCGGCCAGCGCGGCGTCCCGCTCGCCGAACGGCTCGCTGCCCTTCGTACGGGAGAACTGCACCAGCCCCAGCACCCGGTCGCGGGCGACCATCGGCACCGCGAGGGTGCACTGCACCACGGCGCCGAACTGCGCCGGCACGGTGCCGTCCTGGCCGTTGATGTGCTGAACGCGCCCGGTGCGCAGGGCCGTCGCGCACGCGGAGCGCGCCGCGTAGCAGTGGTGCGAGCCGAGGTCGACGGGGCTGGCCTCCTCCTCGCCGGCCCCCGCGTCGCCGCGCGGCAGCGCGGGCGGCGCCTCGGACACGGCGCTGGCGAACGCGACCCGGCGCAGCTCCCCGCTGCCGTCGGCAGGACCGGCGGGGCGAGGGGTGTCGCCCGCGAGCACGTCCTGATACAGATCGACGGAGGCGAGGTCGCAGAACTGCGGAACGGCCACATCCAGCAGCTCGCGCGCGGTGGTCTCCAGATCGAGGCTGTTGCCGATGCGGGCGCCCGCCGCGTTGAGGAGCGCGAGGGCCCGGCGCACGTCGTCCGGTTTGCCCGCCGCCTCCACTGGGATGTCGCTCAACGCCTCCCCTTCCCGTCACCGGTGTGTGTGCCCCCGGCCGGAGCAGTCTCGCAGGTACGCGCCTTACGGAACATGCTCTTCCCGATCGCTGCACGCTTTCTGTCGGATACGACTGAAATCTGTGCGGGACGGTTTGCTCACACCGCCGCTTGCGCGTCGCCTTCTCATCGCTTTTCGCCGGTCACGCCGCCGTTCGTTCCTGCGTGCCCCTGAAGCCCCTCCAGGGTCACGCTTCTCTCCTAACCCGTGCGACCGCCCCTGAACCTCTTCGATGCAGCTCGCACCGGTCGCCCGCGCTCACAGGGCCGGACCGTCAGGAGAGCGGGATCTCGAACCAGACGGTCTTGCCCATCGGGCCGTGCCGGGTACCCCAGCGCCGGGATTCCTGCGCGACGAGCTGAATCCCCCGTCCCCCCTCGTCGGCCGTGGTCGCGTTGCGCTCGCGGGGCGGGTCGGGCAGCGGGTCGGAGACCTCCACGAGCAGCGAGCTGCCGCGCACCATGCGTACGCCGATGGGACCGTGCGCGTACATGAGCGAGTTGGTGACCAGCTCACTCACCAGCAGCACCGCGGTGTCCTCCAGCGGTTCCAGGCGCCACTCGCGCAGGGTCGCGCGCACCGCCTCGCGTGCCCGGCGCACCGCGGTGCGCTCCGCCTCGAACGCCCAGGCCGCCGCGCTGCCTTCGGGCAGTCCGCCCAGCTCGGCGAGGAGCAGCGCCACGTCGTCCGCCGTGTCCGCGCTGCTGTCCCCTGCGTGGTCGAGCCCCGCGAGCAGCTCGTCGCACACGGCCTCCAGGCGCCGCGGGTCCTCCACCGCCGCGAAGCGGTCGCGCAGCCGCTCCAGGCCGCGCCCGATGTCCTCGTCGCGGCGCTCGACCAGTCCGTCGGTGTAGAGCAGCATCCCGGCGCCCTCGGGCACCTCGACCTCGTACGTCTCGAAGGGGACGCCCCCGATGCCGAGCGGCGCCCCGGAGGGGAGTTCGAGGAGGCGTACGCCCTCGGCGGTGCGCAGCAGCGGCGGTACGTGGCCCGCGTTGCTCAGCAGGCAGCGCCGGGTTGAGGGGTCGTAGACGGCGTACACGCAGGTGGAGATGACCGGCTCGATGGGCGATTCGGCGAGGTCGTCGGTCAAGTCGTTGACCCGGCGCAGGAGTTCGTCGGGCGGAAGGTCGAGCCCGGCGAGGGTGCGCACGGCGGTGCGCAGCCGCCCCATCGTCGCGGCGGCCCGCAGCCCGTGCCCCATCACGTCGCCGATCACGAACGCGACCCGCCCGCCGGCCAGCGGGATCACGTCGAACCAGTCGCCGCCCGCCTCGGCCCCCGTACTGCCCGGCACATAGCGGGAGGCCACGCGCACGCCCGGCGGTTCGGGCACCCGCCGGGGCAGCAGGCTGCGCTGGAGCATCAGCGCGCCCTCCCGCTCCCTGCCGTACAGCCGCGCGTTGTCCAGCGAGGTGCCGGCCCGGTCGGCGAGTTCCATGGCGAGGGCCAGGTCGTCGTGGCCGAAGGGCTCGCGCTTCCCGGCGCGGCTGATGACGAGCAGGCCCAGCACGATGCCGCGGGCGCGCAGCGGCACCGCGAGCAGCGAGTGGATGTCCAGGTCGAGCGCGGCCTGCACCTTGGGGTCGCCGGGATAGGTGGCGGCCAGCAACTCCCGCTGCGAGGACACGACATGGGGCGACCCGGTGGCGAGCGTCCGCCCGAAGAGGGAGCCGCGGTCGTACGGGATCTCCTGGCCGATCGTGAGCATCCGGTCGACGGCCGTCCCGGTGTAGCGCGCCGCCGCGCCGAGCTGCCGCAGCGGGGTACCGGTCAGCGGCTCGTACTCGTGCAGCTCCCCCGACCGCGCCACGTTGTCGAGGAGCAGCACGCCGGAGTAGTCCGCGAAGCGCGGCACCAGCGCGGAGGCCAGGGCCTGCGAGACGGCCCGCACATCGAGCAGGTCGCCGAGCGCCACGCCCACGTCGTCGAGCAGCGCGAGCCGCTGCCGCGCGGCCTCGACCTTGCGCAGCGCGTCCCGCCGCTCGGTCACGTCCATGATCGTGCAGCTCACGCCGAGCACCTGCCCGGTGCGGTCGGTGAGCCGCGCGTACGAGACCGAGCGCGCCCCCTCGCCGTGCGGCGCCTCGGTCATCTTGTCCACGACGGGGCGCCCGGTGCGCAGCACGGCGGCCTGCATCCTGGACACCTCGTCGGCCATCCTGCCGGGCAGCACCTCGTGCACGGTCTTGCCCAGGTGCTGGGTGCGCGAGGACCCGTGCAGCCGCGCCAGCGCGTCGTTGACCCGTACGAAGTGCTGCTCGGTGTCGAAGAGCGCGATACCCAGCGGCGAGGAGGCGAACAGCGCGTCCAGCGCGGCCAGATCCCGTTCCACGGCCCGCAGCCTGTCCGTCTCCACGACGCTGACCAGCACGAAGGGGTGCTGCTCCGTGTCGTACAGGAGGGAGGCGCGCACCTCGGCCTCCACCGCGTGGCCCCGCTTGTGGAGGATGCGCAGGATGCCGCGCCAGCGCCCCTCCCTGCGGAACGCCGCGCGGCGCTCCTCCTCGGTCGCGGCGTCCTCCTCCGCGAGGAAGTGGCGCACGTCGACGCCCACCACCTCGTCGGTGCTCCAGCCGAGCAGGTCCTCGGTGAGCGGGCCCCACAGCAGCACCCGGCCGGACGAGTCGAGCATCACGATGCCGATGCTGAGGGTGTCGAGGAGCGGGACCTGCTCGGGGCGCCGGCCGCCGGCGCCGCCGTCCTGCTCGGAGGGTCCTGTGCTCACACCGCCCACGCCCCTGATCGGGTATCTGCTCCGCCGGCCCCGGCACCGCCCCGAAGTTGGCGGTTTCCGGACATTCCGGACCAGTTGCCTATACCCGATTCTGCACGCGGTCAGCCCTCCCGGCCGCCCCCGAGGTCCATCCGCTCGACCAGATAGCTGTCCGGGTCGTGGTCCCCGTTCTTGGTGAGCCGGTCGGCGACGAGCTGGGCCTCGGCGCGCGTGGCGTAACTCCCGACGCGATAGCGGTTGCCGTTGGCCTCCTGGCGTATGACGTGCCAGGGCAGCACCGCGTTGCTGTCGCCGTCGCCGCGCACACTTCGCATATGCCGGAGCTTACGCCCGACCTTCACTCAGCGCATTCAACTTTGCACAAGGAGGCAGGGTTTTCGGCCATGGGGGCGCTGAAGCCCGCGCGGGCGCACACGGGACCGCCGGGCACGGTGCGCCCCTCCTCCGGCACCCTAACGGCGCACGGCGAACTCCCGCCGGGAGAAGGCGAATTGAGCGGGGCGGCCGGGCGGCCGCACCGAAAGGATTCGCCGGGCGGCACAGCGACAGGCGCCCGGCGCGGCGGCCGGGGCTACTTCACCGGCAGGTGGTACGAGATGCGGAAGCGGTCGGCGGGGATGACCACGTCGGCGGTCTCCACCGGGCGCCCGCCCGCATAGAAGGTGCGGCACACGGCCAGCACGGAGCGCCCGGGAACGGTGCCCAGCGCCAGGGTCTCCTCGGCGAGGCCGGGCCGGGAGGCGACCTCCTCGGTGACGTTGTCCACGATCAGGTCGATCGCGGCCATCCGCTCCACCACGCCGCGGCCGCCGAGCGGCCCCTCCTCGGGCAGCATCACCGGCGTACGCCCGGTCAGCGCGAGCGGCTCCCAGGAGGTGGAGAGCATCGCGGGGTCACCCTCGACGCGGAACAGATAGCGCGTCCGCATCACGCGGTCCCCCGGCTCGATGCGCAGCCGCTCCGCGACCGCGGGGCTCGCGTCCTCCTGCTCGCTGTGCGACTCCCAGGTGCCCTTGACCCCCTCGTCGGACTGCTCCTGGCGGAAGGGGGTGGACTCGCCGATGGTGCGATACCCCGTGCGCACCACGCGGCGTGGGCGCGGCACTTCGCGCACATAGGTGCCGGAGCCCGAGCGCCCCTCGACCAGCCCCTCGGCCATCAGCACCTTGCGGGCCTCCAGCGCGACGGTGTCCGAGACGCCGTACTCCTGGCGGATGCGGGCCTGCGAGGGAAGCCGGGTGCGCGGCGGTAGATCACCGTCGATGATCCGCTGCCGCAGGTCGCCGGCGACGCGCAGATACGCGGGCTGCTCACCGAATGGCACGTGTGCCCTCCCCGTTCCCGTCCATGAACCGCGGGGCCCGCCGTCCTGCCATCACGGCGCCCTGGTTGACACTGAGCAACAGCTTGGCAACCGGCCGTGGCGAGCCGCAATGCCCGGCCAAAGTTTCACCCGATGTGATGAGTTGCTGCTCAGCGGCCCGTGGAAGCCGGGGAAACGGTGTCTCGGTGGCGGCTGTTACGGTGTGCGCCGCAATAGCTGTGTGTACTGCTGCAAGTACACCTGCACGTACCGCTGCATGTACAGCGGTGTGACCCCTGTGTGTACCGAGGACTGAGGGACATGCGGATCTCCCGGAGCTTCCCGTGCCGCGCCGTGGCGCCGGGCACCCCGCTCTGCGGTTCGCGCATCCCGCGTACCGCACGGACGCTGCGTACTCCCCGCTCGGCGCATGATCCCGTGACCGCCTGGACGCTGCGCGGCATCCGCTCCAGGCGCTGACGCGGCGCGCCCGGCGCCGGTCTCCCGGCTCCGGTTCCCGCACCGTCCGTCCCGCTCCGCCCGTACGGCGGGGTCCCGCCACGCGCGTGCCCCTCGGGGCGCCGCTCCGCGCGGCCGCGGCCGGTGCTCATCCCGTACCCCACCCACCCCTGCCGTCAGCGAAGAAGGGGAACGGCCCAGTCGCCGCCGCTACCCCTGCCCGAGCTGTGGCCCGTCATGCATGGAGCGGCTCACCTTGTCCGCACGGGTTCTCCTCCTGGCGTTCGCCGCCTTCGTCATCAACACCGGGATGTTCCTGCTCAACGGCCTGCTGCCGGTGATCTCCGAGCGCACGGGCAGCACCGTGTCCGGCGCGGGACAGCTCGTCACGCTGCAGGCCGTGGCGTACGCGGTCAGCGCGCCCGTCCTCACCGCGCTCGCCGGGCGGCGCATGACCCGGCGCGCGATGCTCTCCACCGCGCTGCTCTGCTACACGGCCGGCAGCCTGGTCAGCGGCCTCGCCATGGACTATCCGCTGCTCGCGGCGGCGCGCGTGCTCACCGCCGTCAGCACGGGGCTGTTCACGCCGACCGCCATCGCCGCCGTCGCCGACATGGCGCCCGCGGCGCGCAAGGGCCGCGCCGTCGGCGTGGTCGCCGCCGGGGTCACCCTCTCCACCGCCGTGGGCACCCCCGCGGGGCTCGCGCTCCAGGAAGTGCTGGGATTCGGCGGCCTGTTCGCGGCCGTCGGCGGGATCACGCTGCTGACCTGGGCGGCCGTGACCGGCGCGCTGCCCAGCGGACAGGCGCCGGCCGCCGCGGGGCAGGACTCGGCGCCGCGGTCGGGCTCCTTCCTCCGTACCCTCCCCACC
The DNA here is from genome assembly GCF_039605595.1 of Streptomyces odontomachicola. Classification (NCBI taxonomy): domain Bacteria; kingdom Bacillati; phylum Actinomycetota; class Actinomycetes; order Kitasatosporales; family Streptomycetaceae; genus Streptomyces; species Streptomyces odontomachicola. The sequence goes on from NZ_JBCFOK010000013.1 coordinate 110,153, forward strand.
CCGCTGCGCGATCACGGGATCCGCTGGATGCTGCTGGTCTCGCTGCTGACCTCGGTCGCGGACTACACGGCGTACGCATACGTCGTACCGCTGCTGCACGGAACCGGCGTCGGCGACCCGGGCACGGTCACCTCGCTGCTGCTCGCCTACGGGGTCGCCGCCGTGGTGGGCAGCCAGCTCAGCGCGCTGGCCTGCGACCGCTGGGGCGCGGCCCGCCCGGTCGCGGTCTCGCTGGTGCTGATCGCGGCGGGCCTCGCGCTGCTGCCGCTCGCGGGCGGCTCGGCGGGCGCGCTGTTCTGCCTGATGGCCGTGTGGGGCCTGGGCGGCTGGGGCTTCGTACCGGCGATCCAGCACTACCTGGTCACCCGCGCGACCTCGGCCACCGCCGTGGCGGTCTCGCTGAACACCGCCGCCATGCACTTCGGCATGGCGGGCGGCGGCGCCCTCGGCGGCGCCACCCTCGCCTTCGCCCCGACCGCCGCACTGGGCCCGCTCGCCGCGGCCCTGGCCCTCCTCACCCTGCTCCCGCTGGCCCGCGCGGCGGGCTTCCGGGTGCGGGGGCGGAGCGGCCGCACGACCGTCGCGGCCGGGGGAACGGGGACCCCGAAGCCCGACCGGGCCCCCGAGCCCGAGCTCACGGCAGCGCACTGAGTACGGAGGCCCCGCACAACTGCCAGCCGGTGCGGGGCCATTCACCTCCCGGGCTCCCGCTCCGCGCCCCTCCCCCACCACACGATCAGCGCGCCGACGACGCACAGCGCGGCGGACACGAGCACCGCCGCGTTGCCGCCCTCCGCCACCGACTCGGGGCCGCCCTCCCCCGCGGAAGCCCGCCCCACCAGGGTCAACGTCACGGCCGCGCCCAGCGACGAACCCGCGTACCGCGCCGTGTTGTTGGCGCCCGAGCCCATCGCGGCGCTGCCCTCGGGGACGGCGGAGACGGAGAGGCGGGCGAGCGCCGCGTTCAGTACGCCGGTGCCCGCGCCGGCGAGGGCCAGGCCGGGGACGGCCCGCGCCCAGGAGTCGCCCGCGTGCATCCCGTACAGCGCCGCCTCGCCCACGGCGCAGGCCAGCAGTGCGGCCGCCACCTGCCCGTACGCCGACATCCGCGCGGCGAGGCGGCGCGCCTGGAGCGCGGTCGCGAAGGACAGCCCTGACCAGACCGCCAGCACGCCGGCGGCACCCAACGGCGAGAGGCCGAGGGCCCGTTGGAGCACCATCGGCAGGCAGCTCATCAGGCCCACCACGGCGAGCCCGGCGAACAGCGCGCCGCAGCACGCCACCACGAACCCGCGCGACCGCAGCAGCGCCAGATCCAGCATCGGCGCCGGGCTCCGCCGTTCGACCAGCACGAACGCGGCCAGGAGTACGGAGCCGAGCGCGAGCAGCACCAGCACCCCGCCCCGCGCCCAGCCGTCCCGGCCCTCGCTCAGCCCGGCGATCAGGCAGGCGGTGCCCGCGCCGAGGGTGAGCACGCCCAGCGGATCGAGTCCGCGCGGCCGGTCGCCGCGCGACTCCTCCAGCCCGAGGACGGCCGCGAGCAGCAGCGCGGCGGAGAACGCCGCGAGCCCCCAGTGCACCGCCCGCCATCCGGCCGCGCGTTCCACCAGCGCCGCGTACACGGGGCCGACGGCGATCCCGAGCCCGACCGCCGCGCCCCACACCCCGGTGGCCCGCACCCGCCCGGGACCCGGCGGGTGCACGTGGCCGATCAGCCCCAGCCCCGGCGCGAGCAGCGCGGCCCCGGCCACGCCCTGGAGCACCCGTCCCGCGAGGAAGAACCCCGCGGTCGGCGCCGCGGCGGAGAGCGCCGTGGCCAGCAGCATCAGCGCCGCCCCCGCCCCGAACACCCGCTTCCGGCCGAAGGAGTCGGCCGCGCTGCCCATGCTCAGCAGCAGCGCGGCGAGCCCGAGCGGGGTGGCGGTCAGGGCCCAGGTACGGAACGCGGCCCCCGCGCCGAGGTCCACCGCCGTGGGTTCCACGGTGCTCAGCGGAACGGTGTAGCCGAGCAGCACGAGGAGGGTGCCGGCGGCGGCAATGGGGACGGTGCCGCGGGAGCGGGGGCCTGGTCGTGCGGGTGGCTGGGCGGGGCCCCTCGCATCGGCTGCTTCGGCACATGCGGGTGCGGGCATGACGGCATCCCCCTCGGGTCTGTTCACTGAACTCACTGAGACCGGGCAGACGGTAGCACCTTGAGTCTGTTCACCGAACCCACTGCTACGCTGGGCCGCATGGCGCTGGGAACGGACTACGCACAGCAGGACTGCTCACTGGCGCGCGCCCTGGAGGTCGTCGGCGAGCGGTGGAGCCTGCTCATCGTGCGGGACGCCTTCTACGGGGTGCGCAGGTTCAACGACTTCCTCGCGCACCTCGACATCCCCCGCGCCGTCCTCACCGCCCGGCTGAATCTGCTGGTCAGCGCCGGTGTCCTGCGCAAGGACGCGTACCAGCACTCCCCCGTCCGCTACAGCTACGTCCTCACCGACGCCGGGCGCGAACTCTGGCTCCCCGTCTACGGCTTGGCGCTCTGGGGCGGCAGGCACGCATCGGAGAAGGGGGCCTCACGGCTGTTCAGCCACGCGGAATGCGGGGCGGAGCTGGACGCGGGCGGCGGGTGCCCGCGCTGCGGAGGGGCCGTTCCGCCGGAGGATGTGACGATGCGTCCGGGGCCCGGCGCCGACGAGCAGCGCCGGGACGCCGTCTCCCGCGCCTTGGCCGGCCCGCATCGGCTGCTGACGCCACTGCCGCCGGAGAGCGCGTAAAGCGCGTAGAGCCCGTAGAACGCGTAGAGCACGTAGAGCACGTAGAGCCCGTACGTACGCCAACTCCCCTTCTGTGAGCGGGAGTTGGCGGCGCTACAGCACCCGGTGGTAGTCCGACGCGTGGGCGTCCAGGGCCGGTGGGGCCAGGGTGTCGGCCGAGGCGGTCGAGGCGGCGGTGGCGCCCAGCACGGCGAGGACGGCGAGGCCGAGGGCGGCGAGCGCGGCACGCACAGCCATGGGGTTCTCCTTGCGGGGGCGGGGAGCGAGGGCCCGTACGCCGGGTCCTGCCGCCAACTCTCGGGCCGGACCGGCGGCCACGCACCCCCGGGACGCCAGAACGAAGGACACCGCTCGACCTGCGCACTCCTCACCGCGCGCGACTCCGTGATCACCACGGGGTGGCACGCGTGTTCCGGGAGTGCCGCCATTGTCACGGGGGAGCGACAGCGGAGTCCCCCTCCGACGACACGGGTTCTTTTCCGCGATCAAGCCTGTGCAGGATGAATGCAGTTCGGGCGGAACGACGCCCGCAACGCAATCGACCGCTTTTCCTGGTTCGTTCGGGGAGGACCCACCATGTTCACGCACCGCACTCGCAAGACCGTTCTCGCCGGTGTTTCTCTGGTCGCCGCCGGAATGATGGTTTCGGCCTGCGGCCCCGACGGCGGCTCGTCCGACGCGAGCGGCAGCAAGGACGGTGCGTCCAGCGCGCAGTCCCCGAAGGAGAGCGCGTCCGGCGGCTCGGACTCCGCCGCCCCGGACTCCGGCTCGGGCGGCGGCACCGAGAACAAGGACGGCGCCGCCGGCACCGCGGCCCCGGCGGGCAAGGCCCCCCAGGGCACCTTCCAGGGCAGCCTGACGTACATGGCGCCGGGCAAGTTCATGGTCGAGGGCGGCGGCAAGAGAATCGCCTTCTACGTCCAGAAGGGCGCCAAGATCACCGGTTACGGCACCCTGTGCGGCAACCCCGGCCAGGAGTCGAGCTGCACCGAGTCCCAGCTCGAGGCCGCCACCAAGAAGAAGGCGGTCCCCGGCAAGGTCACGCTGCACAACGGCGCCGCCTCCGCGATCACCGAGCGCAAGCCCGGCACGGCGGGCGGCGACGCGGACGAGGAGGCCCCGTCCCCCATCGAGGGCAGCCTGAGGGGCGTCGTGAAGTACCTGGCGCCGCAGAAGTTCACCGTGAAGGCGGGCCAAAGCGCCGAGCAGGCCTTCTACGTCAGCAACGCCACCAAGATCAGCGGTGCCGGGAAGATCTGCGGCAACGGGGACACCCCCGAGGACTGCACCATAGAGCAGCTGGAGGCCGCCGCCAAGAAGGGCGTCACCGCCGAGGTCGAGCTCAAGGACGGCTCCGCCACCGCGGTCACCGAATCCCACCGCTGACCCCAGCGGCCACCCCGCGATAAACGAACGCCGCCCGCCCCGGGATTCAACTCCCGGGAACGGGCGGCGCGTTTATGCGGAGAGCGGGGCGGCGAATTCCGCGAATTCGGACAATGCCTGAGAGAAACCCTCAGAGCATCCCTCACACGTTGAAGCGGAACTCCACGACATCCCCGTCCCGCATCACGTAATCCTTGCCCTCCATGCGGGCCTTGCCCGCGGAGCGGGCGTCGGCCACCGAGCCCTGTTCCATGAGGTCGTCGTAGGAGATGACCTCGGCCTTGATGAAGCCCTTCTGGAAGTCGGTGTGGATGACGCCGGCCGCCTCGGGGGCCGTCGCGCCCTTCTTGATCGTCCAGGCGCGGGCCTCCTTGGGCCCGGCGGTCAGATACGTCTGGAGGCCGAGCGTGTGGAAGCCGGCGCGGGCCAGGGTGGCGAGGCCCGGCTCCTCCTGGCCGACGGTCTCCAGGAGCTCGAGCGCCTCCTGCTCGTCGAGCTCGACCAGGTCGGACTCCAGCTTGGCGTTGAGGAACACCGCGTCGGCCGGGGCGACCAGCGCGCGCTGCTCCGCCTTGAAGTCCTCGTCGGTGAGCTCGTCCTCGTCCACGTTGAAGACGTAGAGGAAGGGCTTGGTGGTGAGCAGGTGCAGCTCGTACAGCGGCGCTGCGGCCTCGGTACCCTGGGCGATGCCCGCGGAGAAGAGGGTGCGGCCGTCCTCCAGGATGGCCTGCGCCTCCTTGACCGCCTTCAGCTCCGGCTGCTTGTCCTTCTTGACCCGGGCCTCCTTCTCCAGGCGGGGCAGCACCCGCTCGATGGTCTGGAGGTCGGCGAGGATCAGCTCGGTGTCGATCGTCGCGATGTCGTCGCGGGGCGAGATCTTGCCGTCCACGTGGACGACGTTGTCGTCCTTGAAGGCGCGGATGACCTGGCAGATGGCGTCCGACTCGCGGATGTTGGCGAGGAACTTGTTGCCCAGGCCCTCGCCCTCGCTGGCGCCCCGCACGATGCCCGCGATGTCCACGAAGTCGACGGTGGCCGGGATGACCCGCTCCGACTTGAAGACCTCGGCCAGCCTGCCGAGCCGCTCGTCGGGGACGCCGACGACGCCGACGTTGGGCTCGATGGTGGCGAACGGATAGTTGGCCGCCAGCACGTCGTTCTTGGTCAGGGCGTTGAACAGGGTCGACTTGCCGACGTTCGGCAGGCCGACGATTCCGATCGTGAGCGACACGTGGCGACTTCCCGTTGCGAGTGGGCGTGAATCTGGGCGTGATTCCTGGACTGCTGTGGCGGGTGCCGGGCGGCGCGTACGCACGGGCTCCCGGGCCGATCCATCAGTCTACGGGCTCGCTCACCGAGCCCGTCGGACAGCCCGCGACGGGACGACGACGGGACGGAACGAGGGCAGGTACGGGGACAGAACGAGGGGCAGGTACGGGCCCGGAGCCGACCCCCGCGACCCACCGGCGAGCACCCCGTACACCCCCCGCCACCGCCGCGTAACCGACCGTCCGGAAAACTGAACTTCATCACAAGGTGTGGCGATGGTGGGGCCGGGCCCCTTGCGCGGCCTACTTTGGAGCGGTGGAGCAGCGGGATGCGCGAGTGAGCGGCAGCGCGGCGGGCCGTCGGGGACAGCAGGAGCGACGGGGGCAGGCGGGCCCGGCACCGCTGCCGCGCCCGGCGCGCGGCGCGGGCGGGGAGCGCCCGCCGCGCAGGGAGAGCGGCCCCGTGCACCGGGGCGAACGGGACGAGCGACGCATGGCCGACGGGCGTGACGAGGGCGCGGCCGGGGCCTTCTCCTCGCTCGCCGAGCTGCGGGCACGGGTGCCGCGCCCGCGGCTGACCGGCCTGGGCGCCGGACTGCTGACGACGCTGGCCGCCGTGGTGCTGGGCGTGCTGGACACGCTGCTGCTGAGCGGTTCGCCCGGGGTGTACGGCTTCTTCTTCCTGCTCGCGGGCGCGGCCTGCGCGGGCTGGGTGCGCCAGGCCGACCTGGTCGTGGGGCCCGTCGCGGTGCCGATCGCCTTCGCCGCGGGGATCTTCTGCATCAGCGACCACTCGCTGATGGGCTTCTTCTCGACGCTGTCGCTGGAGGCGCCCTGGCTCTACGCCGCGACGCTGCTCGCGGTCCTGATCGCCCTCGTACGCCGGATCGTGTACATGACACAGCGCCGCCGCTGAGCGGACCGCCCCGGACCGAAGCAGACCGACGCCGTACGGCGGCCGAGGCCCCCGCACACGACGGTGCCCCCGCCCCGCGAAGGGGAGGGGGCACCGGCGCGTTCGTACGGAGGATGCGGCGGGAGCCGGATCAGCTCCCGGAGCCGGAGTCCGCCGTCTCCTGGGCCGCCGTCTTCCCGGCCGCCTCGGAGCGCAGGTCACGGCGCAGCTCCTTGGGGAGGGAGAACTGCATGTGCTCCTCCACCGGCTGCACGATGTCGACGTGGCCGAAGCCGCGCTCGTCCAGCCAGTCCAGCACGCCCTCGACCAGCACGTCGGGGACCGAGGCGCCGGAGGAGAGTCCGACCGTGGTCACGCCCTCCAGCCAGGACTCGTCGATCTCCTCGGCGCCGTCGACCAGATGGCCGGCCTTCGCGCCGTGCTGGAGCGCGGTCTCCACCAGGCGCACGGAGTTGGAGGAGTTCTTGGAGCCGACGACCAGCACCAGGTCGGAGTTCTTGGCGACCTCCTTGATGGCGGTCTGCCGATTCTGCGTGGCGTAGCAGATGTCGTCGCTGGGCGGGGAGAGGAGGTTGGGGTACTTGCCCTGGATGGCGTCGACGGTCTCCATGGTCTCGTCGACGGACAGCGTGGTCTGGGAGAGCCAGACGACCTTCTCCGGGTCCCGGACCTCGATGTTCTGCACGTCATCCGGGCCGTCGACCAGGGTGATGTGCTCGGGGGCCTCGCCGGAGGTGCCGATGACCTCCTCGTGGCCCTCGTGACCGATCAGGAGGATGTCGTAGTCCTCCTTGGCGTACCGCTGGGCCTCCTTGTGGACCTTGGTGACCAGCGGGCAGGTGGCGTCGATGGTGGCGAGCTTGCCGCGCTCGGCCTCGTTGTGGACCTCCGGCGCGACTCCGTGTGCGGAGAAGATGACGATCTCGCCCTCGGGGACCTCCTCGGTCTCCTCGACGAAGATGGCGCCCTTCTTCTCCAGGGTCTTCACCACGTATTTGTTGTGCACGATCTCGTGGCGTACGTAGATCGGAGCGCCGTACTGCTCCAGGGCCTTCTCGACCGCGATGACCGCGCGGTCGACACCCGCGCAGTACCCGCGAGGAGCGGCGAGCAGGACGCGGCGGCCGTCGGAAGCGTCGGTCCCCTTGGCCGGGTCGGGCGTTGCAGACATGCGTCCATCGTACGGGCGCGAGTGGCGTACTCCGGCCGGTGATCCCGATGCGTCAAGCTGTTGTCATGTCTGCTGCCTGGTCCGGAACACCCGCGAAAACGGAACAACCGGAACGCTCCGGATACGACGGACTGCGTCGCTCCCTCGGGCTGCGCGATCTGGTCGTCTACGGGCTGCTGTTCATCGCCCCGATGGCGCCGGTGGGGGTGTTCGGGGCGCTGGACGCGCAGAGCGGCGGGGCCGTCCCTCTGGTGTACCTGATCGCGACGGTGGCCATGGGCTTCACTGCGTACTCCTACATCCGGATGGTGCGGGCCGTACCGCAGGCCGGTTCGGTGTACGCGTACGCGGGGGCCGGGCTCGGCAGGGGTGCGGGCTTCGTCGCGGGGTGGATGGCGATGCTCGACTACCTGCTCATCCCGGCCGTGGGCTACCTCTTCTCCGGCATCGCGATGAACCAGCTCGTGCCCTCGGTGGACCAGTGGATCTGGACGGCGGTCGCGGTCGTGGTGACCACCGCGCTGAACCTCTCCGGGGTGCGCAGGGCGGCCGTCGTGGGCTTCGCGGTGCTGGTGATGGAGATCGTGGTGCTGCTGGTCTTCGTGGCGGCCGCACTGGTGGTGCTCGCGCGGCACGGGGCCGAGCGCGACTGGCTGTCGCCGCTGACCGGGGACGGGAGCGGGTTCGGGCTCGCGGCGGTGATGGGCGCGGTGTCGGTCGCGGTGCTCTCCTTCCTCGGCTTCGACGCGATCGCGAACTTCGCCGAGGAGGCGGTGGGCGGCCGCGAGGGCGGATCCTCGCTGGTGGCGAAGGCGCTGCTGGGCTGCCTCGTACTGGCCGGCGTGCTGTTCATCGCGCAGACCTACCTCGCCGCCCTGCTCTCCCAGCTCTCCTCGGCCGACCTGGCGGCGGACCCGGGCTCGCAGGGTGACGCGTTCTACACGGCGGTGCAGGCGTCGGTCGGCGGCTGGCTGCAGACGGTGGTCGCGGTGAGCAAGGCGATCGGCGCCGCGTTCGCCGCGCTGGCAGGGCAGGCCGCTGCCGGCCGGCTGCTGTACGCGATGGCCAGGGACCGGCGCCTCCCCGGCGCGCTGGCGAAGGTGAACGGGCCCAGCGGCGTGCCCCGGCGCACCGTGCTGCTCTCCGCGGTGATCACGATGTGCGCGGCGGTGTGGGCGGCCCGCGCGGACTCGGGGCTCGACCGGCTGGTGTCCGTGGTGGACATCGGCGCCCTGACGGCCTTCGCGCTGCTGCACCTGTCGGTGATCGGCTATTACGGGGTGCGGAGGCGTACGGCGGTGGACGGCGGGTCCGGGGGCGCGGGCGGATCCGGTGGTTCCGGCGGGGTGTTCGGGAACTGGGCCGTGCCGCTCGTCGGGCTCGCCATCACCATCGCGGTGATCGTGACCGCGCACCGCGAGGCGCACATCGTGGGCGTCGTGTGGCTGGCGGCGGGCCTGCTGGCGCTGCTCGCGCTGCGGCTGCGCGGGCGGGACGACGGGGCGGCGGACTCCGGGCTCGGCTCCGGCCCCGAGCCCCGGTCCGGCTCCGGCTCCGGCTCCGGCTCCGATCGCACGAGCGGTACGGGGCCCGGCGGGGACTCCGGCGGGAGCCACCGCGGTGTCAGTGGCGGCGACTAGCCTCTCCGTATGGCATTGCAGACGACGGCCGAGGCACCGATCCCGGTCAGCGAGGTCTCCCGGCTGATCGGCGGCTGGATCGACCGGCTCGGCGCGGTGTGGGTCGAGGGGCAGATCATCCAGCTCTCGCCGCGGCCGGGCGCGGGCGTGGCGTTCCTCACGCTGCGCGACCCCTCGCGGGACGTGTCGGTCACGGTGACCTGCTTCCGGCAGGTCTTCGACCGGGTCAAGGACGTCATCGGCGAGGGCTCGCGGGTCGTGGTGCACGCCAAGCCGGTGTGGTTCGAGCGGAACGGCTCGCTGTCCCTGCGCGCCGCCGACATCCGCCCTGTCGGCATCGGCGAACTGCTCGCGCGCCTGGAGCAGTTGAAGAAGAAGCTGACGGCCGAGGGCCTCTTCGACGCCCATCGCAAGCGGCCGCTGCCCTTCCTGCCAGGACGCATCGGGCTGGTCACCGGCCGCGCCTCGGACGCCGAGCGGGACGTGCTGCACACCGCGCGCGAGCGCTGGCCCGCCGTCCGCTTCGAGGTGCGCAACACCGCGGTCCAGGGCGTCAACGCCGTACCCCAGGTGATCGAGGCCGTGCGGGAGCTGGACGCCGACCCGGGCGTCGACGTGATCATCGTGACCCGGGGCGGCGGCAGCATGGAGGACCTGCTGCCGTTCTCCGACGAGCAGTTGGTGCGCACGGTCGCGGCCTGCCGCACCCCGGTGGTCTCCGCGATCGGGCACGAGGCGGACGCGCCGCTGCTCGACCTGGTCGCCGACAAGCGCTCGCGCACGCCCACGCACGCGGCCAAGGACACCGTCCCGGACGTCGGCGAGGAGCACGAGCGCATCCGCGAGCTGCGCTATCGCTCCTGGCGCGTGATCAGCGGCTTCCTGGACCGCGAGGAGCGCGGCCTGGAGCAGATGCGCAGCCGCCCGGCCCTCGCCGATCCGTACGCGGTGGTGACCGACCGCGAGGAGGACGTGGACTTCCTGGTCCAGCGCGCCCGCCGCACCCTGGGCCACCGGCTCGACCGCGCCGAGGACGAGCTGCGGCACACCCACGCCCGCATAGTGGCCCTCTCCCCCGCGGCCACGCTGCGCCGCGGCTATGCGGTGCTGCGCCGCGAGGACGGCACGGTGATCAGGGACGCCGAGGAGGTAGCCGAGGGCGACAAGCTGCAGGCCAGGGTCGCCGAGGGCGAGTTCGGCGTGACTGTCACACCTCCCGCTTAGGCTGGTGCGCATGACGTCCGAGGCGAAGACGGAGAGCGCCGCGAGCGCGCGCGGCGGCAAGGGCACGGCGGGCAAGGGCGCCGCGGCGGAGGGCGTGACGTCCTCGCTCAGCTATGAGCAGGCCAGGGGCGAGCTGGTCCAGGTCGTGCAGCGCCTGGAGCAGGGCGGCTCGACCCTGGAGGAGTCGCTGGAGCTGTGGGAGCGCGGCGAGGAGCTCTCCCGGGTGTGCCGCGAGTGGCTGGAGGGCGCCAGGGCGCGGCTCGACGCGGTGCTGGAGTCCGAGGAGGACGACGAGGAAGAGGCGCCGGAGGAGGACGACTTCGAGGACCCCGACCCGGACGCGGACGAGGTCGACGACTCCGAGGACGACGAGGACTACGTCGATGACGACGAGGAGGACGCCGGCGCCGAGGACGCCGGGACCTCCGCGAATTCGGGGGCCACGCGCCGCGGCCGAACGTGATGAATGAGACATCGTCGACAGATCATCTTTGGTTGAACGCTTAAGTAAGGCGGGTTTACGATGGCCGTGTCCCTGTGAACCCGCGAACAAGGCAAGGCTTCCCCGTATGGCTCTCGCTCTCGACTCCGCCGCCCAGGATCTGCTGTTCCGCCAGGCCCAGACCGCCAACACCTTCACCGACGAGCCGGTGACGGACGAGCAGATGCAGGCCGTCTACGACCTGGTGAAGTTCGGCCCCACCGCCTTCAACCAGTCGCCGCTGCGGGTGACCCTGGTCCGCTCGGAGGACGCCAGGAAGCGGCTGGTCAAGCACGCCGCGGGCTCCAACGCCGACAAGACCCTCAGCGCCCCGCTGACCGCGGTGCTCTCCTTCGACGTGGACTTCCACGAGCGGCTGCCCGAGCTGTTCCCGGCCGCCCCCGGCATCAAGGACACCTTCTTCGCGGAGCTCCCCGCGCGTGAGGCCGCCGGCGCCCAGAACGCCACGCTCCAGGCCGGCTACTTCATCGTCGGCGTCCGCGCCGCCGGGCTCGCCGCGGGCCCGATGACCGGCTTCGACTTCGACGGCATCAACGCCGAGTTCTTCGAGGACGGCAAGCAGCGCGCCTTCATGGTGGTCAACATAGGCAAGCCCGGCGAGGACGCCTTCCGCCCCCGCGCCCCCCGGCTGTCCTTCGACGACGCCGTCACCACGGTCTGAGACGGAACCCGTCACGACCGAGTACGCGAAAGAGCCGCGCACCCCGGGGTGCGCGGCTCTCGTCGTACGTGCCGAGCGGTCGTACGTGGTACGTGCCGAGCGGTCGTACGTGCTGGTCGGCCGCCCTAGCCGGTGGAGGCGGGCCCGCCCGCGGGCGCCTGCTGCGTGCCGCGCTCCGCCTCGCTCCGCCCGCCGTCCCCGGTGAGCGCCCCGGCGAGCTGCGCGAGCCGGTCGTACGAGGCGGTGCCGGTGACCACGGTGGTGTACGGCCCCTTGTGCTTGCCGTCCTTGCCGCCGCCCTTGCCGCTGCTCTTGCCGCTCCCGGTCCCCTCGCCCTTGGGCTCCTCGCGGACCAGCGCGTTGTACTTGGAACCCTTCCAGAGGGTCCACTCCTTGTCCCCGATGACCTTCGTGCGCGAGGTCTTCGCGGCGTTCTGCGTGACGTCCTCGACGAACTTGTCCGGGCGCTTCACACTGCTCTGCTCCACCGCCGCGTACTGGTCGTCCGGCGCCATGAAGCCCAAGTGCCAGGCGGCCTGGTGCTCGCCGTCGGGCTCGTACTTCACCGAGGTGGCGCGCCAGTCCTTGCCCAGCCCCTCGGGGGCCGCGACCGGATACGGGGCCGCGCGGCGGGCCGAGTCCAGCTCCACGCGGTAGGAGACCTGCTTCACCACGGGCTTCTTGCTCTCCTCGTGCGGCACGAAGAGGTAGATCACCCAGGCGGCCAGGAGAATCACCACCAGCGAGAGCACCATGTCCCGCACCGTCTGCCTGCCGCGCTGCTTGTCTGCTGCCACCCGACCATCGTCCCTCATGACCTGGGCCACACCGCCCGCGGGTGCGCGCCGGGCACAACCCCCGTACGGCGGTGCGCAGTTGGCGCGAGGGGGCCGGACGGCGGCGCTCATCCGTGGGGCGGTCTGCTCAGTATTGCGAAGGCTGGGTAGAGTTCGAAGCACCCTGAGTAGCCCGGCCGCCACCGAGCACACAGCCGAGCCAGCAGAAAGGTTCCCCGATGCCCGAACAACACCACTCCCCGATCGAGGTCGCCCCCCAGGCACCGGACCGCAACCTGGCCCTCGAATTGGTCCGCGTCACCGAGGCCGGGGCGCTGGCCTCCGGGCGCTGGGTGGGGCGCGGCGACAAGAACGGCGCGGACGGCGCCGCCGTGAAGGCGATGCGCACGCTCGTCTCGACCGTCGACATGAACGGCGTGGTCGTCATCGGCGAAGGCGAGAAGGACGAGGCGCCGATGCTCTACAACGGCGAGCGGGTCGGCGACGGCGGCGGCGCGGAGTGCGACGTGGCCGTGGACCCGATCGACGGCACCACGCTGACCGCGAAGGGCATGTCCAACGCGGTCTCGGTGCTGGCGGTCGCCGAGCGCGGGGCGATGTTCGACCCGAGCGCCGTCTTCTACATGGAGAAGCTGGTCACCGGTCCCGAGGCCGCGGAGTTCGTGGACATCACCGCGCCGCCGGCCGTGAACGTGCGGCGCATCGCCAAGGCCAAGGGGTGCGCGCCCGAGGACGTGACCGTGGTGGTGCTGGACCGGCCGCGGCACGAGGGCATCGTGAAGGAGCTGCGCGAGGCGGGCGCCCGCATCAAGTTCATCGCGGACGGCGACGTCGCGGGCGCGATCATGGCGGTGCGCGAGGGCACCGGCGTGGACATGCTGCTCGGCATCGGCGGCACCCCCGAGGGCATCATCACCGCCTGCGCCATAAAGTGCCTCGGCGGCACGATCCAGGGGAAGCTGTGGCCGAAGGACGAGGAGGAGCGGCAGCAGGCCCTGGACGCCGGGCACGACCTGGACCGGGTGCTGCAGACCGACGACCTGGTGGGCGGCGAGAACGTCTTCTTCGTCGCGACCGGCATCACCGACGGCGACCTGCTGCGCGGCGTGCACTACCGCGGTGAGCGCGCCTACACCGAGTCCCTGGTGATGCGCTCCAGGTCGGGCACCATCCGCAAGATCGAGTCGACCCACAAGCTGTCCAAGCTGCGGGCCTACAGCGCGATCGACTTCGACAAGGCCAACTGACCCGAAGGCCGGCCGGCCTGAAGGCCGACCGGTCTGAAGGCCGACCGGTCTGAAGGTCGACCGGTCTGAAGGCCGTCTGACCTGCGGCCGATGCCGAGGACCCGGCAGGCACGGGCGGGCCGGGTCCCCGGCACCGGAGGCGTCCCGCACCGGGACGCCTCGGCGGTGCGTCTTCAGGCCGTACGACTCGGACGGCGCGTCTCAGTCCGTACGGCTCAGGCGATGCGGGATTCCGTACGGGGCGCGAGCTCGGTGGCCGCTGCCGCCTCCCTGCGCCTGCGCCGCGCGGAGACCACTCTGCGCTCGGCGGCGGTGAGCCCGCCCCACACCCCGTAGGGCTCGGGCATCACCAGTGCGTGCTCGCGGCACTCGGCCATCACGGGGCAGCGGGCGCACACCCGCTTCGCGGCCTGCTCGCGGGAGAGCCGGTCGGCCGTCGGCTCCTTGGAGGGCGCGAAGAAGAGCCCCGCCTCGTCCCGGCGGCACACCGCCTCGGAGTGCCAGGGACCGGGCTGTTCGCCGCGTGGTGGCCTGCGCTGCGCGGGGACGGCAGCGGCGGCCGGCAGGGTCTGATGCGGCGGTTGCAGCACGGTCCACTCCTACGAGACGACGGTGATTCACCTGTTCAACCGTCTCGCTGTGTACGGCAGTTCGCAGCGTGCCGCCTTACGGGAGACGATGACCGAGCCCTACCCGCTGTGCGCGCCGGTATGCATACCGTGGCGCGCGCGGCCGTTACTTCCCGGTCTCCCGCACTCCGCATTCCGGGATCCCGCGCTCCGCTTACCGGGCGCTCAGCCCTCCCTGCGGCCCCTTCAGAACTCCCCGCGGGGCCGTTCAGAACTCCCCGCCGCCCCTTCAGAGCTCCTTGCGGTCCCTGCGGTGGAGCGTGCGGTGCAGGTCGCGCAGTCGCTTGCCGCGCTTCGGCTTGGCCTCCACGCCGCCGAACACCGCGGCGCCCTGGACCAGCACGACCGGTGCCCCGGGCTCGTCCGCCTCCTGGACCCGCACGTCGAAGCCGCCGAACACGCCGGCGCCCTTGTGCTGGAGCGTGACGTTCTCCGGGACCTTGATCTCCACCCCGCCGAACACGGCGACCGCGGTGATCACCACCTGCTGGTGCTCGAACACCGCCTCGGTGAGGTCGATCTCGACGCCGCCGAACACCGCGACCGCGTTGATCCTCGGCGGCACGCGGTACCGCCCCTTGCGCACCGAACCGGCGAAGATCCCGATCAGGTTGTCCTGGCGGCTCCCGCCCACCGCGGCCGGGGGCGCCGCCTGCGGGGCCGGGCGCACGTCGGCCTCGTGGCCGGGCTGCGCGGGCAAGTCGCGGACCAGCGGGCGGAGTTCGCCGACGGTCTTGGCCGCGTACACCGCGTCGAGGCGCTGGGAGTGCTCCTCGGCGTCGAGCCTGCCCTCGGCCAGTGCCTCGCGGAGGATGTCCGCGACGCGGTCGCGGTCGGCGTCGGAGGCGCGGACCTCGGGAGCGTCGGCGGCGCGCTCGGCGACCTCGGCGCGGGGCGCGGCCGCCTCGGGCCGCCGCTTCTCCAGGTTCGCCGGCTGCTGCGGCTGCCCCGGTTGCTCAGGCTTCTCCGGCGGAGCGGCCGGGCGCTCCGCTCCCTGGTGTTCCCCCTGTGATTCCGTCACGACGGTCAGCGTACCCAGACGCGATAGATCGCGACCAGGGGTCGCGAAGGGCCGGTACGGGACGACTGAGCCTTACCTCACAGAAGCGGCGGGAGCGGCGCGTCATACAGTGAGGCATGCGCCAGTGCGCGAGCCGTACGCGAGAGGAAGAGACCCGTACATGTCTGCCGGCAGCCGCCCGTCCCACCCGGAGTTCGACTACACCGAACTGCTCCCGGTGGGCGAGGACCCCACCCCGTACCGCCTCGTCACGAGCGAGGGCGTGAGCACCTTCGAGGCGGACGGCCGCACCTTCCTCAAGGTCGAGCCCGAGGCGCTGCGGAAGCTGGCTGCCGAGGCCATGCACGACATCTCGCACTACCTGCGGCCCGAGCACCTGCAGCAGCTCCGGCGCATCCTGGACGACCCCGAGGCGAGCGCGAACGACCGCTTCGTGGCGCTCGACCTGCTCAAGAACGCCAACATCGCGGCGGCCGGCGTGCTGCCCATGTGCCAGGACACCGGTACCGCGATCGTCATGGGCAAGCGCGGGCAGAACGTGCTGACCGCCGGCGGTGACGAGGAGTCCCTGTCGCGCGGCATCTACGACGCGTACACGCAGCTCAATCTCCGCTACTCGCAGATGGCCCCGCTGACCATGTGGGACGAGAAGAACACCGGCACCAACCTTCCGGCGCAGGTGGAGCTGTACGCGACGGACGGCGACGCGTACAAGTTCCTCTTCATGGCGAAGGGCGGCGGCAGCGCGAACAAGTCCTTCCTCTTCCAGGAGACGAAGGCGGTCCTCAACGAGGGCTCGATGATGAAGTTCCTGGAGGAGAAGATCCGTTCGCTGGGTACGGCCGCCTGCCCGCCGTACCACCTGGCGATCGTCGTCGGCGGTACGAGTGCCGAGTACGCGCTCAAGACGGCGAAGTACGCGTCGGCTCACTACCTCGACGAGCTGCCCGAGGAGGGGTCCCCGTCCGGGCACGGCTTCCGGGACACCGAGCTGGAGCAGCAGGTCTTCGAGCTGACCCAGAAGATCGGGATCGGGGCGCAGTTCGGCGGCAAGTACTTCTGCCACGACGTACGCGTGGTGCGGCTGCCGCGGCACGGCGCGTCCTGCCCGGTGGCGATCGCGGTGTCCTGCTCGGCCGACCGGCAGGCCAAGGCGAAGATCACGGCCGAGGGCGTGTTCCTGGAGCAGCTGGAGAAGGACCCGGCGCGGTTCATGCCGGAGACCACGGACTCGCAGCTCACCGAGGGCGCGGGCGCGGACCTGGACGCCGTGAAGATCGACCTCACCCGCCCCATGCCGGAGATCCTCGCCGAGCTCTCGCAGCACCCGGTCAAGACCCGGCTCTCGCTCACGGGAACGCTGGTGGTCGCCCGCGACATCGCGCACGCGAAGATCAAGGAACGCCTCGACGCGGGCGAGGAGATGCCGCAGTACCTCAAGGACCACCCGGTCTACTACGCGGGCCCCGCGAAGACCCCCGAGGGCTACGCCTCGGGCTCCTTCGGTCCGACGACGGCCGGCCGGATGGACGCGTACGTGGAGCAGTTCCAGGCAGCGGGCGGCTCCATGGTGATGCTCGCGAAGGGCAACCGCAGCAAGCAGGTCGTGGACGCGTGCGCCGCGCACGGCGGCTTCTACCTCGGCTCCATCGGCGGTCCGGCCGCGCGCCTGGCCCAGGACTGCATCAAGAAGGTCGAGGTCCTGGAGTACCCGGAGCTCGGCATGGAGGCGGTCTGGAAGATCGAGGTCGAGGACTTCCCCGCGTTCATCGTGATGGACGACAAGGGCAACGACTTCTTCGCTGACCCGGCACCGGAGCAGACGTTCGTGACGTCGATTCCGGTGCGGCAGGGCAGCTGACGCTCCTGCCGGTCGCCGTACGCCTCCGCGCTGTCGGAGGCGTACGGCATGCTGGTATCCAGGCAGTCCAGCGGGGGCTGCGCACGCGAGGGGACCGGCTGATGACAGAGAACTCGATCTATCACCAGCTCCGCGAGTTTCGTGAGCACATGGAGCTGCCGCCGCACATGACGTGGCCGGAGATCAGTGGGGCTCACCTGGTGATGATGATGAGCCCGCGTCCGCGGCACCAGCTCACGGCGAAGGCCATCGCTCGGGAACTCGACGCTCAGCTCCCCGAGGGGCTGTGGACATTCGAGGCCACGGATATCGAGGACAGCGCCCTGGCGGAGCTGCGCGTGCCGGATCTGCTGATCGTCCCACCCGCTGCGATGGAAACCGACGACCCGCTCGACCCCCGCGAAATCGAGCTGGCCATCGAGATCGTCTCCCCCACCAACCCGGAGAACGACTACAAGAAGAAGGTCCGGGTCTACCCCGCCATGGGCATCCCGGTCTATCTGATCGTCGACCCCCGGGACGGCACATGGACCCTGTACGACGTCATCGGCACCGAGGACGGGCGGCCCGCGTACGAGAACCGGCTGCACCGGTCGTACGGCGTCCCCGTCCAGATCGGGGACTGGAAG
Source organism: Streptomyces odontomachicola (assembly GCF_039605595.1). Lineage (NCBI taxonomy): Bacteria > Bacillati > Actinomycetota > Actinomycetes > Kitasatosporales > Streptomycetaceae > Streptomyces > Streptomyces odontomachicola. Next base: position 127,867 of record NZ_JBCFOK010000013.1, read on the forward strand.
ATCGAGACCGCCGATCTGCCCCGGTACAGCGACAAGGACATGCGGTCCTGACGCTGCGGGGCAGACCGGCAGCAAGGTCGATCGGCGCTCAGCTGTTGCTCGGGAAGGACAGGTTCACGCTGCTCGGGGATGCCGAGCGGGGCCAGCGGGTCGTGACCGCCTTCGTCCTGGTGAAGAAGTGGATGCCCTCGGGGCCGTAGGCGTGGGTGTCGCCGAAGAGGGAGTCCTTCCAGCCGCCGAAGGAGTAGTACGAGACCGGGACCGGGATGGGCACGTTGACGCCCACCATGCCGACCTCGACCTCCTCGGTGTAGGTGCGGGCCGCGCCGCCGTCGCGGGTGAAGACGGCGGTGCCGTTGCCGTACGGGTTGGCGTTGACCAGGTCGATCGCGGACTGCGCGTCGGGGACCCGGAGGACCGAGAGGACCGGGCCGAAGATCTCGTCGGTGTAGATCGACATGTCGGTGGTGACCCGGTCGAAGAGGGTCGGGCCCAGCCAGAAGCCGTTCTCGCCGCCGTCGCCGACGGTCAGCTCGCGGCCGTCCACGGCGAGTTCGGCGCCGGAGGCCACGCCCGCGTCCACGTACGAGGCGACCTTGCCCCGGTGCGCGGCCGTCACCAGCGGACCCATCTCGCTGTCCGGGCGCGAGCCGTCACCCACCTTGAGCGAGGCCATCCGCTCGCGGATCTTGGCGACCAGCTCGTCCGCCACGGGCTCGACGGCGACCAGCGCGGAGACCGCCATGCAGCGCTCGCCCGCCGAGCCGAAGCCCGCGGAGACCGCGGCGTCGGCGGCCTGGTCGAGGTCGGCGTCGGGGAGGACGACCATGTGGTTCTTGGCGCCGCCCAGGGCCTGCACGCGCTTGCCGTTGCGGGTGCCGGTCTCGTACACGTACCGGGCGATCGGGGTCGAGCCGACGAAGGACACCGCCTTCACGTCGCGGTGCTCCAGGAGCGCGTCGACGGACTCCTTGTCGCCGTGGACGACGTTGAAGACGCCGTCGGGGAGGCCGGCCTCGGCCCACAGCTCGGCGAGGAAGTTCGCCGCCGACGGGTCCTTCTCGCTGGGCTTGAGCACGACCGTGTTGCCGCACGCGATCGCGTTCGGCACGAACCACAGCGGCACCATCGCCGGGAAGTTGAACGGGGAGATGACGCCGACCACGCCCACCGGCTGCTGGATGGAGTGCACGTCGACCGAGGTCGAGGCGTTGGCGGAGAAGCCGCCCTTGAGCAACTGCGGGACGCCGCAGGCGAACTCGACGTTCTCCAGGCCGCGCTGGACCTCCCCGGCCGCGTCCGAGAGCACCTTGCCGTGCTCGCGCGAGACGATCTCGGTCAGCTCGTCCTTGCGGGAGTTGAGCAGCTCGCGGAAGGCGAAGAGGACGTTGGTGCGCTTGGAGAGCGAGGCGCGCCGCCAGTCGCTCAGCGCCGAACGGGCGGCGGCGACCGCGGCGTCCACCTCGGACGCGCCGCCCAGGTCGACGCGGCCGGTCACCGCGCCGGTCGCGGGGTTGTAGACCTCGCCCGTACGGGCGGGTACGGGGCCGTCGTACGGCTTGCCGCCGATGTGATGGGTGATGCGGGCCGGGGTGCCGGGGGCGGTCATGCGCTGAACTCCTTGTCCACGTCGGCGAGTACGTCGGCCAGGATGCCGAGCGCCTCTTCGGTCTCGTCTGCGGTGAGGGTCATGGGCGGGGCGAGGCGCAGCACGTTCCCGTACAGGCCGCCCTTGCCGATCAGGAGGCCGCGCTTCTTGGCGCCCTCCAGCGCGGCGGTGGCCGCGGCGGGGCTGGGCTCGGTGGTGCCGGGGACGACCAGTTCGACGGCTGCCATCAGCCCCTTACCGCGCACGTCGCCGACGACGGCGTGCCGCTCCCCCGCCGCGCGCAGCCCGGCGAGCAGGCGGGCGCCGCGGGCCTGCGCGTTGGCCTGGAGGTCGTGGTCGAGGAGGTAGTCCAGGGCAGCGGTGGCGCCGGCCGTGGAGACCGGGTTGCCGCCGAAGGTGGAGATGGAGTTGGCGCCGACGCAGTCCATCAGGTCCCCGCGGGCCACCACGCCGCCGATCGCGAGCCCGTTGCCGAGGCCCTTCGCGAAGGTCATGGCGTCGGGGGTGACGCCGTGCGCGCCGATGCCCCAGAAGTGCTCGCCGGTGCGGCCCCAGCCGGTCTGCACCTCATCCGAGATCAGCAGGATCCCGTACTCGTCCAGCACCTCCTTGAAGGCGCCGAACAGGCCGTCCGGCGGCAGCGCGAAGCCGCCGACGCCCTGCACCGGCTCCACGATCATCGCGGCGACGTCCCCCGCGGTCGTGGTCTCGATGATCTCCCGCAGGTCGGCGACGCAGGCGTCGATGTACGCGGCGTCGCTGAGGCCCTTGAAGGGGCTGCGGTAGCGGTAACCGCCGTGCACGTAGCTGACGTTGACCGGGCTGAGGGCCGAGGCCGACCAGCCGCGGTTGCCTGTGATGCCCATCGTGGCGAAGGCGCGGCCGTGGTAGGAGTTCCGCAGCGCGAGGATCTGGTGGCTGCGGCGCTGCTGGGTGGCGAGGAGCAGCGCGGTCTCGTTGGCCTCGGTGCCGGAGTTGGTGAAGAACACCTTCGCGTCCGGGATGCCGGACAGCCGCGCGATCCGCTCGGCCAGCTCCACCTGCTTGCGGATCAGGTAGAGCGTGGAGGTGTGCAGGATGCCGGTGTCCACCTGGCGGCGCACCGCGTCGGAGATCTCCGCGATGTCGTAGCCGATGGCGTTGGTGAGGATCCCGGCGAAGAAGTCCAGGTAGGAGGTGCCGTCGGCGTCGGTGACCCGGCGCCCCGAGCCGCTGGTGAGCTCGATCGGCCGCTCGTAGTACGTGGCCAGCCAGGACGGCAGCACGGAGCGCTGCCGGGCGAGGAGCGAGTCGTCGGTCATGCTGCCGACTCTGGCAGGCCGGTGGCCCTGCTCACACCGGCAGAGTGTTGCCGCCGCGGGTGAATTCCGGACAGAGTGTCGGGCCCGCGCACGCCCCACCGCGCGCCGCCGCCTCGCGCACCACTCCCCCTCGCGAGCCGCGCCCCGACCCCGTACGGAGAACCATGTCCCCCGACGTCCTCGCGCTCCCCACCCTCGGCGACATCCTCGCGCTGCCAGGACTGCGCGCGGGCAAGCCGCGGGTGCTCACCGGGCACGGCTCGCTGGACCGGGCCGTGCGCTGGGTGCACGTCTCGGAGATCGCCGACATCGCCGGGCTGCTCTCCGGCGGCGAACTGGTCCTGACCACCGGCATCGCGCTCCCCGAGGGCCCGCGCGAGCTGGACGCCTACGTGCGCGCGCTGGCCGAGGTCGGCGCCGCCGGGATCGTCCTGGAGCTGGTACGCCGCTGGCCCGAGGGCCCTCCTCCGGCGCTCGTGCGCGCGGCCGAGGCGCACGGCCTGCCGCTCGTGGTGCTCGGCGAGGAGATCCGCTTCGCGGAGGCGACCGAGGCGGTCAGCGGGCTCATACGGGACGCGCAGCTCGCGGAGCTGCGCGCGGCCGAGCAGATACACGAGGTGTTCACCGAGCTGACCGTCGCGGGCGCCGGGCACGCCGAGGTGCTGCGCGAGGTGGTGCGCACCGCGGGCCTGCCCGTGGTGCTGGAGACCCTGGGACACGACGTGCTGGCGTACGACGCGGCGGGCGGCTCGCCGGGGCGGCTGCTGGAGGACTGGCGCAACCGCTCCCGCGCCGTTCGCATACCGGACGGCAGCCGTACGGGCTGGGACGCCGAGCACGGCGCGCTGGTCACCGTCGTCGGGGCGCGCGGCGACGACTGGGGCCGGCTCGTGCTGCTCTCCTCGGCGCCGCCCGCGCACAGGCACGTGGTGACGGCCGAGCGGGCCGCCTCCGCGCTGGCCGTGGGGCGGCTGGTGTCGCGCGACCGGGACACCCTGGAGCGGCAGGCGCACAGGACGCTGCTCACCGAGCTGGGCGCGCGGGGCGAGTTCGGCAGGCCGGGCGGCGACGCCGCGACCGGTGGGGCGGGATCCGTGGCCCCGGACCCCGAGGACAGGGCGCGGCATCCCGAACTGACGGCGCGCGCCGCCGCGTTGGGCGTCGACCTGGAACGCGGCGCGCTGGTCGGCCTCGCGGTGCGGCCCTGCACCGGGGTGTCGGGGGCGCCCGCGCTGGCCACCCAGCAGTTGCTGCGGGACCTGGCCGAGGCCACGACGGAGGCCACCCGCCGTGCGGGGCACCCCGCGCTGGTGGCGGCGCTGGACGACACGACGGTGCAGGCGCTGGTGACGCTGGACCCCGGTACCGAGCCTGGCCCGGTGTGCGATGCGCTCGCCGACGGCGTACGGCATGCGGCGGCGGCCGGGCTGGGCGGCGGGCAGGGTGACGGGCCGCCCGTGGTGGTGGCCTGCGGGAGCGCCGCGAGTTCGCCCGCCGCGGCGCGCCGCACGCTCGCCGAGGCCGTGCAGGTCGCGGAGGCCACCGCGTCCTCGCCCGCCGCCGCCTCCGCAGCGGCCGGCGGGCCGCCGCTCAAGGGCTGCGCGCGGCTCGCCGACACCCGGCTCACCGGGCTGCTGCTCCTGCTCCGCGACGACCCGCGGCTGTCCGCCTTCGTCCAGCGCGAGCTCGCGCCGCTGCTGGAGCACCCGGACGGGCCGCGGCTGCTGGAGCTGCTGCGGGTGCACTGCGCGAGCGGCGGCAACAAGTCGGCGGGCGCGGCGGCCGCGCACCTCTCCCGTACGGCGTACTACGACCGGCTGGCGCGGCTGGAGCGCCTGCTCGGCGTGGCGCTGGACGACCCCCGCTCGCTGCTGTCGCTGCACGTGGCGCTCACCGCGCACGAGCTGGCCTTCGGCGGGGTGGGCGGTCCGGAGGCCGAATCGAGGCACCCGTAGACCCGTGCGCCCGATCGGACCCGCCCGTCCGCCGGGACCCGCGCGTCCGGTGCGGAATGCGCGCCGCGTGCAGGACGCTGACGTGTGAGGACGGCGGGGACGACGCGGATCACGAGCAGCACGAGCGACAGGAGGCGCGACGACCATGACCGACAGCGCACGGGACGCCCACGGCGGCAACCCCTCGGGGGACCCCGGGTACCGCGTCGAGCACGACTCGATGGGCGAGGTGCGGGTACCGGCCGACGCCAAGTGGCGCGCGCAGACACAGCGCGCGGTCGAGAACTTCCCCGTCAGCGGGCAGCGCCTGGAGCGCGCCCACATCGAGGCGCTGGCCCGCATCAAGGCGGCGGCCGCCGTGGTCAACGCCGAACTGGGCGTGCTGGAGGCGGACTTGGCGCACGCCGTCCAGGAGGCCGCCGAGGAGGTGGCGGACGGGCGCTGGGACGCGGAGTTCCCCGTGGACGTCTTCCAGACGGGCTCCGGCACGTCCTCCAACATGAACATGAACGAGGTCGTCGCCACCCTCGCCACGGAGCGGCTCGGCAGCCCCGTACACCCCAACGACCACGTCAACGCCAGCCAGTCGTCCAACGACGTCTTCCCCTCCTCCATCCACATCGCGGCGACGGCCGCCGTGAACGCCGACCTGATCCCGGCGCTGGAGCACCTGGAGCAGGCCCTCGCGCGCAAGTCCGAGGAGTTCGCCGAGGTCGTGAAGTCGGGCCGGACGCACCTGATGGACGCCACGCCGGTGACCCTGGGCCAGGAGTTCGGCGGCTACGCGGCGCAGGTGCGGTACGGGGTCGAGCGGCTGCGCTCGGCGCTGCCCCGGCTGGCCGAACTCCCGCTCGGCGGCACCGCGGTGGGCACCGGCATCAACACGCCGCCCGGCTTCTCGCCGAAGGTGATCGCCGAGGTGGCGCGGCGCACCGGGCTGCCGCTGACCGAGGCGCGCGACCACTTCGAGGCGCAGGGCGCCAGGGACGGCCTGGTGGAGACCTCGGGGCAGCTCCGCACCATCGCGGCCGGGCTCACCAAGATCTGCAACGACCTGCGCTGGATGGCCTCCGGCCCGATGACCGGGCTCGCGGAGATCAGCCTGCCGGACCTCCAGCCGGGGTCCTCGATCATGCCGGGGAAGGTCAACCCGGTGATCCCGGAGGCGGTGCTGATGGTGTCCGCGCAGGTCACGGGCAATGACGCGACGGTCGCCGCGGCCGGGGCGGCGGGCAACTTCGAGCTCAACGTGATGCTCCCCGTCATGGCCAAGAACCTGCTGGAGTCGGTGCGGCTGCTCTCCAACGCGGCCCGCCTGCTGGCCGACCGCACGGTGGACGGCATCACCGCGAACGCCGAGCGCGCGCGTACGTTCGCCGAGTCCTCGCCCTCGGTGGTCACCCCGCTCAACAAGTACATCGGGTACGAGGCGGCGGCGGCCGTCGCCAAGCGCGCCCTGGCCGAGCGCCTCACCATCCGCGAGGCGGTGATCGCCGCGGGCCACGTGGAGCGCGGCGACCTCACCGAGGCACAGCTCGACGAGGCGCTGGACGTGCTGCGCATGACCCACCCGTGAGCGGCGCGGCGTGAGCCTCGTGCCGTGATCCGCGAGAGGTGATCCGCGGGGGCGTGCGCGGTGCGCCCCGAGCCGCCGTCCGTCACGCTGAGCAGCGCCTTCCGCACCGGCCCTCCGCCGCGTAGCGGAAGGCGCTGCGCCATGTGTGTACGGTCACGGCGCACGCCCGCGGCCGCGCCTAGTATCTGCGCATGACGGCGGAGACGGCACCGGCCGCGGGAGCGGCGCAAGCGCAGGGGCACTGGCCCACCGGCACGCAGATCCTCTGGCGCTACCGCGCCAACGGCGCGGCCCACCCGCACATCTGCCGCCCCGTCACCGTCGTCACCGACACCTCCGAGCTGCTCGCCGTGTGGATGGCGCCCGGCACCGTGTGCGTCAAGCCCGAGCTGGCCGACGGCACGCCGGTGCACCAGGAGCCGCTGGAGACCCGCTACACCAAGCCCCGTACGACCGCGCTCTCGCGCTGGTTCGGCACCGGCGTGCTGAAGCTGGCGCGGCCGGGCGACCCGTGGTCGGTGTGGCTGTTCTGGGAGCGGGACTGGGAGTTCAAGAACTTCTACGTGAACCTGGAGGAGCCGCGCCGCCGCTGGGCCGGCGGCGTCGACTCCGAGGACCACTTCCTCGACATCTCGGTCTACCCGGACGGCAGTTGGCTGTGGCGGGACGAGGACGAGTTCGCCGAGGCGCAGCGCGTGGGCCTGATGGGCGCCGGGCAGGCCGCCGCGGTGCGCGCCGCGGGCGAGCGGGCGCTGCGCGAAGTGCGCGCCTGGGCCTCGCCGTTCGCCGACGGCTGGGAGGACTGGCGGCCCGACCCGCACTGGCCCGTGCCGCGCCTCCCCGAGGACTGGGACCGGGCGCCGGTGCCGGTGGAGCGCGCCTGACCGCTCCGGGGGCCGCGCGGGGACCTCGTACCGACTGCTGCCGGAACGCCGGATTCCGAACACCGGCGCGCCCTCGGCACAGGCGCACAACGGCGCACTCGGCGACCGGCGCGACTCGGCCACACAGGGGCCGAAAACGCACGGGAGAAGCACAGCGGAGCCGCACTTTCAACACACTCGCACGCCGTACCGCCGGAACCTCTTGCTGTGCCCCCGTACGGTAAACGTAGGATCAACATCCGTAACCACGCAGTCAGTCAGCGCGGCAGACCCGCACAGCCAGCACAGTCAGCCAGCATCAGCAGGACCCAGCCAGCACTGTCGAGAGCACCGTCGTCCAACTCCCCCGTCTGTTAAGGGGACTTGCCGCGCGGCCGGAGAGGAGCCCTGGCGTGAGCAGCACAGACGGCCGTGGCGCTGACGAGGGGTTCGACCGGTCCGGCATCGACCGCGACGGGCAGGCCGAGTCCTTCGACGCCATCGGCGAGCGCTACGACGACGCCTTCCCGCACAAGGACGGCCAGCGGGCCTCCGGCGCGTGGCTGGCGGACCAGATGCCGCCCGGCTCCCGCGTCCTGGACCTCGGCTGCGGCACGGGGGTGCCCACGGCCCGCCAGCTGGCCGACGCGGGGCACCTGGTGACCGGCGTCGACCTGTCCCCCGGGATGCTGAAGCTGTGCCGCGACAACGTGCCGTCGGGCGAGTTCCACAAGCTGGACATCGCCGAGGTGGAGGCGAGCGGGCTCGGCCCGTTCGACGGCGCCGCCGCGTTCTTCTCGCTGCTGATGCTGCCGCGCGGGGAGATCCCTGCCGCGCTGCGCATGCTGCACGGCCGGCTGCGGAGCGGCGCCCCGCTCGCGCTGGGGATGGTGGAGGCGGATGTCGATGACTTCCCGATCCCGTTCTTGGGCCACACGATCCGGGTATCCGGCTATCTGCGGGACGACTTGCGCCGTGTCGTGCGCGAGGCGGGTTTCGAGGTCGTCGGGGAGGACGCCTATGCCTACGCTCCGGCGAGCACCGATGTACCACCCGAGATCCAGCTCTTTCTGCACTGCCGACGACGCCCGTAGGACTCCTGGGCACCCCGCGCTGGGCGCGCACCGACGCGCGGCCCCGGATGGATGGAAACCGAACGCGTGACGGAGCATGAATCGCCGGCGGCGAGCGGCGCCCCCAGGGCGCGCCGCGTCTCCGCCGCGGACCAACCCCCCACCCCCGCACCGGCCGAACGGAGAGGGCCGCGCGGTGGCACACCCCTGCCCCGCGAGCCGCGGGCCACGGCCGACGAGCACGGCGGCGGCGCCGAGCACTCGGCGGTGCCCGAGGACCAGCCGCCTCCGGAGGCGCCGGGATCGCCGGGTTCCGCCGTGAGCCCGGACGAGCGGGAGATCCCGCAGCAGCCCGCGCCCGCGTCGGCCCAGCCGGAGCCCGTACGCCCCGAGCCGGCGAACGGCGGCACGGGCGGCGGCAACGGCACCGGCACCGGCTCCGGCGGGAACGGGGGCAACGGCGGGGGCACGGTCCCCGGCGTCGAGGCCGAGGGTGCCGAGCGCGAGCGGCGCGGCGGTGACCGGCTGCGCTTCGTGGGCGCCGCCACCCGCAGGATCGCCCGCGGCATGGACCTGGACGAGACGGTGCTCGGCCTGTGCAGGGCCAGCGTCCCGGCGTACGCGGACGCCATCCTGGTCTACCTCCGCGACCCGCTGCCGGTCGGCGACGAGCGGCCCACCGGGCCCTTCGTGCTCCGGCTGCGGCGCAGCGACCGCATCCCCGACGGGCCGCCGCAGGCCGTGCACTCGGGCCAGCCGCCGCAGGCCGGTACGGCGCTGAACGCGCTGCCCGACGACGCCTCGGCCGCCACCGAGTACGCCGAGGTGGAGGGCGGAGGACCGCTGGCGGAGGTGCTGCGCGGGGTGCGGCCCGTGTTCGCCGAGTCGCCCGTGGCGCGCGCCGCGCTGCCCGAACTGCTCGGCCCGGGGCGGGAGTTGCCCACGGGGCACCGCGCGATCCTGGCCCCGCTGCGCGGGCGGCGAAGAGTCATCGGCGCCGCGGTCTTCCTGCGCCGCCCCGAGCGGCCCGCGTTCGACCCCGAGGACCTGCTGGTGGCGGCCCAGCTCGCCACCCACACGGCACTCGGCGTGGACAAGGCCGTGCTGTACGGGCGCGAGGCGTACATCGCCGACGAGCTGCAACGCACCATGCTCCCCGACGAGTTGCCGCAGCCCACAGGCTGCCAGCTCGCCAGCCGCTACCTGCCGGCCGCCGAGACCGCGCGGGTCGGCGGCGACTGGTACGACGCGATCCCGCTGCCCGGCAGCCGGGTGGCGCTCGTCGTGGGCGACGTGATGGGCCACTCCATGACGTCGGCCGCGATCATGGGCCAGCTCCGTACGACGGCGCAGACGCTGGCCGGGCTCGACCTGCCGCCGCAGGAGGTGCTCCACCATCTGGACGAGCAGGCCCAGCGGCTCGGCAGCGACCGCATGGCCACCTGTCTGTACGCGGTCTACGACCCGGTCGCGCACCGGATAGTGGTCGCGAACGCGGGCCATCCGCCGCCGGTGATGCTGCACCGAGGGGGCCGCGCCGAGGTCTTGCGGATACCGGCCGGCGCGCCGATCGGCGTCGGCGGCGTCGACTTCGAGGCGGTCGAACTCGACGCGCCGGCGGGGGCGACGCTGCTCCTCTACACCGACGGACTGGTCGAGTCCCGGGCCCGCGACGTGTGGACCGGCATCGAGCACCTGCGGGAGAAGCTGACCGAGACGGCGCGGCTCACCCGGCCCGACGCCTCGGCGCCGCTGGAGCCGCTGTGCGACGAGGTGCTGGACATCCTCGGGCCCGGTGACCGGGACGACGACATCGCGCTGCTCGCCGCGCGCTTCGACGGGATCGCGCCGAGCGATGTGGCGTACTGGTTCCTCGATCCGCGCGCGCAGACGGCGGGCCAGGCACGGAGGCTGGCCCGCCGCGCCCTCGCGCGGTGGGGTCTGGACGAGCTCACGGACCAGGTGGAGTTGCTGGTCAGCGAGGTGGTCACGAACGCCGTGCGGTATGCGGAACGGCCGATCACGCTGCGGCTGCTGCGGACCGACGTGCTGCGGTGCGAGGTGGGCGACGACGTCCCCCAGCTCCCGCGCCTCCGCCAGGCCCGGGCCACCGACGAGGGCGGCCGCGGCCTGTACTTGGTCAACCGCATGGCCCGCCGCTGGGGCGCGACCCGCTTGTCCACGGGGAAGGTGGTCTGGTTCGAACTGAGCCTGTAAGGCCGGTCGGCCCACACCCAGGTGGGGCGAGCGCGCGAAGGGCCCGGGACGTTAGTCCCGGGCCCCTTTTCGCTTTTAGCGGCAACTAACGCCGTCAGGCGAGCTGCGCCTCCGCGTCCAGCGTCGCCGCGACCGCCTGGACGACCGAGGCGATCTTGAACGCCTCCTGGATCGTCTCGCGGTCCACGCCCGCCTTCCGCAGCACCTGCTCGTGCGAGTCCAGGCACATGCCGCAGCCGTTGATCGCCGAGACGGCGAGCGACCACAGCTCGAAGTCGACCTTCTCCACACCGGGGTTGCCGATGACGTTCATCCGCAGACCGGCGCGCATCGTGCCGTACTCCGGGTCCGACAGCAGGTGCCGGGTCCGGTAGTAGACGTTGTTCATCGCCATGATGGCGGCGGCGGACTTCGCGGCGGTGTACGCCTCGTCGCTCAGCTCGGCCTTGGCCTCGGGCTCCAGCGCCTTCAGCACGATGCCGGAGCGGGACGCGATGGCGGTGGCCAGCACGGTGCCCCAGAGCTGCTGCTTGGGCAGGTCCGAGTTGCCTATGACGGAGCCCAGGTTGAGCTTCAGGTCCTTCGCGTAGTCGGGCAGCGCCGACTTCAGGTCATCGAGAGCCATGCTGATCACTCACCGGCCAGCAGCTTGACCGGGTCGAGCGTCTCGTCGCCCGAGGTCCAGTTGCAGGGGCACAGCTCGTCGGTCTGCAGCGCGTCGAGGACCCGCAGGACCTCCTTGGGGTTACGGCCGACGGAGCCGGCGGTCACCATCGTGAACTGGATCTCGTTGTTCTGGTCCACGATGAAGACGGCACGCTGCGCGAAGCCGTCCTCGCCCTCGATGCCCAGGTCGCGCATCAGCTCGTGCTTCGAGTCGGCCATCATCGGGAAGGGCAGGTCACGCAGGTCGTCGTGGTCCTTGCGCCAGGCGTGGTGGACGAACTCGGAGTCGCCGGAGAAGCCCAGGACCTGCGCGTCGCGGTCGGCGAACTCCTCGTTCAGCTTGCCGAAGGCCGCGATCTCGGTCGGGCAGACGAAGGTGAAGTCCTTCGGCCAGGCGAAGATGACCTTCCACTTGCCCTCGTAGGTCTTGTGGTTGATCTGCTCGAACTCCTGCCCCTTCTCCAGCGAGACGCAGGCGGTCAGATCGAACTCGGGGAACTTGTCACCGACAGTGAGCAACACGCACTCCTTGCAGGGCGGATTCGCCCCTGTTTGGGGCTCTTCCTGGTGGTTGGACAGGCTCCACACTGCCACAGGGCACATTGATCGCGGAAATAGCTAGGCTTGCAACAGTTGATCGAAAGGGGTTATCAGTGCCTGCGAGTCCCGGCGCCCGCCGCGAGCGCCAGCCCAGCCTCGCCCAGCTCCGCGCCTTCGCGGCCGTGGCGGAACATCTGCACTTCAGGGAGGCGGCGGGCGCGATCGGCATGAGCCAGCCGGCTCTGTCGGGCGCGGTCTCCGCGCTGGAGGACATACTCGGCGTGCAGCTCCTGGAGCGTACGACGCGCAAGGTGCTGCTCTCGCCGGCGGGGGAACGCATGGCGGTGCGCGCACGCCGCGTACTCGACGCCGTCGGCGAGCTGTTGGAGGAGGCGGAGGCCGCTCGCGCGCCGTTCACCGGGGTGCTCAGGCTCGGCGTGATCCCCACGGTCGCGCCGTACCTGCTGCCGACCGTGCTCCGCCTCGTACGCGAGGACTACCCCGACCTGGACCTCCAGGTGCACGAGGAGCAGACGGCCTCGCTTCTGGACGGTCTGGCTCAGGGACGGCTCGACCTGCTGCTGCTCGCGGTGCCGCTGGAGACCCCGTGGATCACCGAACTCCCGCTGTTCGACGAGGACTTCGTGCTGGTCACACCGCGCGAGCACGAGTACGCGGGGCGCGGCGACGTACCCCGCGAGGCCCTGCGCGGGATGGACCTGCTGCTGCTCGACGAGGGGCACTGCCTGCGCGACCAGGCGCTGGACGTGTGCCGCGAGGTGGGCCGCGACGAGAACGCGGTGACCACCAGCGCGGCCGGACTGTCCACGCTGGTGCAGCTCGTGGCGGGCGGCATGGGCGTCACGCTGCTGCCCCGTACCGCGCTGCGGGTGGAGACGGCGCGCAACGAGTCGCTGTCCACCGGCTACTTCGGCGCTCCCGCGCCCTCCCGGCGCATCGCCTTCGCGATGCGAGCCGGGGCGGCGCGGGAGGCGGAGTTCACCGCGTTCGCCGAGTCGCTGCGGAGCGCGGTGCGTTCACTGCCCGTCCGGGTCCTGGGCTGAGCCCGGGCCGCCGTCCGGCTCGCCGCCCTGCTCACCGTCCCCCTCCTCGCGCTCCGGTGGACGTCCGCGGCGCGGGTGCGGCCTGGCGCCGCGGGGCAGCCTGCCCGCCTCGGACAGCGCCCTGCGCAGCAGGAAGTCGATCTGCGCGTTGGTGGAACGGAGTTCGTCCGAGGCCCAGCGGGCCAGCGCGTCGTGCATCGCCGGATCGAGCCGCAGCAGCACCTGCTTGCGCTGCTGCCGCGCGCGGCGCGCGGGACGCCCGGCGGCCGGTTCCCCCTCCGGCTCCTGCGCCCCGCGCGGCTCGTCAGTCACTGGTCCCGCTCACTGTCGCTCACCGGTCCCGTCGCCGGTCGTCGCTCCCGCCGGTCCCGCTCACTGGTAGAGCGTGCCGGTGTTCATCACGGGCTGCGGCGAGCGGTCGCCGCACAGCACCACCAGCAGATTGCTGACCATGGCCGCCTTGCGCTCCTCGTCCAGCGCCACGAAGTCCTGCTCGGTGATGCGGGCCATGGCGTCCTCGACCATCCCGCAGGCGCCGTCGACGATGGTCTTGCGGGCCGCGACCACGGCGCCGGCCTGCTGGCGCTGGAGCATCGCGGAGGCGATCTCCGGCGCGTACGCGAGGTGCGTGAAGCGGGACTCGACGATGGTGACGCCCGCCGCCCGCACCCGTACGGTCAGCTCGGCCGCCAGCTTCTCGGTGATCTCCTCGGCGTTGCCGCGCAGCGAGAGGCCGTCCTCGTCGTGCGCGTCATACGGGTACTCGATGGCGATGTGCCGTACGGCCGCCTCGGTCTGGGTCGAGACGAACTCGATGAAGTCGTCCACGGCGAAGGTCGCCTGCGCGGTGTCCTCGACCTGCCAGACGACCACGGCGGCCAGCTCGATCGGGTTGCCGTAGGCGTCGTTGACCTTGAGGACGGCTGTCTCGTGGTTCCGCACACGGGTGGAGATCTTGGTGCGGCTGGTCAGCGGGTTGACCCAGCGCAGGCCGTCCTTGCGGATGGTGCCGGTGTAGCGGCCGAAGAGCTGCACCACGCGGGCCTCACCGGGCGCGACCATGTTGAGCCCGGCCATCGCGAACAGCGAGCCGACCAGCACCAGGATGCCGAGCACCACCAGCGTGCCGCCCAGCGCGCCGCCCGAGGCGAGGGCTCCGCCGCTCGCGATCCCGCCGACGCCGACGAGGCAGCCGATCAGCCCGAGCAGCAGCGCGAGCCCTCCCGGGATGCTGTTCGCCACGGACTCGCGGACCTCGGCGCGCGGGATCTTCGGCACCGCGCCGTCCTGCGTACCGCCCTGCTGATCGCCCTGTTCGCTCATGGATGCTCCCCGTTCCGTCCCGTGGCCGGTGGTCGACGACCACTGCTTAGCAAAGTGATAGCACTTTAGCCCGAGGGGTCAGCCCTTGCCAACCACCGCGCCTGCCGAGCAAGACGCGTCCGCCGAGCAAGAGGGGCCCGACCCCTGCGGGTCGAGCCCCTCTCCACGTACGCGAACCTCACTCCGCACGCGGCAACCTCATGCCGTACGCCGCGGCCTACTCCGTACGCAGTCCGTCCGGCCGGGTCACGCGCCACAGCGCGGGCAGCGTCAGCAGGGTGACCAGGACGGTCATGCCCGCGCCGACGCCCACGACGGGGACGAACTCGAACCAGTTCACGACGCGGGCGCCGAGGCCCCACAGCAGCATCCAGCCGAGTCCGACGCCGAAGCCCACCGCCAGCGCGAGCCCGAGCGCCATGGGCACCATCGCCTGCCACAGCAGGGAGAGCGCGAGCGTCGTGCGGCGCGCGCCGCAGGCCGAGACGACCGCCAACTGCCGCTTGCGCTCCCGCAGCTGGTCCACCGTGCTGAGCACCAGGCTCGCGCCGAGCAGCGCCAGCAGCACGCACGCGCCGGTGAACAGCGCCGACTCCACCGACAGGTGCTCGCGGGCGACGGCCGAGGGCCGCTGCTGCGTCACGCCGTACGCGGGGTCGGCCTTGAAGAAGGCGGTGCGCACCTGCTCCACCGTCTTCGGGTCGTCCACCGGCATGCGGATCCAGGCGGCCATGTCCGCGCCCTTGACCTTCGTGTCGCCGAACGCGCCCGGCGTGGCCAGCACGCCGTTGACCGGCTCGTGCGTCGGGCTGGGCCGCGCGTCGACCGTGCGGGCCGACTCCGGCACCGTCCAGTGGGCGCCGCCGGCCAGGGTGAGGCGGGTGCCCGGGGGCTCGGCCCCCACCTCGTCGTTGCCCACGCGGAAGACCTGGCCGTCGCGGCAGTCGTCGACCCTGGCGAGCTTCTTGAGCGTCCCGCAGTCGGCGATGTTGAGCATGGCCACGTCGTCGACGCCGTCGCCCTTGCCCTTACGGGCGGCCACGTGCCGGTACACGGCGGAGTCCTTCACGCCGTCCATGTCCCCGAGCTGCTTCCGCAGTGAGCCGACCTGGCCTTCGGTGGCCCTGCCGCTGATGTCGAAGACGCTGAGCGCGGTGCGGTCCCGGCTCTGGGCCTGCTGCTCCTCGCGTGCGCTCGTGCCGGTGAAGAAGAGCTGGAGCGCGATGGCCCCGGCCACGGCGACCGCGATGCCCGCGACCGCGCGGCTCGCCGTGCCGCTGTTCAACTGGAGCCGCCGCACGGCCAGTTGCCAGGACAGCGGTCCCGCGCCGCGCAGCCTGCCGAGCGCCAGCTCCACCACCCAGGGCAGCAGCAGCACGACGCCGACGAGCACGAGGACGATGCCGGCGACGACGGGGAGCATGTTCACATTCGTGCTCATGCCGCCGTTCATCGCGCCCTGGGCGACCAGCACCAGGACGCCGAGCACCGGAAAGGCCAGCCGCCACAGGAAGCGGCGCCGCGGCCGGCCCGTCTCCCGCACCACTCCGGACGGCGTGACCGCGACGGCGCGCATCGCGACGAGCGTCGCCACGACCGCGATCACCGGGACGGCCACGACCACGAGCAGCGCCAGCAGCGGTACGGGGGTGATGTCTGAGGTGAACCAGCTCAGCCCGCCCACCCTGACGCGCTCCCCGACCACCCGCAGCACCGCGAACAGGGCGCCGCCGACGGCGAGTCCGCCCAGCGCGCCGGCCATCGACTCGCCCGCCGCGACCCTGCGCACCGTCGCCGCGTCGGCGCCGACCAGCCGCAGCGCGGCCAGCCTGGCGTCCCGCGCCTCGCCGCCGAACCGTGCGGCGGCGCCGATGAACACCGCGACGGGCAGGGTCAGGACCACGCAGGCCAGCGCCGTCATCAGCACGAGCATCGCGCCCGCTGAGCCGGTGCCGAAGTCGATCCCGCCGCCCGCGCCCTCGGGCTCGTGGAAGGCGGTGACGCGCTCGACGTCGTCCCGGCCGGCGTCCAGGCTCGCGACGCCCTTGTAGTACGCCATCGAGGCCGGGCCCTCCAGGCCGTCCTGCCCGATGGTGCCGACGACGCGCGCGTCCAGGCGCTTCCCGAGCTCCTTGCCGTCGTCGGAGTCCAGCAGCTTCTTCAGCTCGGGCGAGACCAGCATCTCGCCGGGGCCCGGCACCCTGTCGGCACCGGGCGGAGTGGGCACGCCCTTCCCCGCGCCCTTCCCCTCGGGCCGCATCACCGCGCCGCTGATCTCCTTCTCGCCGGAGAAGTCGCGGAACTCGGTGTCCGCCCTGCCCATCAGCAGAGCCGGTCCGCCCTTGCCGTGCTCGGCGCCGAGCAGCGCCTCGCCGCGCGCCTGGCGGCCCTCCGCCATGTTCGGCAGGGCGGCGGCGAGCAGCAGCACCACGACGCCGACGCCCACGCCGAGCGCGGTCAGCACCGTGCGGAGCACGTTCCGCCGTCCCCCCGTGACGGCGAAGCGTGTCCCCATGCCCAGGTCACGGGCCCATATCGATGCGCTGCTCATGCCGCCGCCGTTGTCCCCCTCCGGGCCGGCGCCCTGGTCGGAGCGCCCTCCCCCTCGCATGCCGGCGCGCTGGTCCGCGCCCTCGTCCCCGGCGCCCTGGCCGGCGCCCTTGTCCCCGCTCATGCCGTCCTTCTCCCGCTCGTCGTTCCCCCGGCGGTCGTCGCCCCGGCTGTCATTCCCCCGGCTGTCATTGCTCGGAATGCCGCTCCCCCGGCAGTCCTCGCTCCGGCAGTCCCTGCTCCGGACGCCGTTCCCCCGGCCGTCCGTCCTCCGCGCCGCGCCGCGCCCGCACCGCGACCCGTACGGCTGGTCAGGCCGCCGGTCGCGCCGCGGCTGGTCACGCCGCTGCTCGCTTCACGGCTGGTCAGGCCGCTGCTCGCACCGTCGGCCGCGCCACCGGCCACACCGCTGATCACGCCACGGCCGGTCATGCCACAGATCGCGCCGCTGCTCGCCCCGCTGGTCATACGGCGGCTCACAGCCACGTTCCTCCCGGCGCTCATACCGCGACCGCGAGTCCGCGGTCCCTGCCGTCGCGCACCACGACCTCGCGATCGGCGTACGCGGCGACCCGTGCCTCGTGCGTGACCAGCACGACCGCGGCGCCGTTGTCCCGCGCCGCGCCGGTCAGCAGGTCCATGACCCGCTCCCCGTTGAGGGAGTCGAGCGCGCCCGTCGGCTCGTCGGCGAAGACCACCCGGGGCTCGCCCACCAACGCCCGCGCCATGGCGACCCGCTGGCACTGGCCGCCCGAGACCGCGCCGGGGCGCTGCTTGGCCACGTCGGCCACCTCCAGGCGCTCCAGCCACTCACCGGCCCTGCGCTCGGCCTCCTTGCGCCGCACGCCGGTCAGCCGGAGCGGCAGCGCGGCGTTCTCCAGGCAGCTCAGCTCGGGCACCAACTGGCCGAACTGGAACACGAACCCGAACTCCGTACGCCGCAGCGCGCTGCGCTCCGCGTCGGACATCGCGGTCATGGCCCGGCCCCGGTAGCCGATCGCTCCGGAGTCCGGCTTCACGATTCCGGCGAGGCAGTGCAGCAGCGTGGACTTGCCCGAGCCCGAGGGGCCCATCACCGCGACGACCTCGCCGGCGGATATGGCGAAGCCCGCGCCGTCGAGCGCCTTGGTCTGTCCGTACTCCTTGTGCAGCTCTCTGGCGTCCAGGAGCGCCTCGCCCGCGCCCGCTCCGCCCGTGCCCACTCCGCCGGCGCTCATCCGCGCACCTCGTCCGCGAGCTTGTCCAGCCGCGCCGTGGCCAGCTCCAGCCAGCGCAGGTCGGCCTCCAGGTGGAACAGCGCGTGGTCGCAGATGAGCTGGTCCGCCAGGTCGCCCGACTGCTTGCGACGGGTGAGGTCGCGCATCAGCCGCAGGTGCTCGGAGCGCTGCACGTCCAGCATGGATTCGGCGTCCCTGCCGGTGAGCAGCGCGAGCACGACCTTGGTGTAGAGCGTGCTCTGCAGATACGGCTCGGGCTTCTCCGGGCTGGTCAGCCAGTCCTGCACGTCGGTGACCCCGGCGTCGGTGATGGCATACCGCTTGCGCTCGGGGCCGCCGCCCGCCTCGGTCCCGGCGGCCTCCACGAGACCGTTCTTCAGCAGCCGCGACATGGTCGAGTAGACCTGCCCGTAGTGGAGCGGCCTGTCATACCCGAAGTGCTCGTCGAAGGCGCGCTTGAGGTCGTAGCCGTGGCGTGGCCCGGACTCCTCCAGGAGCCCCAGCAGTGTGTGGCTTATGGACATGCCGAGCACTCTACATCATGCGTATACATCACGTGTATAGACGCGGAGAAGAGTGCCCCGAAGGGGTGACCTCCGGGGCACTGTGACCGGGAATCTACGCTGGTCAGCCGCCGCTCACCTTGGCGGCGACCCGGTCGCCGAGCTGCTTGTCCACGTTCCGCCAGTACTGCAGCGCGCGCTCCAGCACCGGCTTGCTGACGCCGCCCAGCAGATGGCCGGAGATGTTGTTCACCAGCCGCTCACGCGCCGCGTCGTCCAGGACGTTCCGCACCATCGTGCCCGCCTGGCCCCAGTCGTCGTCCTCGCTGCGCAGCGTGTAGGCGTGCCGCACCATCTCACTCTGCTCCACGTCCCATCCGGTGGGCGTGAACCGCTCGCTGGCCGCCGCGGGGCCGCCGTAGGAGTTGGGCGCGTAGGGCCGCGACACGTTCGGCGACTCGTACCGCATCGGCCCGTCCTTGGCATAGGAGTTGACCGGCGAGTGCGGCTTGTTGGGCGGGAGCTGCGTGTAGTTCGGCCCGATCCGGTAGCGGTGGGTGTCGGGGTACGAGAAGAGCCGGCCGAGCAGCATCTTGTCCGGCGAGGGCGCGATGCCGGGCACCAGGTTCGAGGGCTCGAAGGCGGCCTGCTCGATGTGGACGAAGAAGTCCTCGGGGTTCTTGTTGAGCGTCATCCGCCCGACCTCGATGAGCGGGTAGTCGCCGTGCGGCCACACCTTGGTGAGGTCGAAGGGGTTGAAGCGGTAGTCCGGCGCGTCCTCGAACGGCATGACCTGCACCATGAGCGTCCAGGACGGGTGGTCGCCGCGCGCGATGGCCTCCGACAGGTCGCGCCGGTGCAGGTCGGCGTCCTCGCCGGCCAGCCGGTCCGCGTCCTCCTGCGTGAGGAAGTCGATGCCCTGGTCGGTCTTGAAGTGGTACTTCACCCAGAACTTCTCGCCGCCCCCGTTGACCCACATGTACGTGTGCGAGCCGTAGCCGTTCATGTGCCGGTACGTCTTGGGGATGCCGCGGTCCCCCATCAGCCAGGTGACCTGGTGCGCGGACTCCGGCGAGAGCGACCAGAAGTCCCACTGCATGTCGTTGTCCCGCAGCCCGGTGTCGATGCGCCGCTTCTGGCTGCGGATGAAGTCCTGGAACTTGATGGTGTCCCGGACGAAGAAGACCGGGGTGTTGTTGCCGACCAGGTCGTAGTTGCCCTGCTCGGTGTAGAACTTCAGCGCGAAGCCCCGCGGGTCGCGCCAGGTGTCGGGGCTGCCCTGCTCCCCCGCCACCGTCGAGAAGCGCGCCAGCATCGGCGTCCGCTTGCCCGGCTGGAAGAGGTCGGCCTTGGTGTACTGGCTGACGTCGTTGGTGACCTCGAAGACCCCGTACGCGCCGGAGCCCTTGGCGTGCACGACCCGCTCGGGCACCCGCTCGCGGTTGAACTGGGCCATCTTCTCGATGGTGTAGTGGTCCTGGAGAAGGATCGGACCGTCGGCACCGACGGTGAGCGAATGCTCGTCGCTCTCCACCGGAATACCGGCATTGGTGGTGGTGTATGGAGACTGATCGGTCATTACCATGCCTTCCCGATACGGGTGTGCTGAGGGGATTCGCGATCGCCACCCCCAGGAAAACCCGCCGACAGTGCGTCGGCAACCGGGTGGACAAAGTCCATCCCTGAACTCCGTCGAGGCTGAGCCACCCGCGCCGCCACCGGAGCAACCCGCAGGACACGCCCCGCGTCAGCAGTAGCGTGAACGGGGCCCGCCGGAGTCGGCCGCGGGCACGCTGACGCGGGAACCGGCGGAACGGACGGGGCAGAGCACATGGTGGCGACGGGGGACGTGGCCGGGGAGAAGGAGCGGGCGCGCGCCCTCGCGCGGCGGCTCGGGCAGCGGCTGCGCCCCGCCGTGACCGCCTTCGCCCGGCGGCCGTACAGGGACCGGAGCGATCCGTCCCGGCTGGTCCGCAGATGGCCTGATCTGATCGCCATCTGTGCGGCCACCCTCTTCTTCTGGCTCTCCCTCACCCCCTCGCTGGTGCCCCGGCCCTGGTACCTCCAGGGCGTCATCGGCGGCATCACCGCGGCGATGGGGTACGCCGTCGGGGCCCTGCTCCTGTGGGGACTGCGGCCCGCGGCGAAGCGGCTGTTCTCCTGGCGGCCCGGCGAGCGGTGGCGGGCCCGCGCCTGGCTGGCGTACTACGTCCTGGCCTTCGGCCTCACCGCGTACTGGCTGTCCCAGAGCGCGCACCTGCAACGGAAGCTGCGCGCGCTCCAGCACCTGCCGCCCACCCTGACCTGGCACTCGCTGATGATCGCGCTGATCGCGGTGCTGCTGTTCACCGCGCTGCTGCTGCTCGCCAGGTCGGTGCGGCTGGGCACCCGCGCCCTGGTGCGGGGGCTGTGCAGGATCGTGCCGCGCCCGGTCGCCGTGGTGCTGGGGATCGCGGTCAGCGCGACGGTGGTGGTCTTCGGCACCCGCGACGTGGTCTTCGAACGCGGCGTGATCGACGTGGTCTCGCGCATCGCCGCGAGCACCGACCAGGACACCAAGGACGGCATCCACCGGCCGCGTTCACCGCTCGTCGCGGGCGGCCCCGGCTCGCTCCTGAAGTGGGGGCAACTGGGCTACGAGGGCCGCAACTTCACCGGTTCTGCGCTGCCCGCACGGCAGATCCGCGCGGTGACGGGCCGGCCGGCGAAGGAGCCCGTACGCGTCTACGTGGGCCGCCGCAGCGCCTCCGGGTACGCGGCCGGGGCGCGGCTCGCGGTGCGGGAGCTGGAGCGCACCGGCGCCTTCGACCGCAAGGTGCTGGCGATCGCGGGCACCACCGGCATGGGCTGGGTCAACTCCACGGACGCCGAGCCCCTGGAGTACCTGTACGGCGGCGACACCGCGATCGTCGCCATGCAGTACTCCTACCTCCCGAGCTGGGCCTCGTTCCTCGTCGACAAGGAGCAGGCGGGCCGCGCCAACCGCGCGCTGGTGAAGGCCGTCAGGGAGCGCTGGCTCCAAGAGCCGCCGAAGGAGCGCCCCAAGCTGGTGGTCTTCGGCGAGAGCCTCGGCGCGTACGGCATCGAGGCGTCCTTCCACGGGGTGGACGACCTGCTGTCGAAGGTGGACGGCGCGGTGCTGGTGGGCTCCCCGGAGTTCTCGCCGGTGCGCAGCGAGATCACCGCGCGCAGGGACGAGGGAAGCCCGGTGTGGCGCCCGGAGTTCGAGAGCGGGCAGAACATCCGCTTCGCCCAGTACCCGGAACGCGACCTGCGGCGCCCCTCCGGTGTGTGGGGGAAGCCGCGCGTGGTCTACCTCCAGAACGCCTCGGACGCCATCGCCTGGTGGACCCCCGACCTGGCCTTCAGCCGCCCCGAGTGGACCAAGGAGCCGCTGGGTCCCGATGTGACGACCGAGGTCGACTGGTTCCCGCTGGTGACCTTCTGGCAGACCACCGTGGACATGGCCGTCGCGTACGGGGTGGACGCGCCGCACGGCCACCGGTACGGCACGGGCTCGGTGCGGGCCTGGGCCTCGGTGCTCCCGCCGAAGGGCTGGACGGGCACCGACACCGCGCGGCTCCAGCACTACATGGACCGGCGCGAGGCACCGTACTGAGTACGGCACCCCGCGCCGGGTAGGTCTGACTCCCCCTCAGGGGCTCGCTTCACTGGCCGTCGTACGTCCCGGGCTCCTGGTGGCGGCGCTCGGTCTTCGTACCGCCCTCGGGGGAGCCCTCCGGGGACTGCTCACCGGCTTCGGCGGGCGGCGACCCGCCGTCCTCCGGGCCCGGCGGCGCGGACGAGGCGGACGTCGATCCGCCGTGCCCCGCGGCCGAGGCGCGCCGCAGCGCCTGCTCCTCGGCGTACCCGCGGAGGTAGCCGACGACCGTGTTCAGCACCGCGACCAGCGGTACGGAGACGACGGCGCCCGGAATCCCCGCGATCAGGCTGCCGCCGGTGACGGCCAGCACCACGGCGAGCGGGTGCACCCGCACCAGCCTGCCGAGGATGAAGGGCTGGAGGATGTGGCTCTCGATCTGCTGCACCGCGAGCACCACGGCGAGCACCAGCAGCGCGGTGAAGACGCCGTTGGTGACGAGCGCGACCAGCACGGCGAGCGCGCCGGAGAGCACCGCGCCGACGATCGGGATGAAGGCGAAGAGGAAGATGAAGACGGCCAGCGGCACCGCCATCGGCACGTCCAGGAAGTAGATGCCGATGCCGATGAAGATCGCGTCGATCATGGCCACTATGACGGTGCCCCGCACATAGCCGGTGAGCGTGATCCACGCGCGCGGGCCCGCACCCTTGACGCCCTCGCGGGCCGCGGCCGGCACGAAGTGCAGCGTCCAGTTCCAGATGCGCCGCCCGTCGTACAGCAGGAACAGCGTGACGAACATCGACAGCAGCGCGCCCGACAGGAACTCGAACAGGACGGTCACGCCCTCCAGTCCGGCGGAGGTGACCTCATTGCTGTTGTTGCCGATCCAGTCGCTGACCGTGGTCGCGATGTTGTTGATCTGGCCTTCGGAGACGTGGAAGGGGCCGCTGACGGCCCAGTGCTTGAGCTCCTTGATGCCGTCCTGCACCTGGTCGGTCAGCGCAGGAAGGTTCTCGGTGACCTGCCAGACGACGAACCAGCCGACCAGCCCCATGATGACGAAGCCGGTGATGAAGGTGATCGCGGTGGCCAGTCCGCGGCTCACCCCGAGCCGCTTGAGCCGGGCCACGGTCGGCTGGAGCAGCGCCGTGATCAGGAGCCCGGCGGAGAACGAGACGACCAGCAGGCTGATGGTGCTGACCACTTGGATCAGCACCCAGATCACTCCGGCCAGCACCAGCAGCCGCCACCCCACCTCGGCGGCCACGCGCATGCCCCAGGGCACCACGGCCGGGGGCGGCGGGCGGTCGGCGCCGACGGCCGGCGCGTAGTCGGGGGGCGCGGGAACGGTGTGCTGCGCGGCCTGTGGGGTGGGCGGTTCCCTGACCGGGTCGGCTGGGGGCATGTCACTGCCGACGGCGTCCTCGGCACGCCGTTCCGCTATGCCCGAGGCCCAGTGCCGTACGCCCGACCACGCCTTGTCGAACCTGCTCGTCATCCCACGTCCTCCGCCCCTCTCCGCGTTCCGGAAAGCCTTGCTGCCTGTGGTCCGGAACCCGAGGCTACCGGCGGGGAAGATCTCGTGGCCCCCGGACGCGCGATGTCCCCGGCCCGGGCGTCGGCCCGGACCGGGGACATCGGTCACGCTCTATGCGCTGTGTGCGACCCGGTGGTCAGTACCAGCCGTTGGCCTGACGGAAGCTCAGCGCCTCGCAGGGGCTTCCGTACCGGTCGTTCATGTAGTTCAGGCCCCACTTGATCTGGGTGGCCGGATTGGTCTTCCAGTCCGAGCCCGCCGAGGACATCTTGGAGCCGGGCAGCGCCTGCATCAGTCCGTACGCACCGCTGGACGGGTTGGTGGCCTGGTAGTCCCAGCCCGACTCGTCGTCGACGATGCTGGAGAAGCACTGGAAGTCGCCGCCGCCCACGATCTGCTGGGCCATCGACTTGACTTCGCCGATCGAGTACGAGCCCTTCTTGCCGAGGTCGCCCAGGTCCCCGATGGGGCCCCGGTCCTCGGAGCGGCTCGCCTCGAGCTTCTCTTGGCGCTCCTTCTCCGCCTTTTCGGCTGCCGCCTTCTTGGCGGCCTCCTTCTTGGCTGCTGCGTCCTCTGCCGCCTGCTTGCGCGCGGCCTCCTCTGCGGACTTCTGTGCTTCCGCATCGGCTACGGAGGACGCGGTGTCCGCCTGCTGCGACAGGGAGGCTGTCTGCGCCTGGGTCTGCTGACCCGCCGGTATGTCCGCGAGGAGCGTGGAGTCGGCGGCAGTGGCCTCGACGTCGTTGGACGTCTGCTGGCCCTGCTGGGCCCCCGAGGCAACACCGACGACGGCGCCGACGGTGGTGACCGCGGTGGCGGACGCCACGGCGAATCCCCGGACCGAGATCCGAGTCACACGGTTTCCTTCCAACGTGCCCGCATGGGTGACCGCGCGGGCGCATGTGTGCCCCTGGCACTGACCTCCCCTGGTACGTGGCCACCGGAGGTGCTGGCCCGGAGGGGACCTCCCGACGTGACGGGAGGACCCGCGTGGTGCTTCGGGCGGCATGCGACTGACGGCTGTTCAGTTCTGTGTTGCTCTGTGTCCCGGTGCCCCTGGAGGTACCGGTGTGTCGCATGCGGGGCCTGACGAGCCCACACACTGCCGGAAGCGGACGGCGCGAATCAATTCCGTGCCGAGTGGGATAGCTCACAGGGGGTTTGGGGCTTCTCGTTGCCGGAAAAACGAGCGGGCCGGACAGCACAGGGGTAGGTTGCCCGCCTCAACTGCGGCCTCAGCGCAGGGCTGCTGACGCTCCGTCACCCACCTGCGCGTCACTCCAGGTCACCGGCGCAGATCGGACACACGCACACACTCGCGGCACAGATGAGGCCGCCGACTGCCACATGTGCGTGGCACCCGGCGGCCGTTGGTTCTCCCCTCGGACCCCGTACGACTCTCCGCGAAGTTTTACGGAAAGCCCGTCAGAGAAAACGGGCAGCCGACCCGAAAAGGGACTGGCCGCCCAACTGCCTCACACCCGGCCCTCCTCCAGCATTTCGGTCACCAGCGCGGCGATCGGCGAGCGCTCCGAGCGGTTCAGCGTGATGTGCGAGAAGAGGGGGTGGCCCTTCAGCTTCTCCACCACGGCGACCACGCCGTCGTACCGGCCGACGCGCAGGTTGTCCCGCTGTGCCACGTCATGGGTGAGAACGACCCGCGAGTTGGCGCCGATCCGGGAGAGCACCGTCAGCAGCACGTTGCGCTCCAGCGACTGCGCCTCGTCCACGATCACGAAGGCGTCGTGCAGCGAGCGGCCGCGGATGTGCGTGAGCGGCAGGACCTCCAGCATGTTGCGGCCCACCACCTCCTCGATGACCTCGCGGGAGGTGACCGAGGACAGGGTGTCGAACACCGCCTGCGCCCACGGGTTCATCTTCTCGGCCTCGGTGCCCGGCAGATAGCCGAGGTCCTGACCGCCCACCGCGTACAGCGGCCTGAAGACCATGACCCGCTCGTGCTGCCGCTTCTCCAGTACGGATTCCAGGCCGGCGCACAGCGCGAGCGCGCTCTTGCCCGTACCGGCCCTGCCGCCCATCGAGATGATCCCGACCTCGGGGTCGAGCAGCAGGTCCAGCGCGATGCGCTGCTCCGCGCTGCGGCCCTTGATCCCGAACGCCTCGCGGTCGCCCCGTACGAGCTTGATGCGGCCGTCCGGGGTGACCCGGCCCAGCGCCTTGCCCTTCTCGGACTGGAGCACCAGGCCGGTGTGCACCGGGAGTTCGGACGCCTCGTGCACGAAGGCGCTGCCCGCCGCGAACAGCTCGTCGATGTCCTCGCCCGGCAGGGTGAGTTCGGCCATCCCGGTCCAGCCGGACTCGGTGATGGCGAGCTCGGCGCGGTACTCCTCGGCGACCAGCCCGACCGAGGACGCCTTGATGCGCAGCGGCAGGTCCTTGGAGACGACGGTGACGTCGTCGCCCTCTGCCTGGAGGTTTCTGGCCACGGCCAGGATCCGCGAATCGTTGTCCCCGAGCCGGAAGCCGGCGGGGAGGACCGTGGTGTCGGAGTGGTTCAGCTCCACCCTGAGCGTGCCGCCCAGCTCGCCGATGGGGATGGGCGCATCCAGCCTGCCGTACCGCACCCGGTACTCATCCAGCCTGCGCAGCGCCTGGCGCGCGAAGTAGCCCAGCTCTGGGTGATGCCGCTTGGCCTCCAACTCGGTGACGACGACGACCGGAAGGACGAGTTCGTGCTCGTCGAAACGGTCGATGGCGGTCGGGTCGGCGAGCAGCACACTGGTGTCGATGACATAGGTGCGGCGGCCGAACTCATTGCGCTTCTTGCTGGTCACCACGGGTGGACGAACCCCCTCGGAAGAGGTCGGGGAGCGGGGTTCCGCCGGCCGGGCCGACGGGGCCGCAGTTGTGGAAGAGACCGGTCCCTGCCCGCGCAGCGCGGGCCGGCGGCCGGCCCTCCCCGTCCTCCGCGCGCCTGGCGCGGGCGTCCGTGGTCTGCAAATCGGGCCTCCCGGCGCCGGTACCCATCGTTCGGGCCCGGCTATGGGAGGGATATTCCCCGTCTGCGCCCGCCCATGCAATGACGTAACCCACGCCCCAGAGGCGAATGGGGGACAGCGGTGCGCTGCTGCGCCGCTTCCGGCCCGCTGGGGAACACGGCGCGTTCCGCTCGTTCGGCCGCGTGTCGCCGGATGTTCATCGGGGCGACCGCGTACGCGCGCCGCCCGGCGGCCTCAGCCGCGGTGGTACGTGTCCCCGAACCCTGTCCCGCTCGGCCTCAGTTGCCGTACCTGCGGTGGCGGACCGCGAAATCGCGGAGCGCGCGGAGGAAGTCGACCTTGCGGAACGCGGGCCAGAAGACCTCGCAGAAGTAGTACTCCGAGTGCGCGCTCTGCCAGAGCATGAAGCCCGAGAGGCGCTGCTCGCCGCTGGTGCGGATGACGAGGTCCGGGTCCGGCTGGCCGCGCGTGTAGAGGTGCTCGGAGATGTCCTCGACGGTGAGCTTCTCGGCGAGCTCGTCGAGGGTCACGCCCTGCTCGGCGCGGTCGGACATCAGCGAGCGGACCGCGTCGGTGATCTCCTGGCGGCCGCCGTAGCCGACCGCGACGTTGACCAGTATCCCGTCGTTGTCCCCCGCCTGGTGCTCGGCCTCCTTGAGCACGCGCTGCGTGCCGGCCGGCAGAAGGTCGAGCTGGCCCACGTGGTGCACGCGCCAGCGGCCGTCGGCCGCCAGGTCGCGCACGGTGTCCTCGATGATGCCGAGCAGCGGGAGCAGTTCCTCCTCGGGGCGGTTCAGGTTGTCCGTGGAGAGCAGCCACAGGGTGACGACCTCGACGTCCGTCTCGGTGCACCAGCCCAGCATCTCCTGGATCTTGGTGGCGCCGGCCTTGTGCCCCTGCTCCGTCGTACCGCCGGAAGCCTTCGCCCAGCGGCGGTTGCCGTCCAGGATGACGCCGATGTGCTTGGGGCCACGGTCGAAGTCGAGACGGTCCTCCACCCGGCGCGCATAGAGCTTGTACACCAGGTCGCGAAGCTTCATGGGATCTGCCAGCCCCTCCATGCCGAGTCCGGAATCCCAGAACCCTAGCGTCAGTCACCCGCAGGGACGAAGTCGGGCGCCGCGCAATCGAACTGCGGTCCCTGCCCCTCGCGTGCGGCTGGGGTTGATAGGACATAGCCCATGACAACGCACGATGCCCCGCTCCCCTCCTCCACCGACGCCGTCCCCTTCCCCTACCGGGCAGCGGACGACCGTTACCAATCCATGACATACCGGCGCACCGGCCGCTCCGGGCTCAAGCTGCCCGCCGTCTCCCTCGGCCTGTGGCACAACTTCGGCGACGACCGCGCCCTGACGACCCAGCGCGCGATCCTGCGGCGCGCCTTCGACCTCGGCATCACGCACTTCGACCTGGCCAACAACTACGGCCCGCCCGCCGGTTCCGCCGAGCTCAACTTCGGCAAGCTGTACGCGCAGGACTTCCGCCCGTACCGGGAGCAACTGGTCATCTCGACCAAGGCGGGCTATTTCATGCACGCCGGCCCCTACGGGGAGTGGGGGTCGCGCAAGTACCTGCTGTCCTCGCTCGACAACTCGCTGCGCCGGATGGGCCTCGACTACGTCGACATCTTCTACTCGCACCGCTTCGACCCGGACACGCCCCTGGAGGAGACCATGGGCGCGCTGGCCTCGGCGGTGAAGTCGGGCAAGGCCATGTACGCGGGCGTCTCCTCGTACAACGCGCGGCGCACGCGCGAAGCGGCCGCGCTGCTGCGGGAGATGGGGGTGCCGGCGCTGATCCACCAGCCCTCGTACTCGATGCTGAACCGGTGGACCGAGGAGGACGGCCTGCTCGACACGCTGGAGAGCGAGGGCATGGGCTGCATCTCCTTCGCGCCGCTGGCGCAGGGGCTGCTGACGGACAAGTACCTGGGCGGCTCGGTGCCCGAGGGCTCGCGCGCCTCGCAGGGCAAGTCGCTCGATCCGGACCTGCTGAGCGACGAGGTGGTGCGGCGGCTGCGCGGCCTCAACTCCATCGCGGAGCGCCGCGGCCAGTCGCTCGCGCAGCTCGCCCTCTCCTGGGTGCTGCGGGACCAGCGGATGACCTCGGCGCTGATCGGCGCCAGCAGCACCCGGCAGCTGGAGTCCAACGTGGCGGCGCTGAAGGCGCCCGAGCTGACGGACGAGGACCTGCGCGAGATCGACGAGTACGCGGTCTCCGAGCCCGGCACGAACATCTGGGCCCGCAGCAGCGAAGAACGCTGAGGCCCGTACGGGGTGACCCGTAGGGGGCCGGAAACGAAAAGCGGGCCGGTCCGTGGGGGGAGACGGACCGGCCCGAGGGGGGACTTCCACCCTAGACCCTGTGCGGGAGTGCTTCGTTCCTCAACTATCGGGAGGAAGGCTCCATAGAGCCGGATTAATCAAAGATTCATCTACCTCACGTGACGCGTCTCACACCGGCGCCCCAGTGGTCTCAGAATCCGTCTCAGGCTCTTCAGGCCGCGAGCCCGCCGAGCAGCACCCCGCCGAGGCCGCCCAGGAGCATGAAGGGCCCGAACGGCACCTCGCTCTTCCGCCCCGCGCGGCGGGCCGCGATCAGCGCGAGGCCGTAGACCGCGGCCAGCAGGAAGCCGAGGAACACCCCGGCGAAGAGCACCTGCCAGCCGTACCACCCAAGGGCTACCCCTACGGGGGCCGCGAGCTTGACGTCGCCGAAGCCGATGCCGCGCGGGTTGATCAGGAACAGCACGACGTAGCAGGCGGCCAGCGCGAGGCCGCCGAGCAGCGCGCGTACCCAGTCGCCGCCCGCTCCGGGCAGCAGCGCCGCCGCGCCCAGCAGGAGCGCGAGGCCGGCCGCGTACGGCAGGGTCAGCGCGTCGGGGAGGCGCCGGACCCGCCAGTCGACGGCGGCCAGCAGTACGGCGGGGGGCGCGGCGAGCAGCCAGGCCACGAGTTCTGGGCGGGGTCCTGTGGTCAGCGCGAGGGCGGCGCAGGTGGTTGCGGTGAGGGCGGGGAGGAGGGCGGCGCCGGGTGGGGGTGGGGTGCTGGGGGTGCAGTGCTTGCACCGTGCGCTGCCGAGCCAGCCGTTCGCCGGGCCCCCTAGGGGGTGGCCCTCCGGGCAGTGGGTGCGGCGGTCCTCGCCCGCGGGCACCGCGAAGCGGTAGGCGGCGCGGGGCAGCAGCGCGCCCGCGGCGGCGCCGTATCCGGCGGCGATGACGACCAGGGCCAAGGTCCACAACACGGGCGCGAGCTTACGGGGGCGGGGCGGGCCCCGTCCCGCTCGTGGTTGCGCGGGTGCCCGGGGCGCGGGCCCACAGACCAGGCACGACGGCTCGTACGCAATCCGCGGACACCGCAGACCGGGCGGAGGCCCGACCGGAGGCGCGGAGCGTCGTAGGGCGGGCCGTAACTCACAAGTCGGGCGCAACCACCCACCCGAATCCCGCCGCAGCGGGAAGCAACCAGCAGCGCAAAGGGCCGGCGGTCACAGCGGGGACGGGACACACCCGGTCAGCCGCGACCGCGCAGACGCAGGAACAGCGCGTTCGTCGCCAGAACCAGCACCGCGGCGGACGCCAGAAGCGTCCACGGCGCCGTCACCCCCGACAGGAGGGTGATCACGAACGGGGCGAACATCCCCACGTACGCGGCCGTCCAGAAGAGCGAGCTCACCAGCGCCAGGTGCGCCGGCGGCGCGGAGGCCGCCGTCTCGGTCAGGCAGTGGGTGAGGACCAGCCCGTACCCGGTGCCGAGCACGGCCGCCGCGACGAGCGCGAGGTCCGGCCGCCCCGAGGCCGCTGCGGGCGCGGCGAGCGCGAAGCCCGCGGCCATGACCAGCAGCCCTACGGTGCCGGTCGCCGCGAGCCGCCGCGCAAGCGGCTGCACCAGCAGGCCGCACCCCGGCACGACGAGCGTCGCGACCCCCGCGTACACCGTCTCCCACCCGGCGAGCCGCCCCTCGGTGAGACCCGGAAGGGTCGCGAAGCCGACCGTGGGCGCCGCGAACACCCAGGGCGCGAGCGGCAGCACCGCGCGCCGGAAGCGGCGCCAGTCGACAGGGGCCTCGGCAGGGTTCTCCCCTACGGGGCGCGGGGCGTGCTCCCGTACGCCGGTCTCCGGGGCACGGAACGCGGCGGCCCAGGCCGCACCGCCCAGCAGCAGGTGCGGAACGTACGCGAGCACCATCGGCTCCGGCGCCCACTGCGCGATCAGCGCCGCGACCAGCCCGCCGCTGGCGAAGCCGGCCGAGACGAACAGCCCCGACCTGCGGGCCGCCGTGCCGGGCCCGGCCTCCTCCGCGTACGGCGGCGCGGACAGCTCCTTGACCCACGCGCTGCCGGCGGCGAGCAGCGCGCCGGCCCCGGCGCCGGTCAGGAAGCGGCCCGGCAGCAGCAGCCAGGGCGCGCCGGCTCCCACCATCAGCACCGCGCTGGCCAGCACGTTCACCGCGAGCGCCGTCAGCGCGACCGGGCGGCGGCCGTGCCGGTCGGCCAGCGGCCCGCCGGCGAGCAGCCCGGGGATCAGCCCGACGACGTACACCGCGAACAGGCCCGTGACGGCCGAGGCCGACAGCCCGGTCTCGGAGCGGTACGCGCCGAGCAGCGCGGAGAACTGGTTGGCGCTCCACCCGGAGGCCAGCATCATCCAGCCCGCGCGCACCCCGTAGGGGGCGGGTCGTCTCCGGGGCCGTCTCGGGGTTTCTCCTGCGGGTATCGGGGGTGTCGTCGTCGTGGTCATGGAACCCGTTGTACGGGCGGGCGCGGGCCGCGCGCCGCCGCCGTTCACAAGTCGTGAACGGCCTTGGGATGCCGGCTCGGAACCCGCTTACCCTGGCGGTATGGACCTTCGCCTGCTGTCGTCCTTCCTGGCGGTGGTGGAGGAGGGGCACTTCGGACGGGCCGCCGCGCGGCTCTTCCTCTCCCCGCCCGCCGTGACGCAGCACGTACGGCGCCTGGAGAACGAGCTCGGCACCCGCCTGCTGCACCGCAACCCCGTCGCGCCCACGGACGCGGGCCGGCGGCTGGCCGGGCACGCCCGCACCCTGCTCGCCGCTGCCGACGCGGCGGTGGCCGACCTGGCCGAGCTCACCGAGTCCGCCGATGCCACCGGGCAGGGCGGGCCCGGCGTCTCCGGGTCGTCTGCGGGGCGCGGAGGGATCCGCGGCGCGCGCTCCGGGTTCGGCTCGGGGGCGGGTCCGGGGCCCGGCGCGCCCCGGAGGCGTCCCCTGAGGGTCGGGATCATGGGGCACGGCTCGGCCGAGCTGACGCCCGCCGCGGTGAACGCGTACCGGCGCGCACGTCCCGGGGTCCGCGTCGAGATGCGCCAGCTCGACTTCACCGAGCACGCGTCCGCGCTGGTCGAGGACCGGGTGGACGTGGCCTTCGTACGGCCGGTGCCGGACGACGAGCGGGTGGTCTCGGACGTGCTGACCACCGAGCAGCGGATCGTGGTCGTCCCGGAGTCCTCCTCTCTCGCGGACGCCCGGCACAGCGGGGCCGACGTCGCGGACGTCGCGGGGCTGCCGTTCTTCCGGGTGCCGGAACGCACGCCGCGGCCCTTCACCCAGTACCTGTACTTCGGCTGCGAGGCGCGGCGCCGCAGCACCGCGTACGCGCTGACCCCGCAGGAGGTGCTGACCGGCGTGGTGACCGGGCACGCCGCGGGCTCGGGGCTGTACTCGTTCGCGCGCTACTACGCCTGGCCCGGCGCGGTCTTCGTACCCGTAAGGGACGCCCCCTGGGAGAGCAGCTATCTGGCGGTGCGGCGTAACGAGCCCGACCCCGAGGTCGCGATCTTCCGGGCCCTGACACTGGCCCTGGCACGCGAGTCCGGGCCGTGGAACCGGGGACCCGGATACGCCCCCTCCCCCGAGAGCGGCGGCTCGGCGACCATGGACTGACGCTCCGGCGGCGGCCGCCGGGCGGCAGTCGGCGGACGGCGGGGGGCGGTTCGGTCGTGCGGTGGTGGCGGGGCAGGAAGCAGGATCTCCTGAAGACCTGGGAGGAGTACCCGGAGGAGCCCGAGGAGGGCCCGGAGGACCTGGCGCGGCGCGGGCGCCGGCGGCTGCTGATCGCGGCGGCGCTGTTCGCGACCCTGATCCTTCCCAGGGTGGTGAGCTCGGCCGATCCCTCGGCGGGCCTGCCCTCGCCGGTGTCTCAGGGGACCTCGGGGTCCGCGCGTCCGGGGTCGCCGGGGCCAGGACCTGGTACGGACGCCTCCGTGGGCGGCGGCTCCGGCGCGCCGGAGCCGCGTTCGGGCCGGGGCGCCTCCGCTCTTCCCGGGGCCCCTAGGGGAGAGGACCCGCAGCCGGCGCCGAGCCCTGCGGCCCCTTCCGGGTCCCCTAGGGGTGGGCCCGCCGCCTCTCCCCCGCCGCCCGGCGATCCGGTGACGCGTGCCTTCCGCTCGGTGCGGGCCGGCGCGTGCCTGGCCGCGCACCGGGACACCCGCGACGGGCGCGGGTGGAGCGCCGCTTCTCCGTCCGGCGAGATCCGGATGAGCTGCCGGGCTCGTACGGCGTACCTCCTGGTCACCGCCGTGCGGGCCGACCCCGAGGCGTGTCCGCGCGGCTCCGGGCGGGATCTGTGGGCGCACCGTACGGCACGGGGTGCGACGGTGCTGTGTGTGTCGCGCCAAGTGCGCGCCGGCGACTGCCTGTTGGCCTCCGTACGAGGTCACCGCGCCGAGGCCGACCTGATGTCGGCCCCACCGTGCGACGCACGCAAGCTGCCGCGCCCCTACGACCACGTGCTGAGGGTGACTGCCGTACACCGCGATGCCCCTTCTCCTGCGCCTGCCGGCCTGTGCGGCGGTGAGGCGGACGCCCCTCGGCAGCAGTGGAGTTGGCGGGTCGAGGGCGGGCGGACGGTGATGTGCGCGGCGAAGGTGGGGTGGGCCACTAGGGGGCGGACCCCTAGGAGTTGAGCCCTAAGGACCGTGGCCCTAAGGGGGCGGGCCCTAAGGGTCGGGCCCCTCGTGGGCGGCCCCTAGGGGCTTGCCCTCTCCGGGGTGTCCCGTAAGGGGGTGCCTCTGCGGGTGGCTGCCGCCGTGACCACGGCACCGAAGGTGAGCACGAACGGGAGCGCGTACCAGCCCGCCAGGGCCAGATAAGGCAGACCAGCGAGGGCGGCCGGTATGCAGTAGAGGGCGGACAGTACGGAGAGCACGCACTGCACCAGCGGAGGGCCCTCGCGGTTGAGGCGTACGACCAGCGCGGCGCAGACCGCGGCCCACAGGACGGCGCGCGGTTCGCCGAAGGTCATCGCCTCCCACAGCCGGGTGGCCAGGCGGTACCAGGGCTGACCCCCTAAGGTGTCCGCTATGCGGCCGAACTCCGCCGCGTACAGCGGCACTTCACCGTCCGGCCTGCGCAACCCGTAGGGGCCGACGTCCCAGCGCACCAGCTCGGTGACGGCGAGCAGCGCGACCCCGAGACTGTGCGCCGCGCCGGTCGGCCAGCCGACGGTCCACGCGCGCAGCCCCGACGGCTGCCGCAGCCCCCGACCCCGCATCGCGGTCAGTCCTGGCGCGGGAAGGAGACCTCGACGCGGCGGTTCTTCTTGCGGCCCTCTTCGGTCTTGTTGTCGGCGATCGGGTAGTCCTCGCTGTAACCGCGGACGTTGAAGGAGACGTTGGCGCCGAGTTCCTTGGCGAGCTCGGTCTGCACGGTGTCGGCGCGCTTCTTGGAGAGCTTCTTGCCGTGCTCGTACGAGCCGAGGTCGTCGGTGAAGCCGAAGACGTTGACCTGCGAGGACTTCTGCTTCTTGGCCTCGGCGGCGATGTCCTTGATGCGGGTGGTGCCGGTGCTGTTGAGCTTCGGGCTGTCCTTGGGGAACAGCACCTCGGCCTGGAGCGTGAACTTGGTCTTCACCGTGCTGTCCTCGCGGCGCTCGTCGCCGCCGAGGTCCTCGGTGACGAACTTGATGTCCAGCACCTTGGGCGGCGCGAGCCGCGCCCCGTCGGCGAGCCGCAGGCCCGCGGCCTGCGAGTCGACCTTCACCGGGGGCTTGGAGTCCCCGATGTTGTCCGGCGGTTCGCTGTACTTGGGCGCGGCACCCCCGGCCTCACCGGTCTGCCCCGGCAGCGAGGGGGCGCCCCCTTCGGTGGGGATGGAGGTGGGGTTGTCCGCGCCGGGGAGCGAGGGCGCGGGTGTGGGGGTGGGGTCGGCGTGCGCGGTCACCGTGCCCAGACCGGTGATCAGCAGCACCGAGGCGGAGGTGCAGGCGAGGAGCCGGGCGACCTCCGTACGGGGGCGCGGCATGCGGTCACTCACCTCCCGAGAGGGTGAGGCTGGCCGGCGGCATGTCGGCGATCTGGAAGTCGACCTTGTTGTTGCCCTGGGGAGGGGCGGGGAACTGGGCGTACCAGGAGTTGGTCTCGCCGGCCTGGATTCCCTGCGGGAAGCTTGTGCACAGGCACCGGGAATCCGTGTCGCGGAGCACGTAATAACGCTTCCTGCCCTCGTTGTCGACCAACCGTGCGCCGGCCACGGAGCCCACGTTCTTGTCCATGAGTTCCGTCTCGTCGCCCTGCCAGCCGGGGGCGCTCCAGATGCTCCCGCCGCCGTTGTGGACGGTCCCGGACACGGTGACGAACCCGCCCGCCTCGCGCTTCGCGGAGTTGATCGTGAGCGTGATCTCCTTGCCGCCCTTGACCTCTGCCAACGGCTGCTGCTCGGAGCCGCGGTCGGCCGAGGCTCGGTCGCCCTGGCCCTGCTTCGCCGGTTTCTTGGCGTCTCCGCCGCCCTCGTCACCGCCGCATCCGGCAGCCCCGAGGGCCAGCGCGGCAGTGATCGCGGCTGCGGTCAGTCCCCTGCGGACCCGCCTGGAGTGCCGATTGCTCATGGCTCGTTCGTCCCCTGTCCGTTCTTCGCTCATCAGTCGACCAGCACTACCGAGAAGAGGTCGGAAGGCCCGATGCCGAGGTCTCCCTTGCCATCCGGGTCGATGGTGAAGTCCTCGCCGTCACAGGTGATTTCGATGGCCTTGGCGCCGTCCCCGAAGTCGCACCGCGGCTTCACGACCGCGGTCGCCGTGGCGGTTGCCTTCTTGTGGTCCGCGCCCGGGACGACGGTGTCGCCCGTGTCGAACCGCGTACGCACCTCGACCGTGTAGCCGTCGTGGCCGTCGCGCGTGACCGGGTCGCAGCTCAGGACGTCGGAACGGTTCTTCCCGGCCAGCTCCTCGGCACGGCCGCAGCCGTCGGCGGAGAAGCCACCGATGCCGTCCAGCCAGTCCTGCCAGGAATCGCCGTCGCCGACGGCACCGAGGAAGCCGTCGAAGAGCTGGTCCCGGTCGTCCTGCGCCGCGGCCAGCGCGGCGGAATCGGCCGCCGTCTGCCCGCCGTTGCGCACGGTGCTCGCCTGGGCCACCGCGAAGAAGGCGAACGCCATGAAGAGCAGGCCCGCGATGGCTGCCGTGTACAAGATGGCGGTCGCTCCCTCGTCACGGCTCCGGCGGAGCCGGATCACCCGCCGCCGATCACCTTCTGGACGGCGCCGGAGACGGCCCCGGCGATCATGGGCCCGAGGTTCAACTGCTTGATGGCGAGGATGATCGCCGCAACGATGATCACCATCCCCACGTACTCCAGCGCACTCACCCCCCGCTCCCCCGCACTCCCCCGCATCGCCGCCGCGCGTTCCCGCAGGAAGCGGGGCCAGTTGCGGTTGGTGTTCGGCATCGTGTTCCCCTCCGTTGTCCGACGACGTGGCCGCGTGGCCGTCCCCCGGTGGCGCGCCGCCCGCTTCGGGACCGTATGTCGCCCCGTCCCTCGCGCGCATGGGCCCCAGGGCCCAACTTCCGTCCAGTCTGCGGGCCCTCATCCCGGCCGCCCGGAGTGTGCCGTGCCCAGCCACAGGGCGATGGCCTCGCTGCGGCTGCGGGCGTCGAGCTTGGTGAAGATGCGGTTGATGTGGTTCTTCACCGTCTTCTCGCTGATGCAACAGGCGGCGGCGATGCGGGAGTTGGTCATTCCCGAGGCGATCAGCCCCATGACCTCCTCCTCCCTGCCGCTCAGCCCGTAGTGGGGGCGGGGCACAGGTGTCCCCGTGGCCCACCGTCGTCGCATGGACGCAGACTGTGCCACATCACCGGGCCGCCCCGAAGGCGTGTGCGAAACCTCGGCGGGATTCCGACCCGGGACGCCCCCTAAGGGCGCACCCGCCCCTTCCCTTACGGGTATCCGCCCGCGCGGCACCGGCGCGGGCGAAGCACCCACCGCGCACACCGCGGCCGATGCCACGGCCCGCCCCTCCCGCAGCGCGCACACCCGCGCCACCAGCTCGTCGATCGTGAACTCGCCGTGTACCAGGCAGCCCTCGGCCACCCCGCGCTCATGGGCCAGCGCCTGGACCGGGGCCAGCCGCTCCAGTGCGCGTGCCAGGGCGGCATCCCGTACGGCGTCGCGTGCCCGCACATCGAGGACCACCGCATCCGGCCGCCACAGCCGCGCGGCCTCCCACGCCGCCCCGCCGCCCGGCGCCTCGCCCAGCACCCGTACGTCCTCGCGGCGCTCCAGCAGGACCGTGAGGCCGGCCCGCACCACCGGGTTGTCGCCGGCGATCAGCAGGCGCGGCGGCGCGGCGCCCGGGCCCCCGTCGGCGCGCCCCGGCTGCGTACTGCTGCTCACCCCAGTGCTGCTCACCCCCACCGTCCTCATCCGTTCAGCACCGAGCCGAAGTCGGTGTCGGAGCCGAGCCAGAAGGTGGCGACGATCAGGATCAGGGCGCCGGGGAGCAGGAAGCCGATGGTGGTCATGGTGGCCTTGGGGACGTTGCGCGCGGCGGCGCGGCGGGCGTTCTGCGCGTCCGTGCGGCGCATGTCCGTGGCGATCTGGACCAGGGTCTCGGCGATCGGGGCGCCGAGCTCCTCGCCCTGCTGGAGCGCGATGACGAACTGGTCCACCTGATCGCTGGAGTTGCGTTTGCGCAGCTCGTCGAAGGCCTGGCGGCGGCCGACGCCCATGTCCATCTGGCGCAGGGTGATGCTGATCTCGTCGGCCCAGGGCCCCTTGTACCGCTCGGCGACGCGCTCCAGTGCCTGGCGGAAGCCGAGGCCCGAGGAGACGACGACGGCGAGGACGTCGAGGAAGTCGGGGAGGGTGCGCTCGATGACGCGCTTCCTGTGGCGTATCGCCTCCCAGATGGCGAGGTCGGCGGCGAACCAGCCGAACGCCAGGGTCAGCGCCGTGAACCACAGGCTGCCCGCCGCGATGCCGAGGAGCGCCATGGCGGCGCCGAAGATTCCGTACACAGCGCGGCGCGCGGCGTACCGCTGCAGGGTGAGGCCGCCGGGGTTGCCCGCCTGGTCGATCCTGCGGCGCTTGGCGGCGACCCGGCGCGGGCCCAGCAGCCGCAGCACGACGGGCGCGAAGCGGATGCCGAGCCGGTCGACGGCGGCCTCGCGGGTCTTGGTGCGGGTGGCGCCGACCTCCAGGGCGGCGGCGAGGTCGGCGGGGAGGCGGGTCTCGGCGCGGTAGAGCGCGATGCCCGCGCACACTCCGTACACCGCGAGGCCGATCACGGCCGCCAGGCCCACGGCGAGCAGCGGCGAGTGGGCGAGCCCGCCGGGCGCGGCGGCGAGGTCGCGCGGGTCACCGGGCAACGAGGCGGCGTACGACGGGAGTCCGCGCACCGGCAGGGGCATCTCAGACCTCGATCCTGCCGAGCCGGCGTATGACGAAGAAGCCGGTGACGAAGAGGCCGACGGCGATCAGCATGGCGATCTGCCCGAAGGGCGATCCGGTGACCTTCTCCAGGGCGCCGGGCATCATCGAATTCATCATGAGCATCGCGCCGAGGCCGAGGACGGGGACGGTGAACGCGGTGGCGTTGACCTCGGCGAGCATGGTGCGCACCTCGCGGCGGGTCTCCTTGCGCTCCTCCAGCGTGGTGGTGAGGTTGCGCAGCGAGCCGACGATGGTGCCGCCCGCGCGGTTGGACAGCACCAACGTGGTGACCAGCACGACGAGTTCGCGCGAGGGCAGGCGCTCGGCCAGCTCGTTGAGCGCGTCGTCGATGGAGCGGCCGACGGCGAGCTGATTGGTGACCAGGGCGAGCTCGTCGCCCGCCGGGGCCTCCAGCTCCTCGGCCGCGATGCCGAGCGCCGTACGCAGGGCGAGGCCGGCCGAGGTGGCGTTTGCGAGGATGCGGGCCAGCTCGGGGAGCTGGTTGATGAACTGCTCGGTTCTTCGGCGGCGTTGGTGGTTGAGATACGCGTGCGCCGCGACGCCCCCCAGCAGCGCGGCCAGCGGGCCGAAGAAGGGGGCCAGCACGGAGGAGGCGAGCAGCCACAGGCCCGCGGCGCCGGCGACCACGCACATCAGGAACTCGCCCGGCGTCACGTCGAGTCCGGTCGTCGCCAGCCGCTGCTGGAGGGCGCGGCCCAGCCTCGTACCCCGCAGGCGGCGGTCGACCGGGGCGAAGTGCCGCCGGCGGCCCGGGAGCGCGTCGGGGCCCGGCTCCGCCGTGGCCAGCCGGTCGATGAGCGCCCGGCGTCTGGCGCGTCCCGAGGCGAACAACGCGACCCCGGCGACGGCGAGCACCAGCGACAGCAGGCTCGCGCCGAGGGCGAGTTGGGCGGTGGCGGTCATGGCGGTCGGTGTCCTCTTCCCTGCCGCGGGTCCCTGCTCCGAGTGGCCGCTCCGAGGAGTTACTCCCAGGAGTCGCTCCGAGCGCCCTGCCCCGAACGGAGGCCCGCATGCCCCAAGTTGTCGATCTTGTCAGGGATCTGACGACTTCACAGCCTATAGCCGGGTCGCCGCCGGGAGAACAGCTCCAGCCCCCCACAAAACCCGGACTACCCCCCTAGGGGACCGGTTTATGCACGGTCCGCAGGAGTGCTCAGATCGCGTCCTCCACCCCGAACACCGGCGGCACCGGCTCGCCCGCGAGGGAGAGGCGGTCGGCGGTGCGGCGCGGCAGCGGGTGGTGGCCGAAGGTGCCGTGGACCCTGTTGTCCGGGGAGGCCGCGGCGGGCGTGAACCGGGACAGCGGGGTGAGCGCGAAGGGCTCCCTGCCGTGCGAGGCGAGGAGCGAGATCTCCACGACCTTGCGGGAGCCGTCGGACAGCCTGGCGAGCTGGATCAGCACGTCGACGGCCGAGTTGATCTGGTCCTGGAGCGCGGGGAACGGGATCTCCACCTCCGACATGGACGCCAGCGTCTGGAGCCGCATCAGCGCGTCCTCGGCCGAGTTGGCGTGCACGGTCGCGAGCGAACCGTCGTGTCCGGTGGACATCGCCTGGAGCATGTCCAGGGTCTCGCCGCCGCGCACCTCGCCGACGATGATGCGGTCGGGGCGCATGCGCAGCGAGTTGCGTACGAGGTCGCGCACGGTGACCTGGCCGCGGCCCTCCACGTTCGCGGGGCGGGTCTCCAGGCGGATCACGTGCTGCTGCTGGAGCTGGAGTTCGGCCGCGTCCTCGACGGTGATGATGCGCTCGCCGTCGGGCACGAGGCCGGAGAGGGCGTTCAGCAGGGTGGTCTTGCCGCTGCCCGTACCGCCGCTGACGATCAGGTTGAAGCGGGCCCTGATGAAGGACGAGAGCAGCGAGACGATGTGCTCGTCCAGGGTGCCGAGCGCGATCAGCTCGTGCAGCGCGTAGGCGCGCGGGAAGCGGCGGATGGTGAGGGTGGGCCCGGTGAGCGCGAGCGGCGGGATGATCACGTTCACGCGTTCGCCGGTGGGAAGGCGGGCGTCGACCATCGGGTTCGACTCGTCCACGCGCCGGTTGACCGTGGACACGATCCGCTCGATGGTCTGCATGAGCTGCTCGTCCGAGGCGAACCGCACCGGAACCTGTTCCACCCGCCCCGCGCGCTCGATGAATACCTGGTCGGGGCCGTTCACCATGATCTCGGTGATGGTCGGGTCCTCCAGCAGGGGTTCCAGCACGCCGAGCCCGAGCGCCTCGTCCACCACGCGCCGGATCAGCAGCGAGCGGTCCTGGGTCGCCAGGACGGGACCCTCCCTGCTGATGATG
This sequence comes from Streptomyces odontomachicola, assembly GCF_039605595.1. NCBI lineage: Bacteria > Bacillati > Actinomycetota > Actinomycetes > Kitasatosporales > Streptomycetaceae > Streptomyces > Streptomyces odontomachicola. The sequence goes on from NZ_JBCFOK010000013.1 coordinate 168,409, forward strand.
TGCCCGAGCACACGCTCCAGGCGTTCACGCCGCTCGTCCGGGGCCAGCGCCGACATCTCGGCGAGGTCGATCTCCTCCAGCAGCTTGGTGCGGTACGCCGGTACGAGATGGCTCGTGGCGTCCGTGTGGGCGGCCTCGGCGCCGTGCGGGGCGGCGCCTCCGCGGTCGGCGGGCGGCGTGATGCGGGCGCGCAGACTCATGGTGGGTCAGCCCCTTTCCGTTCTCTCGCAAGGCGTTCCGTGGCCGGGTGTCCGGTGGCTGGGCGTTCCGTGGCCGGGCATCGTTCAGTCGCAGGGCATGGTCGCGGAGCGGGACGCACTGCCGAGTCCGCCGATCCCGGGGATGAGGGAGGGGATGTCGACGGTGACGGTGGCCTTGGTCTCCTCGCCGCACGGGTCCACGGCGATGTCGCTGCGCCCCGCCGTCCAGCCGGACATGGCCGCCCTGCCCGTCGCCTGCGCGCCGTCCGCCAGGTCCTCCTGGCTCGCGGCGCGGGCCGCCGCGCGCGCTCCGGTGCCGGCCTGCTGTACGGCGTAGCCCACGATCCCGAGCTGGAGCGCGGCGCACCCGACCAGCAGCAACAGCGGGAGCAGTCCGACGAATTCGAGGGAGCTGACCCCGCGGTCGTCGGAGCGGCAGGCGCGCCACCGCGCGCACAACCCCGTACGACGCCCCGTAGGGGATCCCGTACGCCGCCTCATCCGCCGCCCTCCCTCGCCGCGCCCGCCTTCCCCGTGACCGTGAAGGGGAGGGCCGCGGCGCCCGGGAACAGCACCGGGGTCTTCAACCCCACATGGGCCGTCCACAGGTCGCCGCTCTGCGCACAGGAGATCGCGGCGCCGGAGGACCACGAAGCGGGCAGGTGGCGCTCGGCCGCTGCCTGGCAGGCGCCCGCGGGGTCCCCGTACGCGGCGGCCGAGGTCGCGGCGCGCGCGCCCTCGTCGGCCGCGTTCCCGGCGAGCGTGAAGGTGTAGCCGATCAGCACGCACTGCCACATCAGGGCCAGCACGGTCAGGATGACCGGGACCATGCCGGTGAACTCCACGAGCACGGCGCCCCGTTCACCCTCCGCGCACCGTTCACCCTCCGCGCACCGTTCACGCTCCGCGCCCCTGAGACGGGACGCGACGCCCCTAGGGGGCACGGCTCTCCTCGCGCGTGCGGTCACCTCATGACCGCCCGTCCTGCACGCTCCCCGGCGGGAGCGCGTGGCGGCCGGTGCCGGGAGCGGGGCCACCCGGCGCGAGCGCCCTCTGCTGCGCCGTCCCCTGCGACGCGGACCCGGCCCCCGTACCCGCGTCCCCGGAACCGGACCGGCGCCGTCCGCCCCTCCCGCGCTTCCGCAGCAGCCCGGCGCCGACGCCGGAAGCGGGACCGGAACCGGAACCCGCGGAACCGGCGACGTCCGCCGACTCCCCCGCCACAAGCCCCAGCTCACCGGCGAGCCCCCACAGCGACTGCCGCACCGCCCCCCTGCTGTCCAGGTCCTGCATCCGGCCCGCGTCCAGGGCCGTCTGGAGCTCCTTGAAGTTGGAGGGGACGGTGGTGCGGGCCACCGGGGTGCCGACGATGCGGGCGACCAGCGGGGGCTGGATCTCCGCCGTGCGCGCCGCGCGGTTGACCACCGTGAGCGTCTCCTCGGCCTTGCGGATGCGCAGCCTGCCCCACATCCGCACCATGCGCTTGGCGGCGCGCACCGCGACCACGTCGGGGGTGGTCAACAGCAGCGCCGCGTCGGCGAGTTCGACGGCCGCGGCGTTGCCGGACGTCATCTGCGCGCCGCAGTCGACGATCACGACCTCGTAGCGGTCCCGCACCGCGCCGAGTATCTGGCGCGCCGCGGCGTCGTCCACCTCCTCGCCGCGCTCGCCCTCGCCCGGCGCGAGCAGCAGGCCGACCCCCGACTCGTGCGCGAAGACCGCGTCCTGGAGCACCCGCGGCGAGATGTCCCTGATCCCCGCGAGATCGGCGACGGAGCGGCGGAACTGCACGTCGAGGTACGAGGCGACGTCCCCCGACTGGAGGTCCATGTCCACCAGGGCCGTGCTGCGCCCCGACGCGACGGCGGCGAGGGCCAGTTGGACGGCGGTGAGCGTCGTGCCGACCCCGCCCTTCGCGCCGGTCACCGCGACCAGCGTGCCGCCCGCGCCGTGCTCCCCACCGGGCTCGGGCACGCCGGGGCCCGCGCCGGTGAGGTGGCGGCGCACCCCGGTGGCCCAGGCCGCCGCGCCCTCCACCCGCGCCGCCAGCTCCTCCTGGGCGAGCGGGAGGCCGACGACGCCGCGGGCGCCGGAGTCCATGGCTGCCGAGTACAGCGAGGGGCTGGTGTCGTGGGTGACCAGCACGACGCCGACGGCCGGGAAGCGCAGCGCGATCTCGCGGATCAGCTCCAGCGCGGGCAGCGGGCCGATCAGCTCGTGGACCAGCACGACCTCGGGCAGCTCGGTCACCGAGGCGGCGGCGAGCCCGTCCAGGAGGTCGAGCAGCCGCGTGGAGTCGGCGGCGGGCGCCGCCGGTTCGCACTCGGGCAGCCGGCCGAGCAGCTGGACGACGGAACGCGCCGCGTCAGGGTCGCTGACGGCGGGCTGGATGCGAGTGACCATCGGAGGGCTCCTGCCTGTTCCTGCTGCATGAACCGGTGGTGCTGCATGAACCGGTGGTTCCGGATGAAGCGGCGGCGCCGGGCGAGCTGCTGCCGAGGGGTGCGTACGGGGCCGGCGCGCGCGTCACGGCGCTCACTTGTCCCCGGGCAGCGTGTAGCTGCGCTGGTTGTCCGGGATCTGCGTGTCGTCGCCCGGCGCGACGAGCGCGAGCCGCACGTGCTCGGCGAACGACTCGGCGTACGCGACCCGCTGCGCGTCCAGCGTGGAGAGCGCGAAGGTGATCGGCACGCCGTCCCGCTCGCGCTCCCTGCGCTGGGCCGCCCCCGCGTCCGTACCGCTCTTGTTGCCGCCGTCGTCCTTGAACGGGGTGAGCTTCCCGACGTCGATGACCTTGGCGCCGGTGACGATGACCTTAGACTGGGAGGGCGCGGCGTTCTTCGCGCCGGACTGCTGGTCGCCCTCGAAGGTGGCGTAGATGTTCACCCGGCTCCCCGGGGTGATCTTCCCGGCGACCCCGGTCTCCGCGTCGATCATGATGGCGATCTCCTGCTCGCCCGCCTCGAGTTCGGGCCGGTCGGCCATCATGTCGTCCTGCAGCAGCGAGCCGCTCTTCAGCCCGTTGGCGGCGATCTTGCCGCGTACGTCGGCGAGGTCTGTGACCGCGGTGTCCGGCAGCCACCGCTCCGGCATGCTCACCTTGCGGAACTGGCCCGCGTCCAGCCGCCGGTACGCGGGCACGTCCTGCTTCAGCTCGTACGCCGTCTTCTCCGGGCCGACCTTGGACTGCACGTCGCGCACCACCGCCAGCACCCCGGCGAAGGCGGCGAGCGCGCACAGCACGGAGACGGTGATGAGGATGACGCCGCGGCGCTGGCGTGAGTTCATGGACTAGAGCCCTCTGGGGTCGGCGACCACGGCGTTGCCGTAGTGGGTGGGCGGGGGTTCCTGGCGCGGGGGTTGCTCTCGCGGGAGTTCCTGGCGCGGGGGCACCTGGCGCGGGTCGCGGCGCGTGCTCCGGTGCGCGCCCCTTACGGGCTCGGCACCGCGGTGAGCTCCCGGCCCGGCACCGGCGCCGGCTCCCGCTCCCCCGTCCCGCTCGGGCAGCGCCGGCGCCGCGCAGAACACGCAGCGCTCCCCGATGAGTTCGAGCCCGCACCAGTGGCAGGTGTCGCGCCGCACCGAGGACACGAGCTGGTGCAGCACCCCGGGGTCGGGGATCGCCGCAGCGAACTCCACCAGCTTCCCCGTGCCCCACCAACGGGCGGCTTCGGCGCGCGCCGGCACCTCGTGCACCGCGCCGACCCGCCAGTGCGGGGCGAGGGTGCCGGTCACCCAGTCCGGCGCGAGCTGCCTGCCCGCGTACGTCATCGAGGTGGCGAACCGCGGCCCCACCAGCGCCTCTTCGCCCCCGGCCGACGCGCCGCGCCCGCCGAGCCTGAGGAGCTGCGGCGCGGGAGAGGCCAGCACCGCGAACTGCGCCCCGGGGAGCCAGGACTTGGCGTGCGCGCCGAGCGGCACCGGTACGTGGTCGAGGCGGGCGACGGAGTTCAGCACGGCGCCCGCGTAGATGTAGTGGGTGAGCAGCCGCGCTGCGGCGCCGAGGACGCCGGGGCCGAAGTCGTACGCCGCGAGCTGCCGGAGCTGCCGGACCAGCACCGCGGTGCCGAGCGGCGGGAGTGCGGTGGGGAGGAGGGCGATGCGGTCGCTCTCCAGGACCGAGCGGAGCGCGTGCAGCCGGTGCAGGTGCGGGAGGGGCAGCGTGTGCGGGTGGATCACGAGCAGATAGCCGTGCTGCTCCAGCAGTCTCCAGGTCTCCTCCAGCGCCGCGTCGAGCGGCTGCTCGTCGGGGGGCCTGAGCACGGGCGCCGGGGGTATGTGCGCGCCTTCGGCGGGCAGCACGTGGTCGCCGCCCGTCACCACCACCGCAGTGGACATCCCGCCCCCAGTAACGCCGCCCGTAACGCCGCCGCGCCCGCGCACGCGAAGTGCCCGAACTTGTCGATCTTGTCAGGGATCTGACGACATCACACCCTATAGCCGGGGCGTGCGCCAGAGAACAGATCTCAGCGCACAGCCCTACCCGCGAAGGGGCGGCGGCTATGCCGGACACCCGGAGGTCTCCGTCAGAGCGTCTCCCGTACCTGCTGCACGCACAGCACCAGGAACAGCAGGGCCGAGGCCGCGAGCAGGACGTTGCTGAGGACGCCGTTGCGCCACCGCGCCGGAGTGCGGCGGGAGTTGAGGAGCCAGATCAGGGTGACCGCGAGGAACGGCATGAAGAAGGCGCCGAGCACGCCGTAGCCCACGACCAGCGCGAACGGCTTGTCCAGGAAGAGCAGCGCGATGGGCGGGAAGGTGAGCCACAGCAGGTACGCGCGGAAGGCGGGCGACCGCTCGCGCCGCCCCTCGGGCGCCGCCTCCGCTCCCCCGCCCCTGGCCGCGCGCAGCCGCTCCACGAAGTCCGCGAACATCAGGCTCACCCCGTGCCACACGCCGATCAGCGAGGTGAAGGAGGTCGCGAAGAAGCCGACCAGGAAGAGCTTGGCGGTGAAGGCGCCGTACCGCTGCTCCAGGATCCCGCCCAGGTCGACAAGCCCCTTGCCGTTGTCGGCGTCGGAGAGCGCCGCATGCGAGGCGTGCAGCAGCTCGGCGCCGACGAAGAGCATGGCGACCACGAAGACGCCGGTGGTGACATAGGCGACCCGGTTGTCGAGCCGCATCATGCGCATCCACGAACTGTCGGTCCAGCCCTTGGAGTTCACCCAGTACCCGTACGCGGCCATGGTGATCGTCCCGCCGACGCCGCCGATCAGGCCGAGCGTGTAGAGCATCGAGCCCGCCGGGAGTACGGGGACGAGGCCCGCGACCGCGTCGCCGAGGTGCGGGGCGACCCGCACCGCGAGGTAGACGACGATCACGAACATGACGCCGATCAGCACCGTCATGACCTTCTCGAAGACGGCGTACCGGTTCGTCCACACGAAGGCGAGCCCTGCCAGCCCGGTGATCACCGCCCACGCCTTGAGGTCGAGCACGCCGGGGAAGAGCGCGTCCAGGGGCAGCGCTGAGGCGGACATCGCGGTGGCCCCGTACACGAAGCCCCAGACGACCACGTACACGGCGAAGTACACCGTCGTCCACGGGCCGAGCGAGCGCCAGCCGTCGAAGATCGTGCGGCCCGTGGCCAGGTGCCAGCGGCCCGTCGCCTCGGCCAGCGCGATCTTGACGACGCAGCCGAGCACCGCGGCCCACAGCAGCGTGTACCCGAACCTGCTCCCCGCGATCAGCGTCGCGACCAGGTCGCCGGCGCCCACGCCGGTGGCCGCGACCACGATGCCGGGCCCGATCATGCGCCAACTGGGCTTCCGCACGGGCGGGTCGCCGGTCCCCGCGGTGCCCGCCGCGGTGGTTCCCTCTTCCGTCGTCATGCCGCTGCCTCCGCCGTCGGTCCGCAGTCCTGCATTACCCGCCCTTTACTCAGGCGAATGAAACCGGCCCCCGGCCTGCCGCACAAGGGGTGTGCACACCGGTCACGCGCGGCTCACGGAGTGGTGCCGATCCGGTCGACGCCGTACGGGCCCGAGCACGCGGCAACTACCGTGCTCAGCACGCATATCGGGGTGTGGGGGCATACGTGAGCGGTGAAGGGGCGGACGGGCGGGGCGGACGGCTTCGGCGGATCCTCCGCACACGGCTGACGGCCGTGACCGCGGCAGCGGTCGCCGGAGTGCTGGTCGGCACCGGCGTGACCGCGTGGCAGACCGGCGCGGTGAGCCTGGGCGGACGTGAGGTGTGCTGGGGCGCGCTCAGCGAGGGAGAGGCCCGGCGGCTGCTGGACCGCCGGATCGACGCCGGTGAGGACCTGACGCACGCCGAGCTCCCGATCTCCGACACGGCGCCCGGCGACTACCGGATGGGCAGGGGCATGGACGGCACCTGCCAGTTCGGCCCGGCCTCGCAGGGCGCGGGCGACAGCGCCCAGGTGCGGCTGCATGAGCTGGACAGCCGGATCGGCTCCGACCCGACCTGGGCGAACGCGTTCCTGTCCGCGCGGCTGACCCCGCTGGGCAGCACGCTGCGCGGCATGGCCTCGGACGACCACGCGTGGCTGGCGCTCCCGGAGAGCTGCGTCCGGCCAGGGCTCGCGTCGGGGCCCACCGTGGTGGACATCGCGCTGGAGGGCGGCAACACGCCGGACGACCCGGACCCCGGGAAGCGGCAGGCGATGGCGCGCGCGGTGGTGCGGGTCGCCAACGCCGTACAGGCACGGCAGGGCTGCCGCCCCCTCCCCGAGCCGAAGCCCGCCGAGGCGCGGAAGCGGGTGGTGGCCGACAGGGACGACCCGGCGGCGGGCTGCGGGCTCGCGCCGGGCCGCGAGCCGCACAGGGCGAAGGGCGACGACAACGCGGCGTACTTCACCGTCCCGTCCGGCGGTCCGGTGCGCGGCTGCACGGCGATCCGCGACGGCCTCTGGAGCCCGCGGCTGACGACGGTCACGTACCCGCGGCTCGCGCTGCTCTTCGACCGCGCCTCGGGGAGCGAAGAAAAGCGTTTCACGCACAAGCGGGGCGAGGAGGAGGACAGGGGGTTCCTCCGGCGGGGCCGCGCCGTGTTCCACACCCAGTGCCACGGCCGCTCCGTGGCCTTCACGGCGGAGAACGGCGACGCCGGCCAATGGGACCTCCGGCGGATGTTCCACGACTACGTCGCCGCCGAGGCGCAGCGGCTGGGCTGCGGGGACATCGACCTGAGGCTCCCGCGCCCCTGAACGGCCGCCCGCCGCACGCACTTCGCGCGCGTCCGGACTCTTGACATCCGTATTGGTCTGGACCACGTTGTACGGCGAGAACAGCATCACGCGCAGGGGCCCCGCGCGCCGCACACGCACCACCCACCTCCCACGTACCCCCACACCGGAGGCAGTTGTGGCACGCAGTACATCTCAGCGGCACCGCCGCACCCGTACGAGCAGACGGCGCGGCCTCGTTGCCGGACTGGCAGCCGCGGCACTCGCGGCGGGCGGGCTCTTCGCCGCCGGGACCGCCAACGCGGGGCAGGAGAAGCCGGATCAGGGCGGCGTCGGCGCCTCGGCCGTACCGAAACACGCGGTGACCGGTTACTGGCAGAACTTCGACAACGGCGCAACCAAGCAGAAGCTCGCGGACGTCCCCAAGGACTATGACATCGTTGCCGTCGCCTTCGCGGACGCCACGGGCAAGCCGGGCGAGGTCGGCTTCAAGCTGGACCCGGCCACCGGCTACGGCTCGGCCGACGACTTCAAGGCGGACATCAAGAAGCTGCACGACCAGGGGCGTTCGGTGATCGTCTCGGTGGGCGGCGAGAAGGGCGCGGTCAGCGTCGGCGACGACGCCTCGGCGAAGACCTTCTCCGCGAGCATCGTGAAGCTGATGGACGAGTACGGCTTCGACGGCGTCGACATCGACCTGGAGAACGGGCTCAACTCCACGTACATGACGCAGGCGCTCAAGGACATCCACGCGAAGAAGAGCGACGTCGTGGTGACCATGGCGCCGCAGACCGTGGACATGCAGTCGCCGCAGAACGAGTACTTCAAGACCGCGCTGGCCGTGAAGGACTTCCTCACGGTGGTCAACATGCAGTACTACAACAGCGGTTCCATGAACGGCTGCGACGGCAAGACGTACGCGCAGGGCAGCGTCGACTTCCTGACCTCGCTGGCCTGCGTCCAGCTCAAGGGCGGCCTCGACCCCTCGCAGGTCGGCATCGGCACTCCCTCCTCGCCGAAGGCCGCAGGCTCCGGCTACGTCGAGCCGAAGGTGGTCACCGACGCGCTCGACTGCCTGGCGAAGGGCACGGGCTGCGGGAGCTTCAAGCCGGAGAAGAAGTACCCGGGCATCCGCGGCGCGATGGCCTGGTCGACCAACTGGGACGCGGCGAACGGCAACGCCTGGTCCAAGACCGTCGGGCCGCACGTGGACGGCCTCGGCTGAGCCGGCCCCGCAGGGGTTCCCTCAGACCCACGCACTGGTGCCCCGGACGCGTCGTCCGGGGGCACCAGTGCGTGGTCAACTCCTGGGTGGTGCTTACGACTTCGGGCGGGGCAGCACGCAGCCCGGCCGCTTCAGGTCGACCTTGTTCCCGTCGCCCACGCAGCGGGCCAGGATGTAGGTCTCCTGCCCGTAGCCGATCCCGTTGCGCACGGTCACCCGGCCCTGCTTGTCCACCTCGCAGGGGTTGTCGAGGGTGCAGCGCTCACCGCTCTCGTTGCGGGTGTTGTTCACCCCGACGACCGTCCCGGTGGCGTCGTCGATGACCGGGGAGCCGGAGGTGCCGCCCTTGGTCTTGCACGCGGACGTGTAGCGCAGCGAGTCCTTCCAGGTCCAGTGGTCCTCTTTCAGCCGGTACACGAAGTCGTCCAGGCCGCAGGAGTACTTCTCCTTCCAGTAGCCGGAGACCACGGTGATCGCCTTCTTCTTCACCGGGTGGGTGTCCGGCACGGACAGCGCGCGTATCCCGAACTTCTTCTCTATCTGCTGGTACGTGGAGTCGAGCTGGTACAGCGAGACGTCGGTGTCCGTCATCGTCGCGTAGCTGATCTTCGTCGCGGTGACCTTGCCCGCGTTGCTCCCGTCGTTCTTGAGCAGCGTGAACGAGCGGTTCGACGGCTTGTCCTGCACGACCTCGCCGGGGCCCGGCATGCCCTCCAGGAGGCAGTGCCCGTTGGACAGGATCAGCGCCGGGTCGCCCGGCTCCGACTCCGGCATCTTCACCAGCGAGCCGGAGCAGTTGCTGAGCGCCACGGTGCCCGCGAAGCCGGGGGTGGCCTGCTTGTGCGGGGCCTTCTGCTGCGCGGAGGCGGGCGCCGCCGAGGCGGGTGACACGGCAAGGCCCGCGAAGGCGACGGCCGCGGCGAACATCGCCGCGGCCGCGCCGGCGAGAGGTCTCTTCATGGGGGTTTTCCTCTCCGGTACCGAAGGATTCGGTGAGTGACCGGAGCATTCTTCGGTCGGTCACGCACGCCCCACAAGAGCCCTGCACAAAGCGGACGTTGCTGCTCCGTACCAGCACTCCGTACGGGGCAGCACACGCGCTACACGAAGAGGCTGACCACCGCCGCCACCACGAAGCCCGCCACCGACAGCACGGACTCCAGGACGGTCCAGGACTTGAGGGTGTCCCGTTCGGAGATGCCGAAGTACTTCGAGACCATCCAGAAGCCGCCGTCGTTGACGTGCGAGGCGAAGATGGAGCCCGCGGAGATCGCCATGATCACCAGCGCCACCGCGGGCTGCGAGAAGTCGCCCGCGTGCAGCAGCGGCGCGACGATCCCGGCGGTGGTCACGATCGCGACCGTCGCCGAGCCCTGCGCCACCCGCAGCACCACCGAGATCAGCCAGGCCAGCACGATGACCGGCAGGCCCAGGTCGCTGAAGGTCTTGGCCAGTGCCTCGGCGACGCCGCTGCCCTCCAGCACGGCGCCGAAGATCCCGCCGGCGCCGACGACCAGCAGGATGTTGCCGATCGGCTTCAGCGACGAGGTGGACACCGTCTCCAGGGACTTGCGCGACCAGCCGCGCCGGATGCCCAGCAGCCAGTACGCCAGCAGCAGCGCGATGGTCAGCGCCACGAAGGGGTGGCCGAAGAACTCGATGACCGAGCGCGGGGTGGAGGGGTCCAGCGCGATGGAGGAGAACGTGGCGAGCAGGATCAGCACCAGCGGGGTGCCGATGATGGTGAGCACGGTGCCGAGCTTCACCGGGTCCTCGGAGGGCGTGACGCCCGAGGCGCGCTGCTCGGCGGCGACGGCCTCCCGGGACTCCTCCATGGCCTCGACCATGTCCTGCGGCACGGGCACGAAGATCCGCTTGCCGATCCACGCCGCGTAGGCCCAGGCGGCGAGCACCGCGGGGATGCCGCAGACGATGCCCATCAGGATGATCCAGCCGAGGTCCACGTTCAGCAGTCCGGCCGCGGCGACAGGGCCCGGGTGCGGAGGCAGGAAGGCGTGCGTCATGGACAGGCCCGCGAGCAGGGGCATCGCGTACAGCAGCACGGACTTGCCGGAGCGCTTGGCGGCGGCGTACACGATCGGCGCCAGGACGAAGATGCCGACGTCGAAGAAGACCGGGATGCCGAAGATCAGGCCGGTGAGGCCCATGGCGAGCGGCGCGCGCTTCTCGCCGAAGAGGTTGAGCAGCCGCGAGGACAGTGCCTCGGCGCCGCCGCTGACCTCCAGGATCGCGCCGAGCATGGTGCCCAGGCCGATGATGATGGCGACATGCCCGAGGATGCCGCCCATGCCGTCCTCGATCATCGAGACGGCGTCCGACTTCTGCACGGTGCCGAAGAGTTCGGTCACCGAGAGTCCGGCGCCCAGGCCGACCGCGATGGACACGGTGAGCAGGGCGACGAAGGGCTGCAGCCGCGCCTTGATGATCAGGAAGAGCAGCAGCAGGATGCCCAGCGCGGCGACGGTCAGCAGACCGGCGGTGCCGGGTATGAGCGCGAGCAGACCACCCGTGTGTGGCGGTGATGCGGCAAGCAGCATGGGGAACCTCGTTGTTTCCGTGCGAACTTGGGCACCCCGGGGAAGGGTGCCGACTCATCCCCCCTTGTGCTGCCGCCGCATGGGCGGCGGCTTCCCCCTGGGGTGCCGCCGCTCAGGCGGCGACACCCCTTGTCCGCCGCAGCGGAAATGGAGCACAGCGGAAGTGGCCGGCGGTCGACGAGCGGAGATCGACCACATCCGCGATCAGGCGGGCTCGGCTCAGCCGAGCACCGCCAACGCGTCCACCTCGACGAGGAGACCGGCCGGCAGGCCCACGTACACCGTCGTACGCGCGGCCGGGGCCTCCTTCAGGTCCGCGAAGTACTCGTTGTAGATCTCGTTGAACTCCGCGAAGTGGTCGGTGTCCGTCAGGAACACGCGCACCATCATCACGTCGTCCCAGGAGGCGCCGCCCTCTTCGAGGATCGCCTTCACGTTGGCGAAGGTCTGGAGGGTCTGCTCGCGCAGGCCGGGGCCCACCGGGGTGGGGGCCTGGCCCTCGACGGCCGGGCCGAAGCCGACCTGGCCCGCGACCTGGAGGATGTTGCCCTTCTTCACGCCGTGCGAGAACTTCGCCGGGGGCGTGGTGTGCGTGGACGGCGTGAGGGCGGTCTTGGTCAGCTTGTCGCTCATGGGTGTACCTGTTTTCCCTAGTGTTCCTGCGGGGCGCGGGCAGGGGCCCGGCCCGCGTACTCGGCGCTGATCGCGTCAGCGGTGTGCCGCACCTGCGGTACGAGTTTGAGGAGGTCCTCCGCGCTGACCACGACGTTCGGCGCGGACACCGACATCGCGGCGACGGCGCGCCCGTCCGTGCCCCGGATGGGGGCCGCGACGCAGTTGATGGACTCCTCGTGGCCACCGAGGTCGGTGGCCCAGCCCTGTTCGCGCACCTTGGCCAGCTCCGTCAGGAAGGCGGCGGCGTTGGGGGTCGAACGGGCCGTGTAGAGGGGGTAGTCGAGCCGCTCGGCGACCGCGCGCCGCTCCGGCTCGGGGAGGTCGGCGAGCAGCAGCTTGGCCACGGCTGCGACGGTGATCGCGACGGGCTTGCCGATCCGCGAGTACATCCGCACCGGGTAGCGGCTCTCGACCTTGTCGATGTAGAGCACCTCGTTCTCCTCGTACACGGCGAGGTGCACGGTGTGCCCGGTCTTCTCGTTGAGCTCGGCGAGGTAGGGGTGGGCGATCTCCCGTACGTCGAGGTTCTCCACGGCCTCCTGGGCGAGCGCGAACAGCCGCGCGCCGAGCCGGTAGCGCTGGTCGGCCTGGCGGTAGACCATGCCGTGCTCGTGCAGCGTGCGCAGCAGCCGCAGCGCGGTGGACTTGTGCACGCCGAGCCGCTGGGCGACCTGTTCGAGGTTGGCCGGGCCCTCGGCGAGGAGGGGCAGGATACTCAGCGCCCTGTCGACGGTCTGGCTCATGGTGCGCTCGCCTTCTGTGCGTGGTCCGCGACGTGTTCCGCGCCGGCCGGGTCTTCCGCGCCGGCCTGCCCGGCGGTCCAGCCGGGGGCGAGTCGCAGTGTGCCCCACGCGTCCTCGTCCAGGTCCGCGAGCCGGTCGGCGAGCGCGCGCGGCGGCGGGTCGGCGAGGTCGCCGGGCACGGTGAGCGCGGCGGCAGCGGTGAGGTGCCCGTGCCGCAGCCGCTCGCGCAGCGGGAGCCCGCGCAGCGTGCCGGAGAGGAAGCCCGCGGCGAACGCGTCGCCCGCGCCGACCGGGGCGACGACCTCGACGCCCAGCGCGGGCGCGTACACCGCGTCGTCCACGCCGTCCGGCTGCCGCGCGAAGGCGGTGGCGCCGGTGCTGCCCTGCTTGACCACCAGCACCTCGGGCTCGGGCAGGGCCGCGCGCACGTCCTCGGGCCCGCCGGTGATGCCCCAGGCGGCCTCGGCCTCGTCCTCGCCGACGAAGACGAGGTCGGCGCCGCGCGCGAGGGCGAGCAGCACCTCGGGGCCCTCGGGCGCCGAACTCCACAGCCCCACGCGGTAGTTGACGTCGAACGACACGAGGGGCCGGCCCTCGCGGCGTACGGTCAGCTCGCGCAGCAGCGCCAGACAGCTCTCGGAGAGCGCGGCGGTGATCCCGGTCAGGTGCAGCACGCTTCCGCCCTCGACGGCGGCGCGGTCCAGGGTGCCGGGCGCCATGGCGGAGGCGGCGGATCCCGCGCGGTAGTAGGCGACCTCGGCGACGGGCTGGTCGCTGTCTCCGTCCTGCTCCCCGGTCGCCCGCTCGCCGTCCGTACGGAAGTAGATCCCGGTCGGGCGCGCGGCATCCCGTCCCACCGCCGAGACGTCCACGCCGCGCGCGGCGATCGCCTCGACCAGGTGGTCGCCGAAGCCGTCGGCGCCGACCCTGCTCACCCAGCGCGCGGCATGTCCGGCCCCGGCGAGGGTGCAGGCGACGTTGGACTCGGCGCCGCCGATGGCCCGCTGGAAGGAGGGCACGTCGGCGAGCCGCCCGGGCCGCGATGGCAGGAACGTGACCATGGACTCCCCGAGGCAGACGACGTCGGGTCCGGGCTGCTCGGGCCCGGCGTCGCGTTGCTGAGTGCGGGTGCTGGTCACGATCGGTACCGCTCCTTTTCCATTGACCGGCTGTTCGCCGGGATGCTAGACAGCAGTAAGCGTCATACGCAATGGGCGTTGCACATATTGCAATACAGCATTTGGCAGCGCATTGCACTGGATCTTCAACGGAGTCGCCATGACCGCCGCCCGTCTCGACCGTCTCGCCGACGAAACCGTCGACCACCGCTTCAAGGGCCTCCCGCCGGACGCGGACGGCACGACGCTGCGCGATCTCGCGGCCGAGGGGCGGAACCTGTTCTCCGGCGGCTTCACCACGCCGCTGCTGACGCTCTCCGCCGAGCGGCTTGAGCACAATCTCGCGCTCATGGAGACCTACACCGAGCGGCACGGCCTGGCCTTCGCGCCGCACGGCAAGACCTCGATGGCCCCGCAGCTCTTCGCGCGCCAGATGGAGCGCGGCGCCTGGGGCATCACCCTCGCCGTGCCCCACCAGGTGCGCGTGGCCCGCGCGTTCGGCGTTCCGCGGATCTTCCTGGCGAACGAGCTGGTCGACGAGGCCGCGCTGCGCTGGCTCGCCCGCGAGCTCGACGCCGACCCGGACTTCCGCTTCATCTGCTACGTGGACTCGGTACGCGGCGTCCAGCTCATGGACCGTGCGCTGCGGGACGCGGGCGCGGGCCGCCCGGTCGACGTGGTGGTCGAGCTCGGCGCGGGCGACGACGCGCGCACCGGCGTACGCAACGAGAAGGAGTGCCGCGCGCTGGCCGACGCGGTCGCCGGGACGGAAACGCTCCGACTGGTGGGCGTCGCCGGGTACGAGGGCGAGGTGCCGGATGCGGACCCCGAGCGTGTGCGCGCCTGGCTGCGCCGACTGACCGCGCTGGCGGTGGACTTCGACGGCGCCAAGCGCTTCTCCGCCCTCTCCGACGACGAGCCGATCGTGGTGACGGCCGGCGGCAGCGCGTGGTTCGACGCGGTGGCCGACGTGTTCGCCGAGCTCCCCGAACTCTCACGGCCCGCGCTGAAGTTGCTGCGTTCCGGCGCGTACGTCTCGCACGACGAGGGCCAGTACGAGAAGGTGACGCCCTTCAACCGGGTGCCGGACGAGGGCGCGCTCCGGTCCGCCTTCACCGTGTGGGCCCAGGTGGTCTCGCGGCCCAACGCCGGGCAGGCGTTCCTCAACGCCGGGAAGCGGGACGCCGCCTACGACCTGCACCTTCCGGTGGTCAACGCGGTCCGCTCGGCCCGCGACGGCTCCCTGCGCCCCGCCGACGGCATCCGGGTCACCGGCCTCTCCGACCAGCACGCCTGGGTACGCACGGACGAGAACGCCGACCTGGAGGTGGGCGACTGGGTGGCCCTGGGCATGTCCCACCCCTGCACGATCTTCGACAAGTGGCAGCTGATCCCGGTGGCAGAGAACGACGGCACGGTAACGGACTACATCCGCACGTTCTTCTAAAGGCCCGGCGATAGGCCGCATTCCTACGAGGTGTGGGCAGTCGTTCCGCAGGGGCGGAACGGGTGGGCACACCGGAACGCAAGCCCCCTCCCCCACGCAACCACGCACCCAAGGGGGCCCGGGGCGAAGCCCCGCAACGACGCGGCGGCAAGCGAAAGGCAAGACACATGGACCTGGTCATCAGGGGCGCCACCGTCGCAGACGGCACAGGCACCCCCACGTACCGAGCCGACGTAGCCGTGAACGGCGGCCGCATCACGGAGATCCACCGCGAGGGCGAGGGAAAGCGCCCGGTGAACGCCGCAAAGGTGATCGAGGCCGAAGGCCTCACCCTGGCCCCCGGCTTCATCGACATGCACGCCCACAGCGACCTGGCCCTCCTCCGCGACCCCGACCACTCCGCGAAGGCCGCCCAGGGCGTCACCCTCGAGGTCATCGGCCAGGACGGCCTCTCCTACGCCCCCACGGACGACCGCACCCTCGCCGAGATCCGCTCGGCCATCACCGGCTGGAACGGCAACGGCGACGACATCGACTTCGACTGGCGCTCGGTCGGCGGCTACCTCGACCGCCTCGACCAGGCACACGGCGGCCACGGCACCGCCGTGAACGCCGCGTACCTCATCCCCCAGGGCACCGTCCGCATGCTCGCCATGGGCTGGGACGACCGCGACGCCACCCCCGCCGAGATCGCGCGCATGAAGGAACTGGTCGCGCAGGGCCTGGAAGAGGGCGCCGTCGGCATGTCCTCGGGCCTGACGTACACCCCCGGCATGTACGCCTCCGACTCCGAACTCGCCGAGCTGTGCCGCACGGTCGCCGCGTACGACGGCTACTACTGCCCGCACCACCGCTCGTACGGCAAGAACGCGCTCCAGGCGTACGAGGAGATGATCGCGCTCACCCGCGAGGCCGGCTGCCCGCTCCATCTCGCGCACGCCACCATGAACTTCGGCGTGAACGAGGGCAAGGCGCCCGACCTGCTCGCGCTCATCGACAAGGCCCTCGCGGACGGCGCCGACATCACCCTCGACACCTATCCGTACACCCCGGGCTGCACGACGCTCGTCGCGATGCTGCCGAGCTGGGCGAGCGAGGGCGGGCCCGAGGCGATCCTCGGGCGCCTGGCCGACCCGGAGACCACGGCCCGCATCCGGCACGTGATGGAGGTCGAGGGCGCCGACGGCTGCCACGGCGTGCCCATCGAGTGGGACGCCATCGAGATCTCCGGCGTGAGCAGCCCGGAGCTCGCCTCGTACGTCGGCAAGACGGTCGCGCAGTCCGCCGCCGAACGCGGCGAGGAGCCCTTCGTCACCGCGCACCGCCTCCTCGTCGAGGACCGGCTCGGGCCGACGATCCTCCAGCACGTCGGGCACGAGGAGAACGTCCGGCAGATCATGCGCCACCCCGTGCACACCGGCGGCAGCGACGGCATCCTCCAGGGCGCCAAGCCGCACCCGAGAGCGTACGGCACCTTCCCCCACTACCTCGGCCACTACGTACGGGAGCTCGGCGTGCTCTCCCTGGAGGAGTGCGTCGCGCACCTCACCGGCCGCGCCGCGGCCCGTCTGCGGCTGCCCGACCGGGGCCTGGTCCGCGAGGGATACCGCGCCGACCTGGTGCTCTTCGACCCGGAGACGGTCGCCGCCGGCTCCACCTTCGAGGAGCCGCGCACTCTGCCGCGAGGCATCCCGCACGTGCTGATCGACGGCCGCCCGGTGATCCGGGAAGGCCGCCGCACCGACGTCCTCGCGGGCCGCTCCGTACGCCGCACGGCCTGATGCTTTCGCAGGGCGCCTGACGCTTACGCGGAGCACACAAAGAAGGGGCACCCCTGCCGGGGTGCCCCTTCCCGCATGCCCGTTCCGCTCAGTGGTGCTGGTACGCCACCAGCGAGATCGCCACGTAGTGCACCACGAAAGCGGCCAGCGTGAACGAGTGGAACACCTCGTGGAAGCCGAACCAGCGCGGCGACGGGTTCGGCCGCTTGATCCCGTAGATCACGCCGCCCGCGCTGTAGAGCAGCCCGCCGACGATCACGCAGACCAGCACGGCGATGCCGCCCTTCTGCATGAAGTCGGGCAGGAAGAAGACCGCGGCCCAGCCCATCGCGATGTAGCAGGGCGTGTAGAGCCAGCGCGGAGCGCCGACCCAGAACACCCTGAACGCGATGCCCAGCGCGGCCGCCGCCCAGATCCCCCACAGCAGCACATCGCCCTTGGCGCCGGGCAGCAGCAGGATCGTGAGCGGGGTGTACGTACCGGCGATGATCAAGAAGATGTTGGCGTGATCCAGCCGCCGGAAGACCGCGTTGACCTTCGGGCTCCAGTCGCCGCGGTGGTAGAGCGCGCTGATGCCGAACAGCAGGCACGCGCTGAGCGTGAAGACCGCGCAGGCCACCCGGCCGCGGGTGCTGCCGGCGAGGGCGGTCAGGAAGACCCCCGATATCAGCACGGCGGGGAACATCCCGGCGTGCAGCCAGCCGCGCAGCCGCGGCTTGATGAACTGCGGAAGCTGCTGCACCTGCGCGTGCACCTGCTGCGACATCTGCTTGGGCAGCGGCTGGTCCGATGCGTGCTGGCCCGGCGTCTGCGGGTCCGTTGCCTGCTGGCCCGGGACCTGCGGGACGGCCTGGCCGCCGCTCCCTTCCCGGGCCGGACCGGCAGCCCCGGCAGGGGAGTTGGAGACGTTCATGGACTGCTCCTGCTCAGCGGGGACGGCGGGCGTCATGGGCGCCATCGTACCTACGGTCCCGTAGGTTCCAAGACGCCCTTAACGCCCTGCACACATGGTCGCCGAGTGGCGATGACCACACCATTCCCATCTGGACACGAGTCGTCTAGGGTCGGATGATCAAATGAGCAAGGGCGGCACCGGATGAGCAAGCCACGAACGCATCCGGGTCGCGGCCCCCAAGGGGCGTGCTGAGTGACAGGAAAAGGAACCGGATACACGTGCATGTATCCGCCGAAAACCCTCAAACGTCTGGAGCGATCGTGGCGCGCAGTACTGCGGCTCGGACCACCACCACCCCTGCACCGACCAACCATCAGGAGCTGGTCTCCTGGGTCGACGAGATCGCCGCCCTCACTCAGCCGGACCGGGTGGTCTGGTGCGACGGCTCCGAGGCCGAGTACGAGCGGCTGTGCGAGGAGCTCGTCGCACAGGGCACGTTCAAGAAACTGGACCCGGTCAAGCGCCCGAACTCCTACTACGCGGCCTCCGACCCCTCGGACGTCGCGCGCGTCGAGGACCGCACCTTCATCTGTTCCGAGAAGGAGGAGGACGCGGGCCCGACCAACCACTGGAAGGACCCGGCGGAGATGAAACGCATCTTCGCCGGTGAGGACGGCATCTTCCGGGGTTCGATGCGCGGCAGGACCATGTACGTGGTCCCGTTCTGCATGGGCCCGCTCGGCTCCCCGCTCTCCGCGCTCGGCGTGGAGATCACCGACTCCGCGTACGTCGCCGTGGCGATGCGCACCATGACGCGCATGGGGCAGCCGGTGCTCGACCAGCTCGGCGAGGACGGCTTCTTCGTGAAGGCCGTGCACTCCGTGGGCGCCCCGCTGGCCGAGGGCGAGAAGGACGTGCCGTGGCCGTGCAACAGCACCAAGTACATCTCGCACTTCCCCGAGACCCGCGAGATCTGGTCCTTCGGCTCCGGGTACGGCGGCAACGCGCTGCTCGGCAAGAAGTGCTACGCGCTGCGCATCGCCTCCGTCATGGCGCGGGACGAGGGCTGGCTCGCCGAGCACATGCTCATCCTGAAGCTGACGCCGCCGCGCGGTGAGTCCAAGTACGTGGCCGCCGCCTTCCCCTCGGCCTGCGGCAAGACCAACCTCGCGATGCTGGAGCCGACCGTCGCGGGCTGGACCGTGGAGACCATCGGCGACGACATCGCGTGGATGCGCTTCGGCGAGGACGGGCGGCTGTACGCGATCAACCCGGAGGCCGGCTTCTTCGGCGTCGCGCCCGGCACCGGCGAGGACACCAACGCCAACGCGATGAAGACCCTGTGGGGCAACTCGGTCTTCACCAACGTCGCGCTCACCGACGACAACGACGTCTGGTGGGAGGGCATGACCGAGGAGAAGCCCGCGCACCTCACGGACTGGAAGGGCAACGACTGGACGCCGGACTCCGACGTTCCCGCCGCCCACCCCAACGCGCGCTTCACCGTGCCGGCCGGGCAGTGCCCGATCATCGCGCCGGAGTGGGAGGACCCGCGCGGCGTGCCGATCTCCGCGATCCTCTTCGGCGGGCGCCGCGCCTCCGCCGTCCCGCTGGTCACCGAGTCCTTCGACTGGCAGCACGGCGTCTTCCTGGGCGCCAACGTGGCCTCGGAGAAGACCGCGGCGGCCGAGGGCAAGGTCGGCGAGCTGCGCCGCGACCCGTTCGCGATGCTGCCGTTCTGCGGCTACAACATGGGCGACTACTTCGCGCACTGGGTCAACATCGGCAAGAACGCGGACGCCGCGAAGCTGCCGAAGATCTACTACGTGAACTGGTTCAAGAAGAACGAGGCCGGCAAGTTCGTGTGGCCCGGCTTCGGTGAGAACAGCCGCGTCCTGAAGTGGATCGTCGGCCGCCTGAACGGCGAGTCCGAGGGCGTCGAGACGCCGATCGGCATCGTGCCGACCAAGGAGTCCCTGGACACCTCGGGGCTCGACCTCACCGACTCCGAGCTCGACTTCATCCTCGAGGTCGACAAGGAGGTCTGGCGCGACGAGGCGTCGCTGGTCCCCGAGCACCTGAACACCTTCGGCGACCACACGCCGAAGGAGCTGTGGGACGAGTACAACGCGCTGGTCAAGCGCCTGGCCTGAGGCTCGTGTGTGGGGGCGCCCTGACCGGGGCGCCCCTTCGAGCCCCGTACGCCCCGCACGAGGTTGTGCCCTGCGGCCCGCCTGGGGCTTTGCCCCACCCCGCCCCGCACAAGGTTGTGGGCCACGGTCAAGCACGGGGCTTTGCCCACCCGCCGCTCCCTCTACGAGGTTGTGGGCTGCGGTCCCGCCTGGCTGCTTTCCCGCACCGTGAGGTTGCGGGCTGCGGCCCCGTCCGGGCGCTCCCCCCCCCACACAAGGTTGTGGGCATTCGTTCCGTCGGGGCGGAACGGGTGGGCACAACCGGACTCGCGCCCCCTGCTCCCGCGCAACCACGTTGCAAACGGGGGCTCGGGGCGCAGCCCCGTGAACGCCCGCGCCGAGCGCGTACGTCGGGTGCGTGGGGACGGGGCCTCGCGGCTGGCGGTTCCGGTGTGCCCGCCCGTTCCGCCCCAGCGGAACGACCGCCCACACCGGGGTGGGGGCAGCGCGGCGCGCAGCGCCGACACCTCGGCGCGGGGAGCGTTACTGGGTCACCGGCTCCAGGCCCAACGCCTCGGCGTGGGCCGACAAGCGGTCCGCGGCGAGTTCCGCCGCCTCTGTGTCCTCACGGGACGTCGCCAGCACCAGCGCGTGCCCCGCCAGCATGTGCGCCCGCTGATGCAGCCCGACGACATGATCCGGCGCCGCACTCCGTACGGACGGCTCGGCCCGCAGCGGCTCGCGCCCGCCCCGCAGCCGCGCCACGCACGCGACGAGCCGCGTCGCCGCCGCGTCGAGCGACGCCCCCGGCTCCAGCGCCCGCAGCTCATCGGTCACCGTCAGCAGCGCGGTGAGCTGCCCGGCGAGCCGGATGTCCAGCTCCTCCCCGCGGCTGCGCTGCGGCACGGCTGCGGTCTCCGGATCAGGGTCGGCCATGGTGTGGACCGACTTGGTGCGGATCGGTTCGTACATGAATGGCCTCCTGCTCTCCGTATGCAGGACCCCATCCTAACTTAGACTCAATCTAAAGTTGACCGTTTTCGACGGGCCGCAATGGGGACTCTCGAACCCCGCTCAGTGCTGGCTGTAGCCGTCCAGGAACTCGCCGATCCGCTTCACCGCATCGGCCAGCTCGTCGGCCGGCGGCAGATTCACGATGCGGAAGTGATCGGGCTCGGGCCAGTTGAACCCCGTGCCGTGCACGATCATGATCTTCTCCTCGCGGAGCAGATCCAGCACGAGCTGCCGGTCGTCCTTGACCTTGTAGACCTTGGGGTCGAGCCGCGGGAACGCGTAGATCGCACCCTTCGGCTTCACACACGTGACACCCGGGATCTGCGTGAGCAGGTCGTACGCCGTGTCCCGCTGCTCCAGCAGCCGCCCGCCCGGCAGCACCAGGTCCTGGATCGACTGCCGCCCGCCCAGCGCCGTGGCCACCGCGTGCTGCGCCGGCATGTTGGCGCACAGCCGCATGTTGGCCAGGATCGTGAGGCCCTCGATGTAGCTGGAGGCGTGCGCCTTGGGCCCGCACACGGCCATCCACCCGCTGCGGTAGCCGGCCACCCGGTAGGACTTGGAGAGCCCGTTGAAGGTGAGGGTCAGCAGGTCGGGGGCGATCGCGGCGGTGGGTGTGTGGGTCGCGCCGTCGTACAGGATCTTGTCGTAGATCTCGTCGGAGCAGACGATCAGGTTGTGCCGGCGGGCGATGTCGGTGAGCCCGCGCAGCATCTCCTCGTCGTAGACCGCGCCCGTGGGGTTGTTCGGGTTGATGATCACCAGCGCCTTGGTGCGGTCGGTGACCTTGCGCTCGATGTCGGCGAGGTCCGGCATCCAGTCGGCCTGCTCGTCGCAGCGGTAGTGCACGGCCGTGCCGCCGGACAGCGAGACCGAGGCCGTCCACAGCGGGTAGTCCGGCGCCGGGACCAGCACCTCGTCGCCGTCGTCGAGCAGCGCCTGCATCGACATCTGGATCAGCTCGGACGCGCCGTTGCCCAGGTACACGTCCTCGACCGACAGCTCGATGCCCATGGTCTGGTAGTGCTGCATCACCGCGCGGCGCGCGGCGAGGAGGCCCTTGGCGTCGCCGTACCCGTGGGCCGTGCCCACGTTCCGCAGCATGTCCTCCAGGATCTCGGGAGGGCACTCGAAGCCGAACGCGGCCGGATTGCCGGTGTTGAGCTTGAGAATGCGGTGACCCGCCGCCTCAAGACGCATCGCCTCCTCGAGGACCGGGCCACGGATCTCGTAGCAGACGTTGGCGAGCTTGGTCGATTGGATCACCTGCATGCCCGCCACTTTACGGGCGCGCTCCGGCCCGCGCCGCGTGTTATGTCTCACCCGGGGCCCGTACGCGGGACCACGCGCGACCGGCGCGGTGCCGTACGGAACCCGCTGCGGATTCCGTACGGCACCGCACGCTGCGGCCCTCCCTCAACTCCGCAGCGACTGCTGCAGGATCGCGGGGTCGGCCGTCGGCGCATCGCAGGTGAAGCCCCGGCAGACGTACGCGGCGGGGCGGCCGTCCAGCAGCGGCCGGTCCTCCAGCAGCGGCACCCCGCCGTCCTTGCCGGGCTCGCCGAGCGCGACCACGGCGCCCGGCGCGGTGGCCAGCAGCGCGGTGCGGTGCAGCTCACCGGTGGCCGGATCGCCGTACGGGCCGACCACGGCCACCTCGCGCGGCCCGTCCAGGGACGCCTCGGAAGCGGCCAGGCCCCAGCCGATGAAGCGCGGCGCGCGCCCCGCCAGCGCCCGCACGATGCCGAGCGCGCGCTCCGCCTCGTCCCTGTGCCGCCCGCTGCCGGTGTACGCGGCGTAGCTGAGCAGCGCGTGCGCGGCGGCCGTCCAGCCCGACGGCGTCGCGTTGTCGGTGGGGTCCTGCGGGCGGCGGATGAGCTGCTCGGCGTCGTCCGCTGTGTCGTACAGCGTGCCGTCGGCCGCCGTGAAGTGCCGCAGCACCGCCTCCAGCAGCGCGCCCGCGCGCTCCAGCCAACGGGCCTCGCCTGTCACCGCGTACAGCGACAGATAGCCCTCGGCCACATCGCCGTAGTCCTCCAGCACGCCCGCGCTCTGCCCGGCCTCGCCGTCCCGCGAGGTGCGCAGCAGCCGCCCTTCGGCGTCCGTGTGCAGCTCGTCCAGCAGCCGTGCCGCCGTGGACGCCGCCTCCACCAGGTCGGGCCGCTCGAAGTAGGCGCCGGTCTCGGCGAGCGCTGCGACGGCCAGGCCGTTCCAGGCCGCGACGACCTTGTCGTCGCGCTCGGGCCGCATGCGCTGCTCCCGCGCGGCCAGCAGCCTCTCCCGTACGGAGGCGACGCGCTCGGCGTCGGCGAGCCGCTCCGAGCCCTCCAGGTCCGGGAGTTGGAGTACGGAGGCGCCCTTCTCGAACGTCCCCTCCTCGGTCACCCCGAAGTACCCGGCGGCGAACTCTGCGTCCTCCTCCCCCAGTTCCGCGGCGAGCTGCTCCGGGGTCCACACGTAGTACGCGCCCTCGTGGTGCTCCCCCGTACCGTCGTCGCTGTCGGCGTCCAGCGCCGAGGCGAAGCCGCCCTGCGCCGTGCCCAGTTCGCGCACCATGAAGTCGGCGGTCTCCAGCGCGACGCGGCGCGCGAAGGCGGAGCCCGTGCTGCGCCACAGGTGCGCGTACAGGCGGCAGAGCAGCGCGTTGTCGTACAACATCTTCTCGAAGTGCGGCACCACCCAGCTCTCGTCCACCGAATAGCGCGCGAAACCGCCGCCGAGCTGGTCGTAGATGCCGCCGCGCGCCATCGCCTCGCAGGTGGACTGCACCATCTCCAGCGCGCCGTCCGAACCGGTGCGCGCGTGGTGCCGCAGCAGGAACTCCAGCGCCATGGCCGGCGGGAACTTCGGCGCTCCCCCGAACCCGCCGCGCACCGCGTCGAATTCACGGGTCAGCCCGAGCAGGGCCTCGCCCATGTCCTCGGCGCCTGGGGGCTGCGGGGCGTCGTACCTGATGGTGCGCCCGGCCAGGTCGCGGGTGATGCGCGAGGCCACGTCGGCCACCTCGTCGCGGCGGTCGGCCCAGGCGCTGGTCACCCCCTCCAGCACCTGCCGGAAGGAGGGCATGCCGTGCCGCGGGGCCGGCGGGAAGTAGGTGCCGAAGTAGAAGGGCTCACCGTCGGCGGTGAGGAAGACGGTCATGGGCCATCCGCCCTGCCCCGTGGCGGCCTGCACGGCCTCCATGTACACGGAGTCGACGTCGGGCCGCTCCTCCCGGTCCACCTTCACCGACACGAAGTGCTCGTTGAGATACGCGGCGGTCTCCGCGTCCTCGAAGCTCTCGTGCGCCATGACGTGGCACCAGTGGCAGCTCGCATACCCCACGCTCAGCAGCACCGGGACCCCGCGGCGGCGGGCCTCCTCGAAGGCGCCGGGCGACCAGGGCCACCAGTCCACCGGATTGTCCGCGTGCTGGAGGAGGTAGGGCGAGGTCTCGTCCGCGAGTCGGTTGGCCATGCGCCCATTGTGTCGGGGACGGGGCGCCGGGCCCTAAGCGGACGGGGCCCTCCGGGGACGCGAACGCTCTGGGGACGCGACACTCCGGGGGCGCGGCGCCCCGGGAGCCCCGCCTACATCCCCGAGCCCTCGGCCCGTTCCCGCGCGCCGCCCGTGGACTCCCAGCCCGCGACGGCCAGGGCGCGGTATGCCGCGTATTCGGCGACCGGGCTGGTCGCGTCCACCCAGGGGACCGCGCCCACGTAGCCGTCCACGACCTGGAGGGCCTCCATGGCCTCGGTGTAGCGCTCGGCGCGTACGAGGAAGCAGACCAGCAGGTGCAGTACGTGAGCCCGTACGGGGTGGTCGTCCTCGACCTGGTCGACGGCGAACTCGGCCGCCTCGATGGCCCGTTCCACGTCGTGGCTCTGGTAGAGGCCGCGGACCATGTTGACCTCGGGCAGGTGGTCGTACAGCGCGAACAGCGGCAGCGCGGGCAGCAGCGTGCCCTCCGGCGCGCTCGCAGCGGCGGCCTGCGCGAAGCCGTCGGCCTCCGTCTTGGAGCCGCTCCACTTCTGCGACCAGTACGGCAGCGCGGCCAGGTGCGCGCCCATGTGGTGCGGCGCCAGCCTGCGTACCGTGGACCACAGGGACTCGAAGTCGGCCCTGCGGTAGCTGAGATGACGGGCGATCACCAGCTCGGTGATGTGCGGGGTGGGGTCGTTCTCGGCCAGCCGCGCCGCCTCGTGCGCGACGTTCCGCGCCTCCTCCAGGATGATCCGGTGCTCGGCGGCCGCCGGGTCGGCCAGCGCCTGCCAGACCAGGAACTGCGCGTACACCTCGGCGCCGCCCGCGTCCCGCGGCTCCTGCGCGCGCCACTCGCGCAGCCAGCGCGCGTCCTGCACGGCGGGGGCCTTGCTGAAGGAGACGGCACCGGAGTCCGCGCCGGATTCGGACGAGGCCGGGGACGCGCCCTCCGCCACCGCGGCCCTGTGCCGCGTCAGCTCCATGTGCGCGGCCCCCGCCAGCGACTGCACCCGCTGCCAGCGCAGCTCCCACTCGTCGCTGGTCAGCGCCAGCATCCGGGCCACCGGACCCCAGTCCTGGGTGCGCTGGGTCTCCTCCAGCGCCTCGGTCAGCTCGCGGTCGGGCCCGGGCAGCCGCACGTCCAGCTCCTCGGCCGGCACGAATCCGTACCCCGCGACCGGGTCCTGGGCCGCGGCCATGCCGCGCTGCCCGTCCTTGCGCAGGCGCCTGCGGCGCAGCGCGGGGGCGATCAGAACGCCGGAGACGGCGACCAGGACGATCAGCAGGATGAGGGCTTCCATGACGGCGTTTCTCCCCGTGGGACCTCGGCGCGGGCGGGCTGACACCTTCTTCGGGGCGCGATCGGCCGGTACGCGCCCTTCCCCCACCGTACGGCGCATTAGTCTCGGGCCCATGAGCGACCACCAACGCAGCCACCAGGACGACGGCGCCCGCGCCGGCGGATTCGAG
Source organism: Streptomyces odontomachicola (assembly GCF_039605595.1). NCBI lineage: Bacteria > Bacillati > Actinomycetota > Actinomycetes > Kitasatosporales > Streptomycetaceae > Streptomyces > Streptomyces odontomachicola. The sequence continues at coordinate 194,279 of NZ_JBCFOK010000013.1, forward strand.
ACCCTCGCGATCCACGCGGGCCAGACGGCCGACCCGGCCACCGGCGCCGTCGTACCCCCTATTCACCAGGTATCGACCTATAAGCAGGACGGCGTCGGCGGCCTGCGCAACGGATACGAGTACAGCCGCTCGGCGAATCCCACCCGCACCGCGCTGGAGGAGAACCTCGCCGCGCTGGAGGGCGGCCGCCGCGGCTTCGCCTTCGCCTCCGGCATGGCGGCCGAGGACTGCCTGCTGCGCACCCTCCTCACCCCGGGCGACCACGTCGTCATCCCCAACGACGCGTACGGCGGCACCTTCCGGCTCTTCGCCAAGGTCGCCGAGCGCTGGGGCATCGAGTGGTCCGTCGCGGACACCTCGGACGCCGCCGCCGTGCGCGCCGAGCTGCGCGAGCGCACCAAGGCGATCTGGGTGGAGACCCCCTCCAACCCGCTGCTCGGGATCACCGACATCGCGGCCGTCTCCGATGTCGCCCGCGGCGCGGGGGTACGCCTTGTCGTGGACAACACCTTCGCCAGCCCCTACCTGCAGCAGCCCCTCGCGCTGGGCGCCGACGTCGTGGTGCACTCCACCACCAAGTACATGGGCGGCCACTCCGACGTGGTCGGCGGCGCCCTGGTGGTGAAGGACGACGAGCTCGCCGAGCGCATCGGCTTCCACCAGAACGCGATGGGCGCGGTCGCCGGCCCCTTCGACTCCTGGCTGGTCCTGCGCGGCGCCAAGACCCTGGCCGTACGCATGGACCGGCACTGCGCCAACGCGGAGCGCATCATCGAGATGCTCACCGCGCACCCGCGCGTGACCCAGGTCTACTACCCGGGCCTGGAGTCGCACCCGGGCCACGAGACCGCTGCCAAGCAGATGCGCGGCTTCGGCGGGATGGTCTCCTTCCGCGTGGAGGGCGGCGAGGAGGCCGCGGTGAAGGTGTGCGAGCGGGCGCGCCTGTTCACCCTCGGTGAGTCCCTGGGCGGCGTGGAATCGCTGATCGAGCACCCCGGGCGCATGACGCACGCCTCGGCGGCCGGCTCCGCGCTGGAGGTGCCGGCCGACCTGGTGCGGCTGTCGGTCGGCCTGGAGTCCGCCGACGACCTGCTGGCCGACCTGCGCCAGGCCCTGGAGGGCTGACCTCGCGGGTCGCAGGCCCCGACTCCCGTGCCCAACTCCATTGCCGGGTACGGGGGTCGGGTACGGGGTCCAGGTGTGCGGTCCCGGCGTGGGCCTCGGGCCCCTCACCACCCCAACGGCGGCGTCGTGACCGCCGGCGGCTGCGCGAAGGGATCGGCCAGCGAGACCCACAGCACGAACACCGCGAACCCCACGAGCACCAGCGCCCACAGCGCGCCCCGCACCACCCGCCGCCGGTGCGCCAGCCGCGCCCCGCTGAGCAGCGCGCGCTCGGCGAGGTCGGCGGGGAGCGGCCGCCGCACGTCCGCGTCCAGCAGCCCGCGTACCTCGGTCTCCTTGCGGTCGGGCAGCCTCACAGCGCGCCCTCCAGCGGTTCGTGTGCGGCGGCCCCCGGCGCCGGGGGCGAGGACAGCAGCGTGGCCATCGCGCGCAGGCACAGCGCCCGCACGCGCTCCGGCGGCAGCCCGAGCTGCGCGGCGACCTGTTCCTCCGCGACGCCCTCGTACAGCCGCAGGACGATCACCAGCCGTTCGCGCGGCGGGAGTTCGCCGAGGAGGCCGCCGTGCGCGCGGCGGTAGCGCCAGGACGCGTGCGCGAAGCGGGCGGCGAGCTCGCCGCGTGTGTGCTCGTACGGATCGTCGCCGCGGGTGCCGCGCAGCCGGGGCCACTCCGCGTAACTGCGGGCCAGCGCGGCGATCAGCAGCCGCTCGGCCTCAGGGGCGCTGCCGGGGCGCTCGGCAGTCAGCAGGGTGGCCGCATGCAGCAGCCTGCCTGCCGCGCCCGCGACGAACGCCTCGAACTCCCGGGCGCGGCGGCGCTCCCCTCGTGCCCGCCGCTCTCGCACTGCGCGCCTCCCGTCGCTTCATGGGACGGCAGCCGCGCAGATCAAATCAAGAGGCGGGCTGCTCCTCGGGCCGCCGCTCCGGCGCGCGCTCGGCCGGGCCCTCGCCCTGCGGCTCGGGCTCGGCGCCCGCGGTGGGGTGGGTGCCGAGCAGCGCCGTGTTGAAGCGGGTGAGCAGCGAGCAGAAGGACTCCCGCTCCTCCTCGCTCCAGTCCTCGGTGAGCAGCTCCATCAGGTCGCGGCGCGAGGAGCGCACCTGCGCCAGCCGCGCGGAGCCGCGCGGCGAGAGCTGGAGCACGACGGCGCGGCCGTCCTCCGGGTGCGAAGTGCGCTTCACCAGGCCGGAGTCGACCAGCGGCGCGACCTGGCGGGTGACCGTCGAGGAGTCGATGCCCATGCCGGCCGCGAGCGCCTTGACGCCCATCGGGCCTTCCTGGTCGAGCCTGTTGAGCAGGAGGTAGGCGGCGCGGTCCATGGAGTTGCGCGCCTGTCCCACCCCGCCGAGGCGGGTCTGCTCGGCGCGCCGCGCGAAGACGGCGACCTGGTGCTGCATCGCGTCCAGCACGGCGGGGCCGACGACCTCGTCGCCGGGGGTGCCGGTGCTGCCGGGAGCGGAGCCGCCTGGAGTGCCGTGCGCGGCGTCGGCGCCGGGCGTGCCGTCGGCCCGGCTGTCCTGGGGGATGTCTTGCGTCATGTCCGTATGCGTGGGCATGGCCGAAGTGCTCGCTTCTTTGGCTTTGGGAAATTCCAAGATCACGTAAACAGATGGTTTAGCCGTGACGCACAGAGTACGCGGCCGCGCCCCTCCGCGTACCACCGCTGCACGAAGAGGTGGAGCCCGCCCGGGCGTGGGCCGCGTGCCCCCGCACGCCCTGCGAGACTGGCCGCATGGCCACCACCGTCTCCGTCGAGGACGTACGCACCGCACAGAAGACGCTCTCCGGCGTCGCGCGCTCGACCGCCATGGAGGGCAGCCGCCATCTGTCCTCGCTGGCAGGCGCCCCGGTCCACCTCAAGTGCGAGAACCTGCAGCGGACCGGCTCGTTCAAACTCCGCGGAGCCTACGTCCGGATCGCCGGGCTGGGCGCACGGGAGCGCGCACGGGGCGTGGTCGCGGCGAGCGCGGGCAACCACGCGCAGGGCGTCGCGCTGGCCGCCTCGCTGCTGGGCGTCGAGTCCACGGTCTTCATGCCGCAGGGCGCCCCGCTCCCGAAGGTCGCCGCCACCCGCGACTACGGCGCGCGCGTCGAGCTGCGCGGCACGGTGGTGGACGAGACGCTGCGCGCCGCGAAGGAGTACGCGGACCGTACGGGCGCCGTCTTCATCCACCCCTTCGACCACCCCGACGTGGTGGCGGGCCAGGGCACCATCGGCCTGGAGATCCTGGAGCAGTGCCCCGAGGTGCGCACCATCGTGGTCGGCATGGGCGGGGGCGGGCTCGCCGCCGGCATCGCGGTCGCGGTGAAGTCGCTGCGGCCCGACGTGCGGGTGGTCGGCGTGCAGGCGGGCGGCGCGGCCGCGTACCCGCCCTCGCTGGCCGCCGGGCACCCGGTGGCGCTGGACTCGGTGTCCACGATGGCCGACGGCATCAAGGTGGGCAGGCCGGGCGACGTGCCCTTCGAGATCGTCGGCGAGCTGGTCGACGAGGTCCGCACGGTGTCCGAAGACGCGCTCTCCCGGGCGCTGTTGCTCTGCCTGGAGCGCGCGAAGCTGGTCGTCGAGCCCGCGGGCGCGAGCCCTGTCGCCGCGCTGCTCGACAAGCCGGGGTCCATCGAGGGCCCGGTCGTCGCGGTGCTGTCCGGCGGCAATGTGGACCCGCTGGTGATGCAGCGCACCCTCCGGCACGGCATGGCGGCGGCCGGCCGCTATCTGTCGCTGCGGCTGCGGCTGAACGACCGCCCGGGCGCGCTGGCCGCGCTCCTCGGGGAGTTGTCAGTGGCGGACGCTAACGTCCTCGATGTGAGCCACGTACGAACCGATCCGCGGCTCGGGCTCGACGAGGCGGAGGTGGAGCTGCACTTGGAGACCAAGGGACCCGAGCACTGCGTGGAGGTCGCCTCCTCGCTGCGCGCCGCCGGATACACGGTGACGAGCTGAGCCCTCGGCCGACCGCGCGACGGGGAAGGCCGGGCGTCCGGGCGTAGGCGATCTCAGCCCCCTCGCGACTGTCGCGTTTCCCTTGATTTCCCTTGACGCGACATATCGCGTTCTCACATACTGCTGCGCATCGCCCGCACATGGGCCGTGCCACCTAGTGCCGGACATATCCGGCCAATCTAGACTCGATCACATCTCACCCCACACCCTGGGAGCCGATATGCCAGGTGCCATCTACGCCGAGGGTCTGGTGAAGACCTTCGGCGACGTCAGGGCACTGGACGGCGTCGATCTCGATGTCCCCGAGGGCACCGTGCTGGGCCTTCTCGGGCCGAACGGCGCGGGGAAGACCACCGCCGTGCGGGTGCTCACCACGCTGCTCCAGCCGGACTCGGGCAGGGCCGAAGTGGCCGGGCTCGACGTGCTCCAGCACCCAACGGAGGTGCGCCGCTCCATCGGCCTGTCCGGCCAATTCGCCGCCGTCGACGAGTATTTGACCGGCCGCGAGAATCTCCGGATGGTCGGGCAGCTCTATCAGATGTCCTCGCGCGACGCGAAGCGCAGGGCGGGCGAGCTGCTGGAGCGGTTCAATCTCGCGGACGCGGCCGACCGCACCGCCAAGACGTATTCGGGCGGCATGCGCCGGCGGCTCGACCTGGCCGCCGCGCTGGTCGTGAGCCCGCCCGTGATGTTCATGGACGAGCCCACCACCGGGCTCGACCCGCGCAACCGCCAGGCTCTGTGGGAGGTGATCGAGGAGCTGGTGTCGGGAGGCACCACGCTGCTGCTCACCACGCAGTATCTGGAGGAGGCCGACCGCCTCGCGCACGACATCGCGGTGGTCGACCACGGCAAGGTCATCGCGCGCGGCACCTCCGACCAGCTCAAGGCGCAGACCGGCGGCGAGCGCGTCGAGGTCGTCGCGCACCTCCCGGAGACCATCGAGCCGGCCCGCGAGATCCTCGACCGGCACAGCCTGAGCGGCCCCGGCCACGGCGAGGTCACCGTCGAGCGGCACACCCGCAGGCTGACCGTCCCGGTGACCGGCGGCGCCAAGCTCCTCGCCGAGGTCATCCGCGAGCTCGACGCGCAGGGCATCGAGATCGACGACATCGGCCTCCGCCGCCCCACCCTCGACGACGTGTTCATCTCGCTCACGGGCCACACGGCCGAGGCGGACGCAGGCAACGGCGAGAGCGGGGAGAGCGGCGCGTACGCGGAGGGCGCGGAGAGCGGGGCGAGCGTGAAGGACGCCCGGAGCGGCGGGAGCGGTGCACGCGGAGGAGGCACCGAAGACGGCCGCCGGGGCCACGGTTCCCGGCGGAAGCGGAAGGAGAGCGCCACATGACCGCCACCACGGCCGCGGCGGGCACAGGCCCCGCACCGGCGGCGCCCAGGGCGCGCGGCGGGATCCGCCAGTCCGTCTCCGACTCGCTGATCGTCGCCAAGCGGAATCTGATCAGGATGCTCCGCATCCCCGAGGTCGTGATCTTCGGCCTGATCCAGCCGATCATGTTCGTGGTGCTGTTCAGCTATGTCTTCGGCGGCTCCATGATGATCGGCGGCAGCACCTCCCCCGCCGCGTACAAGGAGTTCCTGATGGCGGGGATCTTCGCCCAGACCGTCACCTTCGCCACGGCGGGCGCGGGCGCGGGCATCGCCGAGGACATGCACAAGGGCCTCGTCGACCGCTTCCGCTCACTGCCGATGGCACGCGGCGCCGTGCTCACCGGGCGCACCCTCGCCGACCTCGTGCAGACCGCGCTGACCCTGGTGGTGCTCGCCGTGGTGGCGCTCCTGGTCGGCTGGCGCACCCATGAGAACGGCCTCAAAGTGCTCGGCGGCTTCGGCCTGTTGCTGCTCCTCGGTTACGCCTTCACCTGGATCGGCGCGCTGATCGGGCTCTCCGTGCGCACCCCCGAGGCGGCCACCTCGGGCGGGCTGGTGTGGCTGTTCCCCGTCACGTTCATCTCCAACGCCTTCGTGGACTCGGGGAACATGACGCCGTGGCTGCGGCACATCGCCGACTGGAATCCGTTCAGCGCCACGGTGCAGGCGTGCCGCGAGCTGTTCGGCAATCGCGGCGTCTCCCAGTCGACGGCCTGGCCGATGGAGCACCCCGTGCTGGCCTCGGTGATCTATTCGCTGATCATCATCGCGCTCTTCCGCACGCTGGCGGTGCGGAAGTACAAGTCGGCTGCGGTGTAGCCGCCTTCGGCGCCGGCGCCCCCGGCCCGGGAACGCTTGGGGCGCAAACGAAGGCCGGGCCCCACCAAAGGGGCCCGGCCTTCGCTGTGTGCTTCTGGGATGGCGGTGGGATCGGGACCGGCCTCAGCCCTGGTAGGGCTTGGCGTCCATGATCTTCACCATCGCCATCTTGCCGTTCGGAAGCTCGTACTCCGCCTCCGTGCCGACCTTCTTGCCGTTCACTCCCGTACCGAGCGGGGACTGCGGCGAGTACGTCTCGATGTCGGCGCTCGCGTACTCGCGCGAGGCGAGCAGGAAGGTCAGCGTGTCGTCCTCGTCACCGTCGAACGCGATGGTCACGACCATGCCGGGGGCCACCACGCCGGTGTCCGCCGGGGCCTCGCCGACCTTGGCCGTCTCCAGCAGCTGCTGGAGCTGCCGCACGCGCAGCTCCTGCTTACCCTGCTCCTCCTTGGCCGCGTGGTACCCGCCGTTCTCGCGGAGGTCACCCTCCTCGCGAGCCGCCTCGATCTTCTTGGAGATCTCGGTGCGTGCAGGACCCGACAGGTACTCCAGCTCGGCCTTGAGCTGGTCGTACGCCTCCTGGGTCAGCCAGGTGACGTTGTCGCTGGTCTGGGTCACAGGTGCTCCTCGTCGGTACTCGGGATATAAGTAACGCCCTGACCTCCAGGCTGCGCCTGGATGGGCGGGCGGAAACTACGAGCCTAACAATTCCGGGGGAAAAGGGAAGAAGGACGAGCGGAGAGTGGCTGGTCGGCGACGCGCAGCGAGCGACTGAGCGCCCCCGTACGGCAGTTGGAGCGACCGTACGCCGATCACCGTACGGGACCCGCGCGTTACGCAGGGTGCGTGCTGTCCGTGGGGCCGCCGGTCACTTCCGCAGACGCGGCAGGCCGGTCACTTCCCGCCGGTGCGGCTCACTTGCCGCTGGTGCAGCCGACCAGCTCGGTGCTGGTCGCCTTCGCCGTCGTACGCAGGTGCACGAGGGTGTCGATGCGCGTCTTGCCCTTGGGCACGTCCACGTTCTTGCGGCCGACCTCGGCGCCGCTCTCGGCCTGCGCCCGCAGCGTGCAGACGCCCTGCGCGCCCGCGTCCTTGCGGATCTCCAGGTGCGCGTCGACCCGCTTCGCCGACACCACGTCGAACTTGATCAGTTCGCCGCTGACGTCCTGCCCGGCGATGTACGAGACGCCGATCCAGGCGATCACCGCGGTCATCACCGCGCCCAGCACGGCGCCGACGATCTTGAGGCGGCGGTCGGTGCGCGCGTCCTCGGCCGAGCCGCCGGCCCGCGCACCGCGCCCGTAGCGCCCCTCGGGCACCTGGGGGCGTACGTCAGCAGCCATGGCCGGTCCTCTCGCGCGTGGCGTGGCCCCTGCGGGGCGGGGTGCGGCCCGCCCGGGGGCGGGGGTGCGGAGGCGGTACAGGAATACATCCGGGTACCGCTTCCGTCACTATAGAAGCCGCCCGTGTAGGCCACGCGTACCGGGGCGGACCATGCGCCGCGGCCGTGTCCCACCGACCGAACTGACGAGGACCGAGAGTTGACTGAGCAGCTGCGACTGATGGCCGTGCATGCGCATCCCGACGACGAGTCGAGCAAGGGCGCGGCGACCATGGCGAAGTACGTGTCGGAAGGAGTCGACGTACTGGTCGCCACCTGCACGGGAGGAGAGGCGGGCTCGATCCTCAACCCGAAGCTCCAGGGCGACCCCTACATCGAGGCAAACATCCACGAGGTCCGGCGCAAGGAGATGGACGAGGCCCGCGAGATCCTCGGGGTCAAGCAGTCCTGGCTGGGCTTCGTCGACTCCGGGCTGCCCGAGGGCGACCCGCTGCCGCCGCTGCCCGAGGGCTGCTTCGCGCTCCAGGACGTGGACGAGGCGGCGGGGCGACTGGTCCAGCTGATCCGCGAGTTCAGGCCGCAGGTGATCACCACCTACGACGAGAACGGCGGCTACCCGCACCCCGACCACATCATGACGTACAAGATCTCGGCGGTCGCCTTCGATCACGCGGCGGACACCGAGAAGTACCCGGAGGACGAGTTCGGGCCGGCCTGGACGCCGCAGAAGCTCTACTTCAACCAGGGCTTCAACCGCGCCCGCACCGAGGCGCTGCACAAGGCGCTCCTGGACCGCGGAATGGACTCCCCGTACGAGGAGTGGCTGGAGCGCTGGAAGACCTTCAAGCGGCCCGACCGGAACATCACCACCCACGTACCCTGCGGCGACTTCTTCGAGATCCGCGACAAGGCGCTGATCGCGCACGCGACGCAGATCGATCCGGACGGCGGCTGGTTCCGGGTGCCGCTGGACCTCCAGCGCGAGGTGTGGCCGACGGAGGAGTACGAGCTCGCGAAGTCGCTCGTGGACACCTCGCTCCCCGAGGACGACCTCTTCGCGGGCATCCGCGAGAATTGACGGCATGAGCGCGACGTACACGGTCTACTCGGCCACGTCCCAGCTCCTTCCGCTGGCTGCGAAGGACCTGGACGAGAACAAGGTGACGCCCGGCGTCCTCGGTTTCGTCGTCTTCGCGGCGCTGGGCCTCGCGGTCTGGATGCTGATGAAGTCGATGAACCGACGGATGCAGAAGGTCGACTTCGAGGAGGAGCCGGAGGAGACGGCGCCGGAGGAGACGGCGCCGGCTTCGGACCCGGGCCCGGCGGAGGGGTCGGCTGAGGGCTCGGCCGAGGGGTCGGCGGCCGAGCGGTCGGCCGGTGACGAGGCCGAGGCCACCGACGCCTCTTCGGGGGACAGTAAGCAGGACGGCGAGCAGGCACCGCCCTCGGCGGCGAAGAAGCCGTAGCGACCGACGCCGCTCTGCCCCGTACGGAAGGAGCCAGCCGATGCTGATCGGCCGCCACAGGAACAGCCTGCCCACGCCCGAGGAGGCGCTGAAGGGCCGCGCGGAGCCGGAGTTCACGCTGCCCGAGCGGCACACGGTCCTCGGCAACCCGCTGCAGGGCCCCTATCCGGAGGGCCTGGAAGTCGCCGACTTCGGCATGGGCTGCTTCTGGGGCGCCGAGCGGGTCTTCTGGCGGGCCGAGGGCGTGTGGACCACCCTGGTCGGCTACCAGGGTGGTTCCACCCCCAACCCGTCGTACGAGGAGACCTGTTCAGGGCTCACGGGGCACACCGAGGCCGTGCGCGTCGTCTTCGACCCGTCGAAGATCTCCTACGCGGAGCTGCTGCGCCTCTTCTGGGAGAACCACGACCCCACCCAGGGCTTCCGCCAGGGCAACGACGTGGGCACCCAGTACCGCTCCGCGATCTACACCCACTCCCCCGCCCAACAGGCCACGGCCGAGGCGTCCCGCGAGGCATACCAACAGCGCCTCACGGCCTCCGGCCACGGCACCATCACCACAGAACTCCTCCCCGCAGAAGACCGCCCCTTCTACCCGGCCGAGCCGTACCACCAGCAGTACCTCGACAAGAATCCGGCGGGGTATTGCGGGATCGGGGGGACGGGGGTGTCCTGCCCGGTGGGGATCGCGCCGGCCGGGGAGTGACTCCGGACGCTGTGTCCCGGCTGCGGCTGGGGCTGGACGCCGATGAGCTGGCGGCGGTCGAGGCACTCGACCGCCGCCAGTTCCCGTGCGGGTGGGGCTCAGCTACGAAGCCGTCTGCCTTCAGGTGTGGCGGCCCTTACTCGCAGGCATAGAGGACAAGCTGTCCGTGCCATACGCGACCGCTAACCGAGCAGTGACCGCAGGACGGCGCCGAACTCGCCCAACCCCGACGGCTCTTCGGCGAGGGGCCACCCAGCCGTAGCGCGCTCCCCGCCACCCCGAACAGCGAGGGCGCCCCAGCAGTTGCCCGTCTTCTTTTCACGCCCCACGGGCGGGGAGCTCTCCGTAAGATCTTCAAGTGCGTTGACTCGCGAAATGCTGACAGGGGGGATGGAACATGGGGGTACCTGGCACCAGCGGAGGCGAAGAAGGCGGAACCGACCTGCGCGCGTCGTCGACCGATCTGACAAAGCTCGCCGGCGACCTCGGCGACATGCAGGACCACCTCGACAGGCAGATCAAGCGCATGGACGAGCTCGTCGACCGCATCGAGGCCGGCTGGCGCGGCCCGGCAGCCACGGCGTACAGGAACTTTCACCGGGCTGCGGCCGAGGACGCCGTACGCATCCGAGAAGTGATGAAACGCCTGGCGCAGGCGGTGCGGATGAGTCGTGACGGCTTCAGCGTGAGCGACATGCACGTTCTTGAACAAATGCGCCGAGTTCACGTGGAGATCGACAGCGAAGTCGACAAGCTCTCCACGGCTTCCACCGACGCACCGAGTCGCCCACGCAGCAACCTTGACAAATTTTGACGCGTCCACGCCATGCAGCTTCGTCACCGAATTCCAGCAATGACAGGGGGATCATGTTGACTGGCACGACCGACGACCACATAGCCGTCTCCTTCGCGACGCTCCACGAGCTCGCCGGCGAACTGGAAGGCATCCTCAAGCACCTCAACCACAAGCTGGATGATCTGTATGACCGCGTCGAACCGGTCGTCCTGTCCTGGAAGGGCGAAGCGCGAGAGATGTTCGTCGACAAGCTCGACGAGTGGGACCGTTCTGCACAGGACTTGCAGGCAGCACAAAAGTGGCTGCACACCTACGTCACTACAGGTCACACCAACTACGCAGCAGCTCACAAAGCGACCCTGCGTGGTTGGGGAACCGCCTGATGTCCTCTCCGGCTGCCCCAGGGCAAGGGGCGATCGACGTGACACCGTCGGTCCTCTACCAAGTTTCATCGAACGTGGCAGGCCAACAGGAACCTCTCGACAAAGGAATCAAGGCATTCCTGGACGAGCTGGCCCGGTATCCGGACGGCGGCGGCAACGGGTCGGCCATGGAGGGCTTCACAAAGAAGTATGTGAAGGTCGCCAATCGGTTCCTCGACGTGTGGGCAAGGTCCGTGGTGAGCGTCGGTGGCGCCGCCGTCGGGTTCACCACCACGGCGAACAATTACGCCGCGGCCGACTCCGCCACGAACCCCTCACAGACAGGCCCTCCGACACATCGCCCTGCTCCACATGTGATCGAAACACCGCCCAAGTACGGTCCGGTCACCGACTTCAAGTGGGGGGACATCGACGCCGGCCAAGATCTCGTGCAGGAGGCCCTGGAAGGGCTGGAAGCCACGATCCTCGCCATCATGCGTCCCCTGTTGGAGCACGAGTGCCGCTGGGGTAATGCGGCAAAGACCCTCCCGCTGCCCAATCACCTGCGCCTGCAATCGATCTCCCAAGCATGGAGAATGCCGCAGACGACGCTCAGCACTGTGGACGGGATGCTGACAAATCTCGTCAACGGCATAACCGACCAGTCCAACCAGGAGTGGTACCAGGCGATGCGGCAGTTCTGCAGCACGCTGTGGGGAACTTCCGCCTGGGGAAAGAATCGAGAGGGGTACAACTGGGCGAATGACAACGCGCACAAGAGGGGGACCAGCCACCCTGTCTTTGCCGTCCTGTTCGACACCTGCGATGCCATGGTCGATGCCGTACACAACGTGGCCAAGGCGGCGGAAGACGTCCGCGACGATCTGAATCGGATCTATCGGGAAGCTGTTGAAGAGAGCATCCGACAGATCGACCCCCGAAACTTGGACGTGACGGACGCCAAGAGCCTGTTGAAGGGCCTGTGGCACATAGGAAAAGGTGTGGCAACGGATGTGTCCACCGGTATCGTCCTGAACATCGACGAAGGCGCCATGAACGACGCCGTCACCGCCTACAACAACCGGATCCACCGTCAAATTCGGCGCGTTGAGGAACTCATTCCAGCGTTGGATGAGGCGCACGCGAGCGCGCCGACCTTCAACGCAGAAACCGCACGGGCAGAGGCATTCGGCGCGCGAGCCTTGACGGACTTCAAGGGCGACCCGCTGTACACGGTGCCGGGAGACGATGAATCCCAACACCGGTTCCCCGTAGATCTCGCCAATCAGGAGGGCGTTTCAGGAGCACACGTCATAGACAAGCACGTAGGCAAGACAGACGAGCAACTGGAGCAGAGGCTTCGCGACCAAGCAAAGGTGCGTCCTGACGGTACGGTCGCCCCCATCGCCGCATCGACGTTCACGGATCTGAAGTCAGCCCAGCGTCACACTCAGGCCGTTCTGGACGATCCACGCAACCAGCAGAAGGTCGCCAACTGGTTGGCGGGAAACCCGGACCCGAGTCGGTCCACGCGAACAGTGGGTCTTTCTTTCAACGGCTCCGTTGGCAGAACCTACACACGGGGCGACTCTTCTGCTCACGACTCGCATATCGTGAATGTGACATTGCGACCCCGCCCTGGGGGCCACCCGCCGTATGTCGTCCTCACCTCCATGCCGAGCGACACGGCTCAACAGTGAGGCTGCTCTCCTCCACACGTACGACTTCCCGGGAAGGACGATGGATGGTCAATTCGACTTCATGGAGCACGGCTCTTCATGAGCTTCTCGGCGGGGCTTTCTCCTTCGCGGCTGCCGGCCCCCGAGAGCATGAGGACTGGCGTCGCGATGTGCACTCCGTCCTCGCGCTGAAGACTGCCGACCCACGGAACTGGAGCTCCCTCAACTGTTCGCCCCCGACATCACACGCGAGGTCGGAAGACAAACCCTTTGCCGACCTGCGCCTCGACGAGCTCGACTCGCTTCTCTACAGCGTGACGAGGCGATCTGCGACACAGCTACTCGTCGCCCTGCAAGGCATGCACTACCAGGCCGCCAATATTCCGGATTTCAAGAACCGCGAGGAGACGCTTTTCAGGAGCGCTGAAGAGGTCCTTGCTCGTTTCGAACCAGGCGCCACCTACTACACTAATGCCGGTGCGGCCCGGAACAACCCCGATGCGGACCTCCTAAACCCGGACACGGAATGGAACCGACTGTCCGACTTCACCACGGATTGCGGCCTGATCGTTGTTGCGAAATCGGAAGTAGGGGTCTTCTGGGCCTTCGACGAGGATTGAAAGAGACTCCCGTATGCGTACCCGTTCCGCCACTTACCCCGACCGCGAGACCGCCCAGTGGGCCACCCAGCAAGTCGTCACCGCCAATGAACAGATCATCCATCGCTGGCTGGCCCAGTCGACGCGCTCGCGCCTGACGATCGAGGCGTCCTGGCCATCCCGATCCGAGCCGGTCGGACGCGTACTTCTGCAGGCGATGATGTTGGCCGGGCACGGTCCGATCGAGGCGCACGCTGCCCGTGTCGTCCTCAAGCGGGACGCCTCTCGCCCCCAGGGTTTCGCCGTCCACGCCACCTTCCCCATCTATCTGTAGCGATCACAGAGGCTGACTATCGTGCCCCTGAGCCCCCTCGAACACGACCGCCGATACGGCGAGCTGGACCAGGTGCTTCGTTCCTACGCCGGGCAACCGGCCGACGACACCCCGGACGTGCCCAGCCAGGCACTGACCGCCTACCTGCGGCAGACCTGGCACAGTCGGCCCTGGGCTCTTGCCATCGCCGAGCGACAGCTGCGGGAGTACGCCGAGAATCCACCGGGGCGACTGCGGCTGCGGCTCGGGGAGTTGTACGCGGTCCCTGACATCGGCTTGGCCGCTGGCGAGATCCAGCAATGGCTCCGCTGCGTCGCCGACCACATCAAACACAGCGTGGAAGAGGGCGAGGTTCCGCCCCCGGCTGTTCCCGCCACGCGCTGGGAGTGGCATGCCTGTTTCCCCGAGCTGGGACAGTTCCTCGGAGGCTGGTTTTCGCAGGACATGCCGGATGAGTTCGATACGCACGCGTCAGCCGTCGACGACTACCGGGAATCGACCGACCCACAGCTCATCGCTCGCCTCATCGGGGAACTTCACCAGTTTCTGGCGCTCGATCTCGGCGAGTCCGACTACGCACTCGCTGCCGCCGAACTGGGCATGGAGGTCGACCCGCCCGAGCCGTACTCACCCAGCGGCTGGCTCGCTCTCGTCGCCGATCAACTCACCGCGGCTGCCGGGAAGTGACTCCGGACGTGGTGTCCCGGCTGCGGTCGGGGCTGAACGCCGATGAGCTGGCGGCGGTCGAGACACTCGACCGCCGTCGGCTAGAGCTCGAGCGTTCCCGGGTCCCGGCGAAGACCGCCGCGCACATCACGGAACCCCTCTACGGGGTCTTCGCCTGCCTGAAGATGTGGCAGCGCCTGGTCAGGGACATGGAGGAGGAGTGGTCACGCACCTCCTCGTACATGGTCTACGAGTACCTGAACGACCTGACGGTGCGGGACTCCATCGACGAGTACCTCGCCGCGATGCCGCCCTCCCTGCAGGAGAAGGTGGAACACATCGTCAGCGACCTGGACGGCCGCTACCAAGCGGTGACGGTTGAAGACGGCGGCGCCGAACTGGCCCTCTACCGAAGTCGCTTGGCCGGGGGCCGCGAAATCTGCTGGTGGTGGGCCCGCAAATCACGCGTCTTTCCGCCTGGGTGGTGAACCACCCGCAGCCCCCGTCAGATGACTGACCCCCATCCAGCCGCTGTTGCCTCGGACCTGGTCATCACGGGCAGCCGCCGCGCCCGATTTCGCGTGGGATGACGACCCGCTCTGGGGCCACCGCGGGAGGCGTCGTATGGCGAAGCAGGAAGCAGTGATCTTGACCAAGTCCGCTCCGGCCGTCTCTCTGCACAAGCAGGGCGTGACCTCCGGTCTGATCCGGGGCAATCTGAACTGGACCTCACCGCGTGCGCTCGCCGAACGCGACGTGCAGGAGGCTCGGGGGCCGCTCCGGCGGATGCGGGCCTCGGCGCGGGCGGCGACGGCCGGCGAGGCGGCTCTCGACCTCGGGTGCATGATCCGGCGCACCGACGGCACCAAGACCGTGGTCCAGGCTCTGGGGAACGCCTTCGGCGCGGAAGCTTCCCCTACGTCGCACTGGACGCGGACGACCGGACCGGCGCGCGGGCGGCGGGAGAGAACCTGGTGATCAACCTGGACCACCAGGAGGAGTTCGCCAAGCTGCTGATGAGTGCCCGCCCCATGCGCACGCCTGCGCCATCGCCCTGATCAGGCGGCAGAAGGGCGAACTCCTCGTGGAGCGCGAGGTCAGGTGGTTCACGCCGCAGGACGGGCCCGGGGTTCAGGATGTGATCTCCCGGGCGTATCGGCTCGGGATGAAGTGGACTCCCGGCTCGAAATAACTCGCCGCGCCTCTCGCCCGGTCACACCCAGGAGAATTCTTTCTTCATGTCGGGAACGCCGCCCCCCGAGCGCATTTCAGGGAACGGATGCGGCGGCGGGCCGAACTCAAGCCCGCGGGTGCTGCTCACCGTACGACTGGGGCACGGTTTCCGGAATGTGCGGTACCTGACGGAAAGTGTCGGCGGAGCGGCATGGCGACGGGGCGGAACCGCCGGGATCAGTGGTGCGGCCGTCACGTTGGAAGAAATGTGTGCCGATTCGTTTTCCCCGCACGTGACCCAGAAGTGACAACTTCGGACAGTACGGGGCTCAAAGGAAATGCGATTGGGGTGAGGCCCCGTCGTTGTGGTGAACTGTGGCCGGTCTCGGGGGAGTTCGTGTGCCGTGTTGCCCCGGGGCGGCAAGTGACGTAACGACAGAACGGTGACGGGGCATGAACGGAACGGCTGGGAAGCAGCGGAACATCGTGCTGGTCTGGCTGGTATGGCCGCTGATCACGCTCGGCATCTACCACCTGGTCTGGTACTACAAGATCAACCGTGAGGCCAGGGACTTCGACAGCCGCATCGAGGCCAGCCCGGGCGTCTCGGTCATCGCCATCACGCTGGGCGGCTTCATCCTGGTACCGCCCTTCGTCTCGGTGTGGAAGACCGCGGGCCGCATCGCGCAGATGCAGCGCGGCGCCGGGCTCCAGCCCTCCTGCAGCTCGGGCGTGGCCTTCATCCTGATGTTCGTGGCGGGCCTGCACTCGCTGTACCTCCAGCACGAGCTGAACCGGGTGTGGGAGCAGTACCAGAACCCGGCCGAGGGCACCCAGGTCCCGCTGGCCGCCTGAGGCAGCGAAAACAGGAACACAGCGGGCGCCGCAGACCACGCGCCCAGGGCCGCGCCTCGGCCCCCGTACAGACGCATAGAGATTTCCGCAGGTCATGCCATTCCGGCATGACCTGCGGTGCTATGGGGACCCGGGAGGAGACGCACGGACCGCGAGGGTCCTGACAGGGCCCGGAAGGAGGCGGCGGACATGCGGATCGCGTTTCTGGTGGCGCCCGCGGGGGCCGAGCAGATCGAACTGACCGAGCCGTGGCAGGCGGTCACCGAGGCTGGCGGGATGCCGCAGCTCGTGTCGACGGTCCCGGGGCGGGTGCAGGCCTTCCACCACCTCGACAAGGGCGACAGCTTCGACGTCGACGAGACCGTGGACGAGGCGACGGTGGAGGAGTACGACGGGCTGGTGCTGCCAGGCGGGGTGGCCAACCCGGACGCGCTGCGCACCGACGACGGCGCGGTAGCCCTGGTCAAGGGCTTCTTCGACGCGGGCAAGCCGGTGGCGGCCATCTGCCACGCGCCCTGGGTGCTGGTGGAGGCCGACGTCGTACGGGGGCGCACGCTCACCTCGTACCCGAGCCTGCGCACGGACCTCGTGAACGCGGGCGGCAACTGGGTCGACGAGCAGGTCGTCGTCTGCACGGGCGGCCCGAACACGCTGATCACCAGCCGCCGCCCGGACGATCTGAAGGCGTTCAACGGCGCGCTGCTGACCGAGTTCGGCGCCTGAGCGAGCACGACAGCTTCACCCGCGCACGGAAGCCTCACCGCACGCAAAAGGGCGGGGTACGGAATCCCGTACCCCGCCCCGCGCGCATCAGGGAGCTCGGGCTCAGATCGCCGAGCCCGCCTTCCACTGCTGCCAGTCCATGTTCCAGCCGTTCAGGCCGTTGTTGGGCTGGACGGTCTTGTCGGGCGAGCCCTCGACGTCGACGATGTCGCCGACCAGCGAGTTCTCGTAGAACCAGCCGCCGTCGGTGGACGTCGAGCCGGCGCCGCGGTCGTCCTTCAGGCCCACGCAGCCGTGGCTGGTGTTGCCCGAGCCGAAGGGCGCGCCCCAGTAGTTGCCGTGGATGAAGGTGCCCGAGGTGGACAGCCGCATCGCGTGCGGGACGTCCGGGATGTCGTAGCCCTCACCCTTGCGCCCGAAGCCCACGGTCTGGCCGTCCATGCGGGTCTCCTTGTGCTTCTCGGAGATCACCATCTTGCCGTTGTACGTGGGGTTCTTGGCGCTGCCCGCGGAGATCGGGATGGTCTTGAGCGTCTTGCCGTCCCGCTCCACGGTCATCTTCGAGTTCTTCACGTCGACCTTGCTGATCTGCTTGCGGCCGATGTTGAAGGTGACCTTCTTGTCCTGGACGCCGGTGAGGTTCTTGCCGCCCTTCACCCCGTCCAGCTTGAGGTCGAGAGTGACCTTGGAGCCCGGCTTCCAGTAGTCCTTCGGCCGGAAGTCGAGGCGCTGGCCGTCGAACCAGTGGCCCACGACCTCCTGGCCGCTGGTCGAGCTGACCTTGATCGCCTGCTGGACGGCCTTCTTGTCCTCGATCGCCTTGTCGAAGGTGATCGACACCGGCATGCCCACGCCGACGGTCTGGCCGTCCTCCCCCGCGTACGTGCCGATGAAGCTGTTGGACGGGGAGACGGTGGTGAACGTGGAGTTCTCCACCGCCTTGCGGCCCTCGCCGTCCTTGGCGGTGGCCGTGATCTTGTACTGGGTGGCGCGCTCGAGCTGCTCCTTGGGCTTCCAGCTCTTGCCGTCGCCTGCGAGCTCGCCCTCCACCTTGTCGCCGCCCTTGGCGGTCTCCATGGTGACGCCGGTGAGCTTGCCCTTGCTGACGGTGACCTGGCCACCGTTGTTGATGCTGGCGCCGTCGGAGCCGTCCTTGGAGGCGATCTTTATTCGGGCCTCCGACTCCTTCTTGCCGCCCATCTCCGACTTCGACGAGTCGCTCCCGCCGCCGCCACAGGCGCTCAGCGTCAGGACACCGCCGAGCAGAACTGCGGTCGCCGCCATGGTCCTGCGGTGCCTACCCGGCGTCGTCACTGGCTTCTCCATTGGTTACCGATCCCCACATCTCCCCGATTTGCTACGTCCGCCCCCTACCGGTGGATACCGGACATGCGTAGCCCAGCTCTACGGAAGAGAACGTAAAGCGGGGCATGACCGGTTCCACCCTCCGTAAAACTGTGGGCTAGAACACCGAGTCCGTCCATGAGCGCTGCGTAGGCAGAAGACGGCTCGGTGTAGTGCGCGCACGGGCGGCGCGAAACCGCCCAGCCCGCCCCCGACGCGCTCTCCGGGACGCCCCGGCGCACCCCG
Source organism: Streptomyces odontomachicola (assembly GCF_039605595.1). Lineage (NCBI taxonomy): Bacteria > Bacillati > Actinomycetota > Actinomycetes > Kitasatosporales > Streptomycetaceae > Streptomyces > Streptomyces odontomachicola. Next base: position 212,844 of record NZ_JBCFOK010000013.1, read on the forward strand.
GGGACAGTGCCCCGTAAAGCTCCGGCAACACCTCCGTAAGCACCTCCTCGAACCGTCCTCCCGGGCCGCCCGAGCACCCCCTCGCCGACCTGCCCCGCAGCCCTCCGCCGGGCCGGTGACCTGCGCGGGGGCGCAGCTTCCGTTGCGGGCTCGTCAGTCAGTAACATCGGTGGCCACGCCGCCAGTTCACCGTACGTTCGCGAGAACAACCCACTCGGAAGGGGCACTTCGTGGCCGCAGCCGCGCAGTCAGCCATGTCCGCACACCGACGAGCTCTGGCAACGGCCGCCGCTGCGGGGTCGGTGCTGCTCGCGCTCTGTTTCGTGCCCTCGGCGAAGGCCACGCCGGAGACGGGCGGCGCGCGGACGAACGGCGCGGGCACGGTGACGATGGAACACGGCGCGCACCACCCCGGCGCGAGCCCCGCGAGCGCCACCTCCGCGGCGCCGGCGGACCCCGGGACCGGCAGGGCGGGCCTCGCGGAGACCGGGGGCTTCGACTCCGCCCCGTACGTGGTCGGCGGGCTGGGCTTCCTCGGCGCCGGCGGCGTCCTGGTGGCGCGGTCGCTGCGCTCCGCGTGACACCCCGCGCGGCACCTCGTACGTGACGCAACACACATCCCCGTACCCCCTCAGCAGTCGCTACGCCTCGTAACCCCGAAGCGCCCGCCGCGCACGGAGCGTGAGCATCTCGCGGGGCGCATCCGGGCGCGCGCTCCTAGCCTGGGCTGATGGCAGAGGACGCGCGGCTGCGGGCCGTTGTCACGCTGGCGCAGGCGATGGCCGCTGCGCAGAGCGGCGGGGCGCAGGGGCCGCCGCCCGCGCCGCCGCACCGCGAGACCGCGCCGCTCGCGCACCGGGCTGTGGCGCACGCCGCGGCGCAGGGGGCGCGCGAGGCGCTGGACGCCTCCTTCGCGGCCGTCTCGGTGTGGGAGCGGGCCCGGGGGCGGCTGCGCGTGCTGGTGAACGTGGGCGAGCTGGTCGGCGACGAGGCGGAGTTCCCCGAGGACGAGTCGTACCCGGTGCACGACTTCCCGGAGATCACCGAGTTCCTGCACGAGCGCTGGGCCGGGGGCGGCGACGAGCCCCGCGCGTGGGTGGAGGTCAGGGGCGAGGAGGAGGAAGGCGGCGGCGCGCCCGGCTCGTACTGCCATCAGCGGGTGGCCGCGCTGCGGCGGCGCGGGCGCGGCTCCTGCGTGGTCGCGCCGATCGTGCTGCACGGGCGGGCCTGGGGCGAGCTGTACGCGGCGCGCGGCGCGGGCGAGCCGGTGTTCGGGCGCGCTGACGCGGACTTCGCGACCGTGCTGGCGTCGATCATCGCGGCGGGCATCGCGCAGGACGAGCGGCTGGCCGAGGTGCGCAGACTCGCCTTCACCGACCCGCTGACCGGGCTCGCGAACCGCCGCGCCGTCGACATGCGCCTGGACGAGGCGCTGGAGCCGCGGCGTACGGAGACCGGCGAGGAGCCCGAGGAGGCGACCCCTGTCGTGAGCCTCGCCGTGTGTGACGTGAATGGACTCAAGCGGGTCAATGACGAGCACGGGCACGAGGCCGGCGACCGGCTGCTGGAACGCTTCGCCGCGCTGCTCTCGCTGTGCGGGGCGCGGCTGCCGGGCGCGCTGGCTGCGCGGCTGGGCGGGGACGAGTTCTGCCTGCTCGCGGTGGGCCCGCCGGCCGACGAGGTGGTGCGGGTCGCGGGCGAACTGTGCCGCAGGGCGGCCGAGTTGGACCTCGGCGACGGCGTGGCCTGCGGCATCGCCTCGACCGGCGATCCGATCGGGCCCGAGGTCTCGGCGCGGCGGCTGTTCCGGCTCGCGGACGCGGCGCAGTACCGCGCGAAGGCGTCACGCGCCGCGCTGCCGGTCGTCGCGGGCCGGGACGGCGGCACGGACGATCTCGTGGTGCGGCTCGCCGACGCGGCGGCCGGCACGGAGCGAGGCGAGGGCGACGACCGGCGGCGCTTCCGGGGGCGGCACTGAGATCCCGTACGGGGTCCCGCACCCGAACCCGTACGGGGCCCGCCCTGGAGCCCGTCCCGGAACCCGTACGGGAATCCGCGCCGGAACCCGTACGGGGCGGGGCTCGGGGAGTGCGTGCGGAGTGGCGTTCCACACCCTGATCGTGACAGGCAGAGTTTCAGTATCTAGGGTGCGTGAATATGGATATGCAGACTGTGCAGTTGGGGCCCTCGGACGTCACCCCCGAGGACGTGCTCGCCGTCGCCCGCCACGGCGCCCGCATCGAGCTGACCGGCGCCGCGGTGGACGCCATGGCCGCGGCCCGCGGCCACATCGACGAGCTGGCCGCCAAGCCCGACCCGGTGTACGGGGTCTCCACCGGCTTCGGCGCCCTCGCGGTGCGCCACATCTCGCCCGAGCTCCGCGCCCGGCTGCAGCGCAACATCGTGCGCTCGCACGCGGCGGGCATGGGCCCGCGGGTGGAGCGCGAGGTGGTGCGCGCGCTGATGTTCCTGCGCCTGAAGACGGTCGCCTCCGGGCACACCGGCGTACGGCCCGAGGTGGCCCAGGCCATGGCGGACCTGCTCAACGCGGGCATCACGCCGGTGGTGCACGAGTACGGCTCGCTGGGCTGCTCCGGCGACCTGGCGCCGCTCTCGCACTGCGCGCTGGCGCTGATGGGCGAGGGCGACGTGGAGGGCCCCGACGGCACGGTGCGTCCGGCCGCCGAACTCCTCGCCGAGCACGGCCTTGAGCCGGTCGAGCTGCGCGAGAAGGAGGGCCTTGCGCTGCTCAACGGCACCGACGGGATGCTCGGCATGCTGCTGATGGCCTGCGCCGACCTGGCCCGCCTCTACACCTCGGCCGACATCGCGGCGGCCCTTTCCCTCGAGGCCCTGCTCGGTACGGACAAGGTGCTCGCCGAGGAGCTGCACAGCATCAGGCCGCACCCGGGGCAGGCCGCCTCGGCGGCCAACATGCGGGCCGTGCTGGCCGGTTCGGGCCTGACCGGGCACCACCAGGACGACGCGCCGCGGGTGCAGGACGCGTACTCGGTACGGTGCGCGCCGCAGGTCGCCGGTGCCGGGCGGGACACCCTGGAGCACGCGCGCACCGTCGCCGGGCGTGAGCTCGCGGCCTCGGTGGACAACCCCGTGGTGCTGCCCGACGGGCGGGTGGAGTCGAACGGCAACTTCCACGGTGCGCCGGTGGGTTACGTGCTGGACTTCCTCGCGATCGCGGCCGCCGATCTGGCCTCGGTCGCCGAGCGGCGTACGGACCGGCTGCTGGACAAGAACCGCTCGCACGGGCTGCCGCCCTTCCTGGCGCAGGACGCGGGCGTGGACTCGGGGCTGATGATCGCCCAGTACACGCAGGCCGCGCTGGTCAGCGAGCTCAAGCGGCTGGCGGCTCCGGCCTCGGCGGACTCCATTCCGTCCTCCGCGATGCAGGAGGACCACGTGTCGATGGGGTGGTCGGCTGCGCGGAAGCTGCGTACGGCTGTCGCGAACCTCAACCGGGTCGTGGCTGTCGAGCTGTACGCGGCCACGCGGGCGTTGGAGCTGCGCGAGCGGTCCGGCCTTCGGCCGGGGGCGGCCGCGCGTTCGGTGATCGCCGCGCTGCGCGAGGCGGGCGTGGAGGGGCCGGGTGACGACCGCTTCCTCTCCCCGGACCTGGAGGCGACCGACGCGTTCGTCCGCAGCGGCGCACTCCTCCGCGCAACGGAGTCAACGACGGGTCCGCTGGCCTGACGGCCGGCCCCAGCCGGGCGTGTGCGCCACTTCGTGCGCTGCGCGCCCGGCTGAGCCCCGCACAAGGTTGTGGACCGCGGTCCCGCCTGGGCACCCTCCCCCCCCACGAGGTTGTGGGCAGTCGTTCCGCAGGGGCGGAACGGGTGGGCACAACCGGACCGCAGCCCCCGCACCCACGCAACCACGCACCCAACGGGGCCCGGGGCGCAGCCCCGTGAGCGCCCGCGCCGAGCGCGGGACTTGGGTGCGGGGTGGGGACGGCCTCGCGGCTGGCGGTCCCGGTGTGCCCGCCCGTCCCGCCCCGACGGGACGAACGCCCACACCTCAGTGGGGGACGCGAGAGCCCACGCCTAAGTGGGATGGCAGGGCGTTACTCGCCCGGCCACTGCGGCTTGCGCTTTTCGTTGAAAGCCGCCACCCCCTCCGCACGGTCGCCCGAGAAGGCGACCGCGCGCCATGCCGCGTCCTCTATCTCCAGGCCCGCGTGGAGCTCCATCCCCCACCCCTTGCGCAGCGCGCGCTTGGCGGCCCGCAGCCCCACCGGGGAGTTCGCGGCGATGCGCGAGGCCAGCCCCAGCGCCTCGGCGCGGTCCGAGCCCTCCTCCACGAGCTGGTCCACCAGCCCGAGCGAGGCCGCCTCGGCCGCCTCCACCCGCCGCGCCGTGAACACCAGCTCAGCGGCCCGAGCAGCGCCCACCCTGCGCGGCAGCAACTGCGTACCGCCGCCCCCGGGGATCACACCCACCGACACCTCGGGCAGTCCGACCACCGCGGTCGGGTCGGCGACGATCACGTCGCAGGAGAGGGCGAGTTCGAAGCCGCCGCCCAGCGCATAGCCGTGCACCGCCGCGATCGTCGGCACGGGGAGGTCCAGCACGCCCCCGTACGCGGCCCTGGAGTACGGCCGCTGGCGGCTCAGCTCCTGGTCGGTGAAGGAGTTGCGCTCCTTGAGGTCGGCGCCGACGCAGAAGGCGCGCGGGTGCGTCGAGGTGAGGACCACGGCGCGCACCCGGGAGTCGGCGGCCAGCGCCGCGCACGCCTCGCCGATGCAGTAGGCGAGCTCGGTGGAGACCGCGTTCATCGCCTTGGGCCGGTCCAGGACCAGCTCGGCGACGTGCGTCTCCGGGTCGTACGCGACCCGCACCCACTCCCCGTACTCGCCCTGCGCCCCACCGGTGCCGGTGCCGGTTCCGTTGCCGGTGCCGGTCTCAGCCATGCGGACCTCCTCGTCGCTCGCTCCACCGCCGGACGGCGGTGCCTCGGCGACGATTCAACATCAGCGGCGGTTCAGCATCCACGGCTCCACGACGCCCAGGCCCCGCACCGGGCGCTGATACAGCGGCTGGAGCGCGAAGCGGTAGTCGGAGAGGTCCTCGGTCTCCTTCTCGGACTCCGGCGCGTCACCGGCCGCGACCAGCTCGGAGCGGCAGGCGCCGTCGATCAGCACGGTGTCCTTCGGCGCTATCGAGGTGAGCCGCGAGGCGAGATTCACGGTGTTGCCGAACACGTCGCCCATGCGCGTCGTCATCGTCCCGAAGGCGATGCCCACGCGCAGCTCGGGCATGGTCTCGTCGTGCGCGAGGGTCTCGATCAGGCGCAGCCCGATCTCGCCCGCGGTGCCCGCGTCCTCGGCGACGTACAGCACCTCGTCGCCCAGCGCCTTGATCAGCCGGCCGCCGTTGGCCGCGACCAGGTCGGCGGCCGTGGTCTCGAACGCCTCGACCAGCTCGCCGAGTTCGTCGTCCTCCAGCCTGCGGGTCAGCCGCGTGAAGCCGACCAGGTCGGCGAAGCCGATGGCCTGCCGCCGGTCGGCGGTGTCCTCGTCGTCGGACGCCTGGACGACCCGGCCCGTCGCGGCGGCGAGCTGTCTGCGCCACACGTAGACCAGGAACTCCTCCAGCTCCGGAAGCAGGAGCTGCACCAGCGGGTACGTGACCTCGTTGCGGGTCATGCCCGGCTCGGGCGGCTCGGTGAGCCCCATCAGGAAGGAGTCGATCTGCCAGTCGGCGAGCCGCGCGGTGGTCTGCCCCGTGGAGCGCGCCACCTGCACCGCCATCGTCTCGCTGAGCAGCCCCGCCTCGACAAGGCCCGAGAGGCGCCGCAGCGCGAGCACGTCGGCCTCGGTCAGCGCCCGCGCCTGGCCGACGTCGGCGAAGCCCATGGCGCGCCAGAAGCGGGAGGCCAGCTCCATGGAGACGCCGGCGGCGCGGGCCGCCTGGAACGGGGTGTACTGCCGCTCGGACCCGAGGATCAGCTCCTCGATGTGCAGGGCGCTCGGGTCGGGCTCCTCGTCCTCGCCCGTGTGCCCGCCCTTCTCGAACGGGCCCCGCATCACCGGTTCCCGCGCGGGCCCCGCCGCACGTCCCGAGCCGTCCGCCTCGTCCGCCGGCTCGGGGTGCTGGGCCTCGCCCGAGCGCTCAGCGCGCCGCTCCAGGCCCTCGTCACCGCCGTGCTGGTCCTCGTCGTACGCGCCGTCGCCATGCGAGCCGTCGTCGTACGAGCCATCGGCATACGAGCCGTCGCCGCGCGAACCCTCGCCGTACGGACCGTCGTACGCGCCGTCGCCGTGCGAACCGTCGCCGTACGCCTCGTCCCCGTACTGGTCGCCGTACTCACCGTCGTAGGAGCCGTCGCCGTACTCGTCGTCGTACGTGCCGTCGTACCGGCCCGGGCCGCGCCCGTCCTCGTCGACGCCCTCGTGCGCGGCGTCCTCCGGTGCGGCATCGCCCGACGCGGCGTCAGATCCTGTCGTCCGTGCGGAAGTGCCCGATTCGTCCACGGTCACTGCCCGCCCCTCGCCAGGTCCTGTCGTCCCCTGCGCACTGCCCTTCCGTTCTCTTGCGAGTCGTCCCGGTGGGCGCACCGCGTACACCGCGTCACGCCCGCCGGGTGCCAACAATACGGCCTCTGTGCGCTAGCTCACTCTTCCCCCGCGCCCCCGGCCTGTGACCCGGCGTCCGGGGAGGCGCGCAGATGCACGATGTCGGCGGCCGACACCGGCCTCTGCACCCCCTCTGCCGTCGCGAGCACCAGGCGCCCGTCGCCGTCCACCGCGACGGCCTCGCCCACCAGCTCGTCGCCGCCGGGAAGTTCGGCCCGCACGGTGCGCCCGAGGGTGGCGCAGCCCGCCGCGTACGCCTCCAGCAGCCGGCAGGAGACGGGGTCGCCGTCGGCCGCGCTCCAGCGTCCGTACCAGTCCTCAAGCGAGCGCAGCACCGCGCGCAGCAGCGGATCGCGGTCGGTGCCCCGGGCGGCGGCGAGGGCGAGGGAGCCTGCGGTGGGCACGGGGAGCTCGTCCTCGCGCAGCGTGACGTTGATGCCGAAGCCGACGACCACGCCGTCCTCCACCCGCTCGGCGAGGATGCCGCCGAGCTTGCGCTCCTCGCCGTTCACGTCGATGAGCAGGTCGTTGGGCCATTTGAGCTTGGTGTCCACGCCCGCGGCGCGGGCCAGCGCGGTGGCCGCCGCGACCCCGGTGAGCAGCGGCAGCCAGCCCCAGCGCTCCTGCGGCACGTCGGGGCGCAGCAGTACGGAGACGAAGAGCCCGGAGCGGGGCGGGGCCGACCAGCCGCGGTCCAGGCGTCCGCGGCCCGCTGTCTGCTCCTCGGCGATCAGGACGGCGCCCTCGGGGAGCTTCTCCTCGCGGGCGCGGGCCGCGAGGTCGGTGTTGGTCGAGCCGGTGCGCTCCACCACGTCCAGCGAGGTCCACAGGCGCTCGCCGCCCTCGTCCGCGCCGCTCTCGTCCGGCGCGTCCGCTCCGTGCGCGCGCACCAGGGCGCGGCGCAGCGCGGTGGCGTCGAGCGGGGGCCTCTCCAGGTCGGACCAGCGATTCGGGGTCATGCGCCCAACCCTACGGAGAACATCCCGCCGTGCCCCCTCACGGGTGCTCGCGCGTACTCATCCGGTGCCTGTCGGTGCGGCGTTGGTCACCTTGGCCTCCCCGGGAAGGGGATCGCGCCGATAACCTACGAACCGGTAGCCCTCAGGCCGCGGAAACGCCCGTGACCTGAGTGACCAGCCGCCGGCCGACCAGCCAGCCCGCTGATGAGTAGGAGCCGCACGCCGATGTCCGAGCCGAACTCCGAGCCGATGTCCGACGCGCAGCGACCGGATACCGCCCCCGGGAATCATGCGAGCCACACGACCGCGGGCAAGATCGCGGACCTTGAGCGCCGCACGGCCGAGGCGACCCACGCGGGCTCGGAGCGCGCCGTGGAGAAGCAGCACGCCAAGGGCAAGCTCACCGCGCGGGAGCGGATCGAGCTCCTGCTGGACGAGGGGTCGTTCACCGAGCTGGACGAGTTCGCGCGGCACCGCTCGGTGAACTTCGGCATGGAGCAGAACCGCCCGTACGGCGACGGCGTGGTGACCGGCTACGGCACCGTCGACGGCCGCCCGGTCTGCGTCTTCTCGCAGGACTTCACCGTCTTCGGCGGAGCGCTGGGCGAGGTGCTCGGCGAGAAGATCGTCAAGGTCATGGACTTCGCGCTGAAGACCGGCTGTCCGGTCATCGGCATCAACGACTCCGGCGGCGCGCGCATCCAGGAGGGCGTGACCGCGCTCGGCATGTACGGCGAGATCTTCCGCCGCAACGTGCACGCGTCCGGGGTGATCCCGCAGATCAGCCTCGTCGTGGGCCCCTGCGCGGGCGGCGCCGTCTACTCCCCCGCGATCACCGACTTCACGGTGATGGTGGACAAGACCTCGCACATGTTCATCACCGGGCCCGACGTCATCAAGACGGTCACCGGTGAGGACGTGGGCTTCGAGGAGCTGGGCGGCGCGCGTACGCACAACACGACGTCCGGTGTCGCGCACCAGATGGCGGGCGACGAGAAGGACGCCATCGAGTACGTGAAGGCGCTCCTGTCCTACCTGCCCTCCAACAACCTCTCCGACCCGCCGGTCTTCGAGGAGGAGGCCGACCTGGAGACCTCGGACGAGGACCGCGAGCTGGACACCCTGGTCCCGGACTCCGCGAACCAGCCCTACGACGTGCGCACCGCGATCGAGGGCGTGCTGGACGACGGGGAGTTCCTGGAGACCCAGCCGATGTTCGCGCCGAACATCGTCACCGGCTTCGGCCGCGTCGAGGGCCACTCGGTGGGCGTGGTCGCCAACCAGCCGATGCAGTTCGCCGGGTGCCTGAACATCGACGCGAGCGAGAAGGCCGCGCGCTTCGTGCGGACCTGCGACGCGTACAACATCCCGGTGATCACCTTCGTGGACGTGCCGGGCTTCCTGCCGGGCACGGACCAGGAGTACGACGGCATCATCCGCCGCGGCGCCAAGCTGATCTACGCCTACGCCGAGGCCACGGTCCCGCTGATCACCGTGATCACCCGCAAGGCCTTCGGCGGCGCGTACGACGTCATGGGCTCCAAGCACCTCGGCGCCGACCTCAACTTCGCCTGGCCCACCGCGCAGATCGCGGTCATGGGCGCGCAGGGCGCGGTGAACATCCTCCACCGCAAGACCCTCGCGGCCGAGGAGGACGAGGCCAAGCGCGAGGAGCTGCGCGCCGAGCTGACCCAGGAGTACGAGGACACGCTGCTCAACCCGTATACGGCGGCCGAGCGCGGGTATGTGGACGCCGTCATCATGCCGTCCGAGACCCGCCGTCACATCACCCGCGGCCTGCGCACGCTGCGCTCCAAGCGCGAGCAGCTCCCGCCGCGCAAGCACGGCAACATCCCGCTGTAAGGGAGGAGTCCACGATGTCGCTGCTCGAGAGCCCGGCGGGCGAACACCCGCCGTTCCCGCCGGTGAAGGTCGTACGGGGCAACCCCACGCCCGAGGAGCTGGCCGCCGCACTGGCGGTGGTCCGCGCGCGGGCCGCCGCGGCCCTGTCCGCGGGGCCCGCAGGCACGCCCCGCACGGAGTGGTCCGACCCGGCCCGCACGGTCCCGCGCCGGATTCCGGCGCCCGGGCCGAGGGCCTGGCGCACGGCGTATTGGCCGGTCTAGCCGGCCGCCCGGCAGAAACCTCTTCCCGCCGCAGCGGGACGTGAGTCGAGCGTTACGTCCCGGCGGTCACAGCGCGGCTTGCGCTGCGACCGCCGGCGGCCGCCTCCGTGGCCCGGCGGCTACGGCGGGTGCCGGCTCTGCGCCCTGACCCTGCCGTTCGTACGGGCGCTCCGGTTCCAACCGGAGCGCCCGTTGTGCTGTGCGCAACGGGCGGTGCGCGCAGGTGAGTACGCGTACTCAGGCGCCGGGGCACCCTCGCGGCGGAGGATCGGAGGATGCTCTGGTCCGACCCCCGCAACGAGCCGCCGGAGGAGCTGCGTGCCGCGCAGGCGAAGCTGCGGCGCCTGGCCTGGCTGCTGCCCGTCGCGGCCGTCCTCGGTCTGCTGCTCACCGCCGTCGGGCGCTGAGCCGCCCCGCGGCCGCGGTCCCGCGCCGTGCCCCTGTCGCCCGCCGCTGCGCCGGTCGGCCGCGCCCTTGCCGCACCCCGGTGCTCCCCCGGTGATCCCTACGATGGGCGCATGACGTCTTCGCTTCCCGCACCGCCCGAGTCCGCCCCCGCCCGGCGCCTGGTCCTCGGCTCCGCCTCGCCCGCGCGCCTCGGCCTGCTCAAGCAGGCGGGGCTGGCCCCCGAGGTGCTGGTCAGCGGCGTCGACGAGGAGGCCATCACGGCGCCCACGCCGGGCGAGCTCGCGCGCGTGCTGGCCGAGGCCAAGGCCGAAGCGGTGGCCGCGCGCGACGAGGCGGCCGGCGCCCTGGTCATCGGCTGCGACTCGGTGCTGGAGCTGGACGGCAGGGCGCTCGGCAAGCCCGCCGACGCCGAGGAGGCCACGGCCCGCTGGAAGGACATGCGCGGCCGTGCGGGCGTGCTCCAGACCGGGCACTGCGTGATCGACACCCTCAACGGCGCCCGCACCTCGGCCACCGCGTCCACCACGGTGCGCTTCGGCGAGCCCACGGACGCGGAGATCGCGGCGTACGTCGCCTCGGGCGAACCGCTGCACGTGGCGGGCGCGTTCACGCTGGACGGGCGCTCGGCCCCGTTCATCGACGGCATCGAGGGCGATCACGGCAATGTCGTCGGCCTCTCGCTGCCGCTGCTGCGCCGCCTCCTGGACGGGGTCGGCGTGCGGATCACCGACCTGTGGAGCTGACGGCACCCCCCGTACCTGCGGCAACGCCCCCGTACCCGCCGTAACACCGTCATCGAATCGAGATCTTCTACAAGGCCGTCGCTGGTTAGCATCGTCGCTGCACCGTGCAACATCAACACTTTGTTGCAGCGCCACCGCCTGAAAGGCACGACGAAGTGTCCCAGCTCCTCTCCGGGCGCGGCACCGCCGCGCGACGACCGCTCCGCATCGCCGTCTGGCTGCTCGTCGCCCTTCTCGGCGCGTCGGGCTGGGCGGCGCTCGCGCTCTCCCGGGGCGAGAAGATCTCCGCGGTCTGGATCGTCGCCGCCGCGGTCGGCTCGTACCTGATCGCCCAACGCTTCTACGCCCGCTTCATCGCCCGCAGGGTGCTGAAGGTCGACGACACCCGGGCCACGCCCGCCGAGCGGCACAACGACGGGGTGGACTTCCACCCGACCGACAAGCGCGTGCTGTTCGGGCACCACTTCGCCGCCATCGCGGGCGCGGGACCGCTGGTCGGGCCCGTACTCGCCGCGCAGATGGGATATCTGCCCGGCACCATCTGGATCGTCGTGGGCGTGATCCTGGCGGGCGCGGTGCAGGACATGGTCGTGCTGTTCTTCTCGATGCGGCGGAACGGCACCTCGCTGGGGCAGATGGCGCGCGACGAGATCGGCAGGATCGGCGGCATCGCGGCGATGATCGCGGTCTTCGCGATCATGATCATCATCCTCGCGGTGCTCGCGCTGATCGTGGTGCAGTCGCTCGCCGAGTCCGCGTGGGGCACCTTCTCGATCGCGATGACCATCCCGATCGCCCTCTTCATGGGCGCCTACCTGCGCTGGCTGCGCCCAGGACGGATCACCGAGATCTCGCTGATCGGCGTCGCCCTGCTGCTGCTCTCCATCGTGGGCGGCCGCTGGATCGCCGAGTCCCCCGTCGGCCACTTCTTCGTGCTGTCGCCGAAGACGCTGGTGGTCTGCCTGGTGGTGTACGGGTTCGTGGCCTCGGTCCTCCCGGTGTGGATGCTGCTCGCGCCGCGCGACTACCTGTCCACCTTCATGAAGGTCGGCACGATCGTGCTGCTCGCCGTCGGCGTGCTGCTGGCCAACCCCGACCTCCAGGCGGCGCCCGTCACGCACTTCGCGGAGACCGGCACGGGGCCGGTGTTCGCGGGCGCGCTCTTCCCGTTCGCGTTCATCACGATCGCGTGCGGCGCGCTCTCCGGCTTCCACGCGCTGATCTCCTCGGGCACCACCCCGAAGATGATCGAGAAGGAGAGCCAGGTCCCGCTGATCGGGTACGGCTCGATGCTGATGGAGTCCTTCGTCGCCGTCATGGCGCTGGTCGCCGCGTGCGTGATCGACCCGGGCCTGTACTACGCGATGAACGCGCCGGCCGGTGTGCTCGGCGACAGCCTCCAGTCCGCCTCGCAGGCCGTGCAGGGCTTCGGCTTCCACATCTCACCGGACCAACTCCAGTCGATGGCGCACTCGGTGGGCGAGGAGAGCCTGGTCGCGCGCACCGGCGGGGCGCCGACGCTGGCCGTGGGCATGGCCGTGATCCTGGCGAAGGCGTTCGGCAGCGAGGGCATGATGTCCTTCTGGTACCACTTCGCCATCATGTTCGAGGCGCTGTTCATCCTCACCGCCGTCGACGCGGCGACCCGGGTGGGCCGCTTCATGCTCCAGGACACCCTCGGCAACGCGATCCCCCGCTTCCGCGACAAGGACTGGAAGCCCGGCGTGTGGATCTGCTCCGCCGTGGTCGTGCTGGCCTGGGGCTACTTCCTGTGGGTCGGCGTCACCGACCCGCTGGGCGGCATCAACCAGCTCTTCCCGCTCTTCGGCACCGCGAACCAACTCCTCGCCGCCATCGCGCTCACCCTCTGCACCACGCTGCTGATCAAGTCCGGGCGGCTCAAGTGGGCCTGGGTGACCGGGGTTCCGCTGGTGTGGACGCTCGCGGTGACCATGACCGCGAGCTGGCAGAAGATCTTCTCCGGCGACCCGAAGGTGGGCTTCTTCGCGCAGCGTTCGCAGTTCAGCGACGCGCTGGCGGACGGCAAGGTCCTGCCGCCCGCCAAGAACGCCGCCGACATGGCCACGGTCGTCCACAACTCCACGGTCACCGGCACACTCTCCGCCGTCTTCGCCGCCCTCACCCTTGTGGTCGTGGCCGCCTGTGCGGTGGTCTGTGTGAAGGCGCTGCGGAACGGAGGGTCCCTGCCGATGTCCGAGGACGCGTACGTACGGTCCGGGCTGACGCCCGGGGAGGAGCGTGAACCGGTGGGCGCGGGGAGCCCGTCATGACCGCGCCTCCCGCTGAGCTGCGCGGCCTGCGCCGCGTGTGGTGGTACGTGAAGGAGCTCAACGGCGAGCACGCGTACGACCGTTACGCGGAGCGGGCGCGGGCGGCGGGAGAGCCGGTCGTCTCCCGCGCGGAGTTCGAGCGGGCGCGGGTGGACCGCCGGGACCTCGACCCCCGCGAGGGCGGCCACTGCTGCTGAGGCTCCGCCGCAGGGGCGTGTCCCGGCCCCGCTGAGACCGCCGATACACCGCGCTGTGCGCACTTTCCGCTGCGGCGGGGTTGGGAAGGTGGGCGCTTTCCGCCGCCCCCTTCCGCTCCGGCTCCAGCGCTCCGCGCCTCCGCCGGAGCTGCGGAACGCCCACAGGACCCCCTGCAAGGCTGTGGGCAGTCTGCGACGCCACCCCCGCCACAGGCTGTGGGCAGTCTGCGGCCAGGGGCCGCAGGGTGGGCACGGCCGCACCGCACCCGCGCAGGGAACGCCACCCCGCACGGAACGCGCGCGCACGCCGCGAGAGTTCAGCCCTTACGACGCCGAGGGCTGCGGGTCGGCGGGGGTCTCCGCCTTGGCGGCGGGCTCGTCCGCGTACCCGATCAGCGCCCACACGACGAGGGCGAGCGAGACGATCATGAAGACGAACGCGCCCACCCCGGACAGGCTCAACGACGCCGCGGCCAGCACCCCCTGCACCACGGCGCAACTGATCAGCAGGATCCGGGCCAGCCCGCGCGCCCCCGCGTTCCGCACCGCGACCCGCACCAACAGCAGCGCGCAGAGCAGCAGATAGGCACCGAAGAGCACGCCGGCGACCCACGCGCCCACGCTCATCACCTTGGGATCGGCCCCGGCCATGGACATGCTCTGGTCGTCGACCATCAGGCCGAGCAGCAGGTTGAGGAACACCACCCCGACCGCCTCGACGATCAGAACCACCGCCGCGGCCACGGCCGCCGGCCGTCTCAGCGCCACCCCACCCACCTGCTTCCGCTTCGATCCCGCCCGCTGGCGCGGGCGTTACTGCGAGTACGTCGTGTCGTGCGGGGCACGCTACTCACGGGTATGAGGACCGGCAAGAGATTCCACAAGGCCCGCACCAATGCCGGCCCGCGACGCCCGCCGACCGCCCGCGAACCCCGCACCGACCCCCCGCCGGCCCTGTGCCGACCGAACGGCCGGAGGCAAAGTTTCGCGCCGTCATTCGTAGGGATTCCACAAAGGAGTGAAGCCCCGCCGCACCCCGCGCCACAGAGATCTTGCCCACACCGGGGGCGCACCGAGCGGACAACAGGACCCGGCGTACCGTGGAATGACAGGGATTCCGGGGGCAGTGCGCCCGGCACGTCACAGTGCGTGTGGGCAAGCTCACCCCCCAGGGCGGCTCGGCGCGCGGTGTCGCCAGTACCTAAACTCACGTTGTTTCAAGGAGGGAGTCATCGTGCGCAAGGTGCTCATCGCCAACCGCGGCGAGATCGCGGTCCGCGTCGCCCGGGCATGCCGGGACGCGGGGATCGCAAGCGTCGCCGTCTATGCCGAGCCGGACAGGGACGCGTTGCACGTACGCGTCGCCGACGAGGCATACGCGCTGGGCGGTGACACCCCCGCCGCCAGCTATCTCGACATGGAGAAGGTCCTGAAGGCCGCAGCCGACGCGGGCGCCGACGCGGTGCACCCGGGCTACGGATTCCTCTCCGAGAACGCCGAGTTCGCGCAGGCCGTCATCGACGCGGGCCTGAACTGGATCGGCCCGCCCCCGCAGGCCATCCGCGACCTGGGCGACAAGGTGGCGGCCCGGCACATCGCCGAGCGCGCGGGCGCCCCGCTGGTGGCGGGCACCAAGGACCCGGTCTCCGGCTCCGACGAGGTGGTGGCCTTCGCGCAGAAGCACGGGCTGCCGATCGCGATCAAGGCCGCCTTCGGCGGCGGCGGCCGCGGCCTGAAGGTCGCCCGCGACATCGACGAGGTCGCCGACCTGTACGACTCCGCGGTGCGCGAGGCGGTCGCCGCCTTCGGCCGCGGCGAGTGCTTCGTCGAGCGCTACCTGGACCGCCCGCGGCACGTGGAGACCCAGTGCCTGGCGGACAAGCACGGCAACGTCGTGGTGGTCTCCACCCGCGACTGCTCCCTCCAGCGCCGTCACCAGAAGCTCGTCGAGGAGGCCCCCGCGCCCTTCCTCACCGACGAGCAGAACGCCGAGCTCTACCGCGCCTCCAAGGCCATCCTCTCCGAGGCCGGCTACGTGGGCGCCGGGACCGTGGAGTTCCTGGTCGGCCAGGACGGCACGATCTCCTTCCTGGAGGTCAACACCCGCCTCCAGGTCGAGCACCCGGTGACCGAGGAGGTCACCGGCATCGACCTCGTACGCGAGATGTTCCGCATCGCCGACGGCGAGGAGCTGGGCTTCACCGACCCCGAACTGCGCGGCCACTCCTTCGAGTTCCGCATCAACGGCGAGGACCCGGGCCGCAACTTCCTGCCCGCGCCCGGCACCGTCACCACCTTCGCCGCGCCCTCGGGCCCCGGCGTGCGGCTGGACTCCGGTGTGGAGTCCGGCGCGGTCATCGGCCCCGCCTGGGACTCCCTGCTGGCCAAGCTGATCGTGACCGGCGCGACCCGGCAGCAGGCCCTCCAGCGGGCCGCCCGCGCGCTGGACGAGTTCGTGGTCGAGGGCATGGCCACCGCCATCCCCTTCCACCAGACCGTGGTGGCCGACCCCGCGTTCGCGCCCGAGGTCAACGGGCACGAGGGCCGGCCGTTCGACGTCCACACCCGGTGGATCGAGACCGAGTTCGTCAACGAGATCAAGCCCTTCGCCGGCGCCCCCGTGGACGCCGAGGAGGACGAGAGCGGCCGCGAGACCGTGGTCGTCGAGGTCGGCGGCAAGCGCCTGGAGGTCTCGCTGCCCTCCTCGCTCGGCGTGAGCGCGGCCCCGGCCGGCGGCGGCAACGGCGGCACGAAGAAGCCCAAGCGCAAGGCGGCCAAGAAGTCCGCCTCCGCCGCCTCGGGCGACGACCTGGCCTCTCCGATGCAGGGCACCATCGTCAAGGTCGCCGTCGAGGAGGGCCAGCACGTCGAGGAGGGCGAGCTGGTCGTGGTCCTGGAGGCGATGAAGATGGAGCAGCCGCTGAACGCGCACCGTTCCGGCACGATCAAGGACCTCAACGCCTCGATCGGCGGCTCCCTCTCCGCCGGCACCGTGATCTGCCAGATCAAGGACTGACACGCGGCGCCCCGCCGGGCGCCCTCCGCGTGCCGTGCGCGCCTCGCGTACGCCGCGAAAGTGAGAGGTCCCGCACAGCCGGTTCCTGGAACCGGAGCCGCCCGTCCCGCGTCGCCGGGGCGGGCGGCTTCGCATGGGTGCCCGGGCTTGGCCCGGTATCGGCCGAAGTAACGCCGAGCTGACCCATGGGGAGACGAACAGCCGTGCCCCGGTTGCCACTTGGGGTGCACGCCCCGGCACCTAAGGTGAGTTGTGTCAGCAGCTCAGGGACGGTTTAGGGTCAGCAAGGTCCCCAGCGGCACCTTCCCCAGGGTGTACCGTGACCCACGGTATCGATAGCCGCACTATCACCTACGACGCAGGTGGGCCATGACCGAAGTGTTGACGTTCCTCAAGGAGTTCGGCCGCTCGCACCGCGACACCGGAGCGATCGCGCCCAGCGGGCCGCGGCTGGCCAGAGCCCTCACCCGCTATGTCATCCCCAGCCCCGGTCGTGGGCACGCGGTCCTCGAGGTGGGTCCGGGCACCGGCTCCGTCACCCGGCACATCACCGCGTCCCTCGGTGCGCACGACACCCTCGACCTCGTCGAGTCCAACCCGCGCTTCACCGAGCTGCTGCGCCGCGAGTACGGCCACGACCAGCGCCTGCGCCTGCTGACCGGCATGGTGCAGGACCTCCCGCTGGGCAGCTACGACACGATCGTCTGCGGCCTGCCGTTCGCCAACTTCGACCCCGCGACGACCGAGGAGATCCTCTTCCAGCTCCTCAGCACGCTGCAGCCGGGCGGCACGCTGTCCTTCTTCGCGTACGCGGGTGTGCCGCCGCTGCGCCGCGCCTTCACCGTGGGCGAGGCCCGGGACCGCACCCTGGCCACCCAGCAGGTGCTGGGCAGGACCCTGGAGCGGCACGCCTTCCGCTCCGAGACGGTGCTCGGCAACCTCCCGCCGGCCCGCGTCCACCACCTGGCCCCGGTCGTCGAGCACGACCACGCGTAGCCGCGCGGGGGCGTCGCCGCACGGGCCATCGGCAATCGGAACGCTCCGGCCGTCCGCGCATGTCGCCTAGGTGGGTGTCCCCGTGTCCTGGGACATCCGCCGCATGGCCGTGAGGGCCGCGTCGCCCAGCACCGTCGCCAGCACCGCGCCCTCCCCCGCACGGGGGGCCAACTCCCGTTCCGCCGCGGCGAGTTGCCGCACGGCGTCGGCGTACCTGTCGAGCAGGCCCAGGAGTTCGTGCCGCCCCAGATCGCGGCAGGCGGCCACGATCCGCACCAGCGCGCGCCGCCCCGGGTTGTCCGGGTCGGTGCTCCAGCCGTACCGCCGGGCCAGCTCGTCGACCTCGCACTCGGCCTCCGTACCGGAGGGGGCGTCAGGGGTCGCGTCGGGGGCTTCCGCGGCCTCCTCGGCGCCCTCGTACGCATCGGCCTCCGAGAGCAGGTCGCGGGCCGCCGCCACCGAGAGGCCGCCCACGTCGAGCAGGGCGCGGATCAACCGGAGCCTGCGGACGTGCGCCTCGCCGTACCGCACCTGGTTGGGACCGGTGCGCTCGCCCGGGGGCAGCAGGCCCTCGCGCGTGTAGTACTTGATGGTCGGCGCCGGGACATCCGTACGCCGCGCCAGCTCGCCGATCCGCATGCTCCGAGCATATCCGGGCAGTTGACGCCGCTTTTACGCGGTTTCCCGCCCGGACACCCGCGCCCTGCGACCGGAGTCGACCGTCGACTCCGGCGCACGCGACCGCTGTTGAGCGGTCGCCGGCGAGCCGCTCGTCTCCCGTGGCATCCGGCCCCGGGAGACGCGCGCGGATACGCCCCGCACCCTCACGCTCTGCGCAGCGAGGCGCTGCGCAGACCGGCCGAGGGGGTGGAGGGTGACGAGCCCGGGCCCTGCGACGGCATGTTCCGCCGCGGGACCGGGAGTTGCATGTCCCGGCGCGGCGCCGGGCCACCGTCCCCGGCGTGCCCGGGCCCCGGCTGCTGACCCGCGCCCTCCGCGCCGCCGGCCGCCGGAGTGGCGACCGCGATCTGCACGCCCTGGTCGGCGAGAGCCTGGAGCTCCGTGGCCGGTCTGTCGTCGTGCGCGGGTGGCTCGTCCGTCACCAGCCGGGTGATGACGTCCGTGGGCACCGTCTGGAACATGGTGTCGGTGCCCAGCTTGGTGTGGTCGGCCAGCACGACGACCTCGGCGGCCGCCTGCACCAGCGCTCGGTCCACGCTCGCGGAGAGCATGTTGGAGGTGGACAGGCCGCGCTCCGCGGTCAGCCCGCTGCCCGACAGGAAGGCACGGGAGACCCGCAGCCCCTGGAGGGACTGCTCGGCGCCGCTGCCGACCAGGGCGTAGTTGGAGCCGCGCAGGGTGCCTCCGGTCATGACGACCTCGACGCGGTTGGCATGCGCCAACGCCTGTGCGACCAGCAGGGAGTTGGTGACGACGGTGAGTCCGGGCACCCGCGCGAGCCGGCGGGCCAGCTCCTGGGTGGTGGTGCCCGCCCCGACCACGACGGCCTCGCCCTCCTCTACGAAGCCGGCCGCGAGGTCGGCGATGGCCGTCTTCTCGGCCGTGGACAGGTGGGATTTCTGGGGGAAGCCCGACTCCCGGGTGAAGCCGCCCGGGAGAACGGCACCGCCGTGCCGGCGGTCGAGGAGTCCTTCTGCCTCCAGCGCCCGTACGTCCCGACGGACGGTCACTTCAGAGGTCTGGACGACGCGCGCGAGCTCACGGAGCGAGACCGCTCCATTGGCCCGCACCATTTCAAGGATCAATTGACGACGTTCCGCAGCGAACACGAAACTGACAGTAACGCCAACGACCGTCTTGTTTCAGCAGTTTGCGCCGATTAACAGAAGTTGTTCGTACCCACGCACTCCACGTGGTATAGGGGCCGCGGCCCGCGGGGGCGGTTCGCACCGCCTCCCGCGTCACATCAGTCCCCTCCGGCCCTCCCGGCTCAGCTGGCCTCGCCGGACTGGCGGGTGTGGAGCTGCCGGGCGACCTCTGCGATCGAACCGGTCAGGGACGGGTACACGGTGAACGCCTTGGCGATCTGCTCGACGGTCAGATTGTTGTCGACCGCGATCGAGATGGGATGGATCAGCTCACTGGCGCGCGGGGCGACCACCACGCCGCCGACCACGATGCCCGTGCCGGGGCGGCAGAACAGCTTCACGAAGCCGTCCCTGATGCCCTGCATCTTGGCCCGCGGATTGCGCAGCAGCGGCAGCTTCACGACGCGGGCGTCGATCTTGCCGCCCTCCACGTCGGCCTGGCTGTAGCCGATGGTGGCGATCTCCGGGTCGGTGAAGACGTTCGCGGAGACCGACTTCAGGTCCAGCGGGGCCACCGCGTCGCCGAGGAAGTGGTACATCGCGATGCGGCCCTGCATGGCGGCGACCGAGGCGAGGGCGAAGACGCCGGTGCAGTCGCCCGCCGCGTACACGCCGGGGGCCGAGGTGCGCGAGACCCGGTCGGTGCGGATGTGGCCCGAGTCCTTGAGCTGGACGCCGGCCTCCTCCAGGCCGATGCCGCTGGTGTTCGGCACGGCGCCGACCGCGACCAGGCAGTGCGAGCCGGTGATCGTGCGGCCGTCCTGGAGGGTGACCTCCACGCGGTCGCCGACGCGTTTCGCTGAGGCCGCGCGGGAGCGGGCCATCACGTTCATCCCGCGGCGCCGGAAGACGTCCTCCAGCACGGCGGCCGCGTCCGCGTCCTCGCCCGGCAGCACGCGGTCGCGCGAGGAGACGAGGGTGACCTGCGAGCCGAGTGCCTGGTACGCACCGGCGAACTCGGCGCCGGTCACACCGGAGCCGACCACGATCAGCTCCTCGGGGAGCTCTTCGAGGTCGTAGAGCTGCGTCCAGTTGAGGATGCGCTCGCCGTCGGGCTGCGCGTCCGGGATCTCGCGCGGGTGGCCGCCGGTCGCGACCAGCACCGCGTCGGCGGTCAGCCGCTCCTCGCCGCCGTCCGCGTCGGTGACGATCACCTCGCGCGAACCGTCCGGGCCCTGCGTCGGGCCGATCCTGCCGCGGCCGCGCAGCACACGGCCGCCCGCGCGGGTCACCGAGGCGGTGATGTCGTGGGACTGCGCGAGCGCGAGCCGCTTCACACGGCGGTTGACCTTGCCCAGGTCGACGCCGACGACGCGGGCGGGATCGTCCGGGTCGTGGGTGCTGTCCTCGACGCGGATCCCCAACTCCTCGTACGAGGAATCGAAGTTGGTCATCACCTCGGCGGTGGCGATGAGGGTCTTGGAGGGCACGCAGTCGGTGAGGACCGACGCGCCGCCGAGACCGTCGGAGTCGACGACGGTCACCTCCGCTCCGAGCTGCGCCGCCACGAGCGCGGCCTCGTAGCCGCCGGGTCCACCACCGATGATCACGATCCGAGTCACATGCCCCATTGTCGCGCACCGGCCCCGCGGCGCAGCGCCGCCCCCCCCGCACCCGCCTCTTCTGTCCCCATGGGACACCACTCGTCCCTCGCCTACCCTCTCTTCCATGTCGCTCTACGCCGCGTACGCGGCCAACCTCGACCCGCGCCTGATGTCACGCCGGGCCCCGCACTCACCGCTGCGCGGCACGGGCTGGGTCACCGGCTGGCGGCTCACCTTCGGGGGAGAACAGATGGGGTGGGAGGGCGCGCTGGCCACGGTGGTCGAGGAGCCCGACCACCAGGTCTTCGTCGCGCTGTACGACATCGCCCTGCCCGACGAGGCGGCCATGGACCGCTGGGAGGGCGTCGACCTGGGCATCTACCGCCGTACGCGGCTGCTGGTGCACACCCTGGACGGGGCCGACGCCGCGTGGTGCTACGTCCTGAACGGCTGGGAGGGCGGCCTCCCCTCGGCCCGCTACCTGGGCGACATCGCCGACGCGGCGGAGGCAGCGGGAGCGCCCCACGATTACGTGACGGACCTGCGCAAACGCCCCTGCTAGCGCCCCCGTACGAGCTGTGGGCAATCGTTCCGCAGGGGCGAGGGGGGTACCTCCCTGCTCGGAGCGGAGCCGGAGAGCTTGGGGGAGGGTGGGCACAGCGGACGCAAGCCCCGGCACCCGCCCAGCCACGCACCCAACGGGGCCCCGGGGCGAAGCCCCGGAAGCCGGTGCCACGGAACAGAACCTACGAGCGCGGCTCTCCGCCGGAGGTGCCCCGCTCGTATGTTCCACCGGAGTTACCACGGGTTCCTCTCCCCTCTACGCGCGTAGGCGCTCAGCGGCTACCCTCGTCCCGTGAACGCTTCAGCCACCGCGCATACCGCCGAAGACCCGTACCGCTCCGCCGACGCAGCCGCAGCCCGGCTCCGCGAGCTGACCGGTGCGGAAAGCCACGACGTCGCCCTGGTCATGGGCTCGGGATGGGTCCCGGCCGCCGACGCGCTCGGCACCCCCGAGCACGAGTTCCCCGTCACCGAGCTGCCCGGCTTCCCGCCGCCCGCCGTCGCGGGCCACGCGGGCAGGATCCGGTCGTACAAGGTCGGCGACAAGCGGGCCCTGGTCTTCCTCGGGCGCACCCACTACTACGAGGGCCGCGGCGTCGCCGCCGTCGCGCACGGCGTGCGCACCGCCGTCGCCGCCGGCTGCAAGACGGTCGTGCTGACCAACGGCTGCGGCGGCCTGCGCCCCGGCATGCGCCCGGGCCAGCCCGTCCTGATCAGCGACCACATCAACATGACCGCCACCTCGCCCATCGTCGGCGCCAACTTCGTCGACCTCACCGACCTGTACTCGCCGCGCCTGCGCGCGCTGTGCCAGGAGGTCGACCCGGCGCTGGAGGAGGGCGTGTACGTACAGCTGCCCGGGCCGCACTACGAGACCCCCGCCGAGATCGGCATGGTCCGCGCCATCGGCGGCGACCTGGTCGGCATGTCCACCACCCTCGAGGCCATCGCGGCCCGCGAGGCGGGCGCCGAGGTCCTGGGCATCTCGCTGGTCACCAACCTCGCCGCCGGCATGACCGGCGAACCGCTCAACCACGAAGAGGTCCTCCAGGCGGGCAAGGACTCGGCCGCCCAGATGGGCAGCCTGCTGGCGCAGGTGCTCGGCCGGATCTGAGGGAGCACGCTGGAAGGCCCGCCGCACGGGGTAAGCCGTCCCCGTGCGTGAGGCGGGCCCGCCAGTGGCACACGACCGGTGCCGTTCGCCGGCATGCGTACCGCCCGTACCGGACGCGCGCCGTACGCACACGGGCACGGCACCACCCACCAGGAGCGGCGTGCTCAGGACGGCGCGCCCGCAGCTTGCAGAGAGGCAGGACCCACCGTGCACGAGCACCACGAGCACGCCGATGTGATCGCTCGGGCCCAGACCTGGCTGACCGAGGACCCGGACCCGGAGACCCGCGAGGAGCTGGCCAAGCTGGTCGAGGCGGGTGACCGCGAGGAACTGGCCGCGCGCTTCGCCGGGACGCTCCAGTTCGGCACCGCCGGGCTGCGCGGCGAACTGGGCGCGGGACCCATGCGGATGAACCGCGCCGTGGTGATCCGCGCCGCCGCGGGCCTCGCCTCCTACCTCAAGGGGCAGGCGCAGGGCGGCGGGCTCGTGGTGATCGGCTACGACGGGCGGTACAAGAGCGCCGAGTTCGCGCGCGACACGGCGGCGGTGATGGTGGGCGCCGGGTTCGGCGCGGCGCTGCTGCCGCGGCCGCTGCCCACGCCCGTACTGGCCTTCGCCATCCGGCACTTGGGCGCGGTCGCCGGGATCATGGTGACCGCGAGCCACAATCCGCCGCGGGACAACGGGTACAAGGTCTACCTGGGTGACGGCACCCAGATCGTGCCGCCCGCCGACGCCGACATCGCCGCGCAGATCGACGCGGTGGGCCCGCTGAGCGAGGTGCCGCGCCCCGAGTCCGGCTGGCGCGAGCTGGGCGAGGACGTCGTGGACTCCTACCTCGCGCGCACCGCGGCCGTGCTCACCGAGGGCGGGCCGCGCGATGTGAAGGTGGTGCACACCTCGCTGCACGGGGTGGGCGCGCGTACGGTGCACGACGCCTTCGTACGGGCGGGCTTCCCCGCACCCGTTCCGGTGCCCGAACAGGCCGAGCCCGACCCGGACTTCCCCACCGTCGCCTTCCCCAACCCGGAGGAGCCGGGCGCGATGGACCTGGCCTTCGCCACGGCGCGGGAGGCCCGCCCGGACGTGATCATCGCCAACGACCCGGACGCTGACCGCTGCGCGGTCGCCGTTCCTGACCCCTCGTCCGCTGACGGCTGGCGGATGCTGCGCGGCGACGAGGTCGGCGCGCTGCTCGCGACGCACCTGGTGCACAAGCGGGCGCGCGGCACCTTCGCCACGACGATCGTCTCCTCCTCGCTGCTGGAGCGGATCGCGCGCGCGGCGGATGTTCCGTACGAGGAGACCCTGACCGGCTTCAAGTGGCTGGCCAGGGTGGACGGTCTGTCCTATGCGTACGAGGAGGCGCTCGGCTACTGCGTCGATCCCGGCGGTGTACGCGACAAGGACGGCATCTCGGCCGCGCTGCTCGTCGCGGAGCTGGCCGCCCAGCTCAAGCTCGCCGACCGGACGTTGTCCGAGATGCTGGACGATCTCGCGGTCGAGTACGGGCTGCACGCCACGGACCAGCTCTCGGTGCGGGTCGAGGACCTGTCGCGAATCGGAGCCGCGATGGAGCGGCTGCGGGCCGCGCCGCCGCGCGAGCTGGCCGGGCTGCCGGTGTCCTCGGTCGAGGACCTCGCCGAGGCGTCCTCCGGGCTCCCGCCCACCGACGGCCTCCGCTACCACCTGTCCGGCGCGGGCGGCGAGGTCGCCTCGGCCCGCATCGTGGTCCGCCCGAGCGGCACGGAACCGAAGCTCAAGTGCTACTTGGAGACGGTGGTCCCGGTCGCGGGCCCGTCCGCCCTGCCGGGCGCGCGCGAGCGCGCGTCGGTGACGCTGGATGCGCTGAAGCGGGAGCTGGGGGAGGCAGCGGGGGTGTAGGCCCGCGCCGGGGTTGCCGCCCGCCGCTCTGTACGGGGTTGCGGGCGGCGCCCGGGCGCTTCCCTCCCACGAGGTTGTGGGCAGTCGTTCCGCTGGGGCGAGGGGGTACCTCCCTGCTCGGAGCGAAGCCGGAGAGCTTGGGGGAGGGTGGGCACAACCGGACTTGCGCCCCCGGCCTCCCGCAACCACGCACCCAACGGGGTCCGGGGCGCAGCCCCGTGAACGCCCGCGGCGAGCGCGGGACTTGGGTGCGTGGGGACGAGGGCCTCGCGGCTGGCGGTTCCGGTGTGCCCGCCCGTTCCGCCCCGAGCGGAACGCACGCCCACACCTCAGTGCGGGACGCGAGAGCCCACACCTCAGAGCGGGGAGGTCCGGCGGCGCGCAGCGCTCACGCATCGGTGCGGGGCGTGGGTGTGCTCAGCCCCCCGCGAGCAGAAGGGCGAGGCTCACCGTGCCCACCACCAAAGGCGTGAGGATCTCCCATGCCCAGCGGACCCTCACCTCGCCCGCAGCCGACGCCCCCTCGTGCCGCGCGGCCAACTCCCGCAGCTCGTCCATCGCGACGTCCGCGTGCGCGCGGCGCGGAGAGGCGTCCTCCACCTCGGGCGCTCCCCGGCGCCGGGGAGCCGGACCGCGCCCGGAGGCTATGCGGTCGTTGTGCCGCGCAGCCTTGTTCCGCGCGCGCAGCGAGACGGGGATGGACCAGAGCTGATACTTGGTGCCGGCGGCGACGACCTCGCTGCTGTACCCCGCACGCAGCGACTCCACCGCGCCCCACGGCACATGCACCGTGCGGAAGGGATTGCGCACACGGAGCCGCGCCTCCCCCGCGTACACAGCCGGCCGCAGGGTGAAGGCCACCACCAGCGGGACCATCAGCAGCAGCCCGGCCACCGCGATCCACGGCGTGCGCCCCGTGCCGCGCACGACGGCGTCGGCGCCGAGCCACGCACCGATGGCCAGCAGCACGACGCCCCCTGCCATGCCCGCGGGCGAGCGGTAGCAACGGTCGGCGTACTGCGGCGTGTTGGCCGCTGAGGGGGCGGGCGCCTGCGCCGCCCCGGTGGGCTCGGACTCGCTCGTCATGCCGCCGATTGTGCCGGACGCCTCCGACAACGGGTATGACGGCAGACATTCCGTTCGTGTATCGGCTCCTGCACCGACTGCCCCGGTATGGGACCCCCGGCGTCCCCAGCCCAGGCCCCGGCACCGGCACCGGCACCGGCACCCGCACCCGCACCCGCACCCGCACCCGCACCGGCTCAGCATGTGACCACCGGGCCCCCGGCACGTGAGCGCCGGCCCACGTACCACCCGGCACAGCCACCCCAGCCACCCGCAGCCCGCAGTCGCACCCGCAGTCGCAGCCCGCCCGCAATCCTCCGCCCACCAGCCCTAGTCGCGATGCTACGCGTGTAGATATGCTCAGCTGGTGACCATGCCTCCGTTGCCAACAGACAATCCCGCACTGGCGGACGTGACCTCGTCCGACGCCGCGCTGCGGCGCTATCTGCACGGGCTGCCCGGCGTCGACGCGGTGGGTCTCGAGGCCCGCGCCGCGGGGCTCGAGACCCGTTCGATCAAGACGACCGCCAAGGCGCACGCGATCGATCTGGCCATCTCCATGATCGACCTGACCACCCTGGAGGGCGCCGACACACCGGGCAAGGTGCGCGCCCTGTGCGGCAAGGGGATCAACCCCGACCCCACCGACCGCAGCACCCCGCGCGTCGCCGCCATCTGCGTCTACCCGGACATGGCGTCCACCGCCAAGGAGGCGCTGACCGGCACGGACATCCACGTGGCGTCCGTGGCCACGGCGTTCCCCGCGGGCCGCGCCAGTCTCCAGGTGAAGCTGGCGGACACGAGGGAGGCCGTCGCGGCGGGCGCCGACGAGATCGACATGGTGATCGACCGCGGGGCCTTCCTCGCGGGGCGCTACCTCCAGGTCTTCGAGGAGATCCGCGAGGTCAAGGCCGCCTGCGCACGCCCGGACGGGGAAGCGGCCCACCTCAAGGTCATCTTCGAGAACGGCGAGCTGTCCACGTACGACAACATCCGCCGCGCCTCCTGGCTGGCGATGCTCGCGGGCGCCGACTTCATCAAGACCTCGACCGGCAAGGTCGCGGTGAACGCGACCCCGCCCAACACCCTGCTGATGCTGGAGGCCGTGCGCGACTTCCACGCCGCGACGGGCACGCGGATCGGCGTGAAGCCCGCAGGCGGCATCCGTACGACCAAGGACGCGCTGAAATACCTGGTCATGGTGAACGAGACGGCCGGCACCGGGTGGCTGACCCCCGACCTCTTCCGCTTCGGTGCGTCCAGCCTGCTCAACGACCTGCTGATGCAACGTCAGAAGCTGAGCACAGGACGCTACTCCGGCCCCGACTACGTAACGGTGGACTGACCCCCATGACTGCTTCACCCTTCGAGTACGCGCCCGCGCCGGAGTCGCGCGCCGTGGTCGACATCGCGCCCTCGTACGGGCTGTTCATCGACGGCGAGTTCCGCGAGGCGGCGGGCGGCAAGGTCTTCAAGACCGTCTCCCCCGCGACCGAGGAGGTGCTGTCCGAGGTCGCGCAGGGCGAGGCCGAGGACGTGGAGGCCGCCGTGCGCGCGGCCCGCACCGCCTTCGCCTCCTGGTCCGCGCTGCCGGGCGCCGAGCGCGCGAAGTACCTGTTCCGCATCGCGCGGATCATCCAGGAGCGCTCCCGCGAGCTGGCCGTCCTGGAGACCCTGGACAACGGCAAGCCGATCAAGGAGACGCGGGACGCGGACCTGCCGCAGGTCGCAGCGAACTTCTTCTACTTCGCGGGCTGGGCCGACAAGCTGAGCTACGCCGGTTACGGGGCGGACCCCAAGCCCGTGGGCGTCGCCGCGCAGGTCATCCCCTGGAACTTCCCGCTGCTGATGCTCGCGTGGAAGATCGCCCCCGCGCTGGCCTGCGGCAACACCGTGGTCCTCAAGCCCGCCGAGACGACCCCGCTCTCCGCCCTGTTCTTCGCGGACATCTGCCGTCAGGCCGGGCTGCCGCGCGGTGTGGTCAACATCGTGACGGGGGACGGTTCGACGGGGGCCGAGCTGGTGGCGCACCCCGACGTGAACAAGGTCGCCTTCACCGGGTCCACCGCCGTGGGCAAGGAGATCGCCCGTACGGTCGCCGGTACGCGCAAGAAGCTCACCCTCGAACTCGGCGGCAAGGGCGCCAACATCGTCTTCGACGACGCCCCGCTCGACCAGGCCGTCGAGGGCATCGTGAACGGCATCTACTTCAACCAGGGCCAGGTCTGCTGCGCCGGCTCCCGCCTCCTCGTACAGGAGTCGGTCGAGGAGGAGGTGCTGGACGCGCTCAAGCGGCGCCTGAGCACCCTGCGCGTCGGCGATCCGATGGACAAGAACACCGACGTCGGCGCGATCAACTCGGCCGAGCAGCTCGCCCGCATCACCGAGCTCGCGGACGCGGGCGAGGCGGAGGGCGCCGAGCGCTGGTCTGCGCCGTGCGAACTGCCCTCGCAGGGCTACTGGTTCGCGCCCACCGTCTTCACCGGCGTCACCCAGGCGCACCGCATCGCGCGCGAGGAGATCTTCGGCCCGGTGCTGTCCGTGCTCACCTTCCGCACGCCCGACGAGGCGGTGGCCAAGGCCAACAACACCCCGTACGGGCTGTCGGCCGGCGTCTGGACGGAGAAGTCCTCGCGGATGCTGAAGATGGCGAGCGAGCTGCGCGCGGGCGTCGTCTGGTCCAACACGTTCAACAAGTTCGACCCGTCCTCGCCGTTCGGCGGCTACAAGGAGTCGGGCTTCGGCCGCGAGGGCGGCCGCCACGGTCTGGAGGCCTACCTCGATGTCTGAGAAGTCCGAGCGTCTCGCGGTTTTCAAGACCTACAAGCTGTACGTCGGCGGCAAGTTCCCGCGCAGCGAGAGCGGACGGGTGTACGAGGTGTCGGACTCGAAGGGCAACTGGCTGGCGAACGCGCCCCGTTCCTCCCGCAAGGACGCGCGGGACGCGGTGTCGGCCGCGCGCAAGGCGGTCGGCGGCTGGTCGGGCGCGACGGCGTACAACCGCGGCCAGGTGCTCTACCGCGTCGCGGAGATGCTGGAGGGGCGGCGCGAGCAGTTCGCCGCCGAGGTGGCGGCGGCCGAGGGCCTGTCGAAGGCGAAGGCCGCGGCGCAGGTGGACGCCGCGATCGACCGCTGGGTCTGGTACGCGGGCTGGTCCGACAAGGTCGCCCAGATCGCGGGCTCGGCCAACCCCGTGGCCGGGCCGTACTTCAACCTCTCGACGCCCGAGCCGACCGGCGTGGTGGCGCTCGTCGCCCCGCAGGAGTCCTCGCTGCTCGGGCTGGTCTCGGTCCTCGCGCCGGTGATCGTCACCGGGAACACCGCGGTGCTGGTCGCCTCCGAGGAGCGCCCGCTCCCGGCCCTCTCCCTCGCCGAGGTGCTGGCCACCTCCGACCTGCCGGGCGGCGTGGTCAACGTGCTGACCGGCGGCACGAAGGAGATCGCCGCGCCGCTGGCCGCGCACCAGGACGTGAACGCGATCGACCTGACCGGCGCGGACGCGGAGCTGGCCCGCGAGCTGGAGATCGCCGCGGCGGACAACCTCAAGCGCGTACGCCGCCCGCGGACCGAGGACTTCACCGCCGACCCCGGCACGGACCGCCTCCTCTCCTACCTGGAGACGAAGACGGTCTGGCACCCGATCGGGGCGTAGCACCACGTCGCCGCGTGAGGCGGGTCAGCCTTTGCCGACCCGCTTCACGGGCAACCCCGTCAGTCGGGACACCGTTTCGTAGTCGCGGTCGTCGTGCAGCACGACGAGTTCTTCCAGTTCCGCAGTGGCGGCGATCAACAAGTCGACGGCCCCAGCCGACCGGTGCTGGCCCGACTCCGTAAGCACCGACTGCAGTTCCTGGGCGCGAGCGAAGGCATGCTCCGGCATGGGCACCCACGGAAACAGGCGACGCAGCAGTTCCTGCTTGTCCACGCGGTCAGCCGGCGAGCGCGCCGAGTACAGGAACTCCAGCTCCACGACGGGACACACGGCAATGAGCCCCGCCGTGAGCTGCCCCGCCCACTCCTCCCTGACGCCCTTCTGGAAGAGCCGGAAGAGCGCGGACGTGTCAGCCAGATAGAGGGAGCTACTCACCGCGGTACGCGTCCTTGTCGCCGAGGAAGGCGTCGAAGTCACCCTCGTCCGCCATCGCACCGAGCCGGTCGAGAGCGCGTGCCCGCTCTATGCGCCGCGCGGTCTCGCGCAGGGCGAGATTCACCGTGTCCTTCTTGGTCTCCGTGCCCAGCACCTCGGCGGCCCTGGCCAGCGATTCCTCGTCGATGTCCACGAGCATCTTGGTCACGACGCACCTCCACCGAGGACGAATATATACAGCACGCGGGATCAGTATATACGCGGCTCGGCCCGACTGGTCCGGCGAACACCGGCGCCCCATGACGCACAATGCTGTCCCGTGACCCACTCCGATGGCGGGCCGATAGGCCGAGGTACGGGGGCCGCGCAGGCCCGTGTGGTGCTGCTCACCGGGCCCTCGGGGGCCGGCAAGACGCGGCTGGCCGAGCGGAGCGGGCTGCCCGTGGTGCGGCTCGACGACTTCTACAAGGAGCGCGGCGACCCCACCCTGCCGCCGCTCCCCGACGGTTCGGGCACCGACTGGGACTCCCCCGCCTCCTGGGACGCGGACGCCGCCGTCGAGGCGCTGCGCGAGCTGTGCGCGACGGGCCGCACCACGGTGCCGGTGTACGACATCGCCGCGAGCGCCCGCGTGGGCGAGGAGGAACTGCGGCTCGGCGGCGAAGCGCTGTGCGTCGCCGAGGGCATCTTCGCCGCCGACATCGCGCGCCGCTGCCGCGAACTGGGGCTGCTGGCCGACGCGATCTGCCTGCGCGGCCGCCCCGCCACCACCTTCCGCCGGCGGCTGCTGCGCGACCTGCGCGAGGGCCGCAAATCCGTACCGTTCCTGCTCCGCCGCGGCTGGCGGCTGCTGCGCGCCGAGGCCGGGATCGTGGAGCGCCACCGCGCGCTGGGCGCGCACCCCTGCGGCCGCGACGAGGCGGCGGCGCGGGTGGACAGGCTGCGCTCCGGCGCCCCGGCGGCAGTGGACGGTACGAGGCCGTACGGACGCACCGGGCGCTAGAGCCCCGGAGCGCACGGACCGGAACGCGCAAAAAGGAGCGGTTCCAGTCGGACCCCCCGGCCGACCGGAACCGCTCCGGCTCCCCCGTGTTTCCCCCGTACCCCCAGGCCCGTCCCCCGATGGACCCCTGATCCCCCGTGGGTTCCCCCGTGACCCCCGTTTCCTCTCCCCGTCTTCCCCCGTCGTCTCCCCCGCCCGGTCGCCCGTGGCCCTCGGGCCTCAGGCGACCAGTTCGCCGAAGGACTCCTCGACGTCCTTGCCGAAGCTGAGCACCTCGTCCTCGCGCAGCCGCCGCAGCGAGCGCCAGATGCTGCTCTTCACGGTGCCGACGCTGATGTTGAGGGTGTCCGCGATCTCCGGGTCGGTGCGGCCCTCGTAGTAGCGCAGCACCAGCATCGTGCGCTGCAGCTCGGGCAGCCGGGCCAGCGCCTGCCAGAGCACGGCGCGCAGCTCGGTGCCGCGCATCGCGTCCTGGTCGTGCGCCGTCTCCGGCAGCTCCTCCGTCGGGTACTCGTTCAGCTTCCGCCGGCGCCACGCGCTGATGTGCAGGTTGGTCATGGTGCGCCGCAGGTAGCCGCCGACGGCCGCCTTGTCGCTGATCCGGTCCCAGGCGCGGTACGTGGAGAACAGCGCGCTCTGGAGCAGGTCCTCGGCCTCGTAACGGTCCCCGGTCAGGTGGTACGCGGTGGCGTACAGCGAGGCGCGGCGCTCTTGCACATAGGCGGTGAAGGCCGCCTCGGCGCCGCCCTGCTCGGGCACCGCCGCGTGCTGCTGCCGCTCCCCCGTGTCCTCGCCGGACGCCTGCGTCTCCCCCCGGCCCTCTCCCCGAAGGCCCTCCACCGCACCGAGGTGCTGCGGACGCTTGCGACCGGTGCCGCGGGCACACCCCCGCGTCCCTGCGGCACCGGACTTCTCGGTGAACCGGGTGCCGTGGCCGTTCGTTCCCTGCACCGTCGAAGAGGATTCCGCGGATGCGGGAACCGAAGGGACGTGCAGACGCGTGTGAATGACTGCGTTCGTCTTGGTGCTGAGCAGCGTGTTCATTCTCGCGCCCCCTTCTGAGGCCAACCCGGTCGCTTGCTTGATGACCTACACACTGCCGGGCCAGTTTCATGGCGAGGTCCCCCGACTGTCACAGGGGTGTCACAGCCGCCGCGCCGTCCGCGGGTCGCCGTCGCGGGGGCCGGTCCGCGTCGAAGTCCGCGGCCGCCATGGGCCAGAATGGCGCGCGTGCCTTTCCTGTTGCTGATCGAGGACGATGACGCTGTCCGTACCGCCCTGGAGATGGGTCTGACCCGTCAGGGCCATCGCGTGGTGACCGCCGCCACCGGCGAGGACGGGCTCAAACTGCTGCGTGAACAGCGGCCGGATCTGATCGTGCTGGATGTGATGCTGCCCGGCATCGACGGCTTCGAGGTGTGCCGCCGCATCCGGCGCACCGACCAGCTCCCGATCATCCTGCTGACCGCGCGCAGCGACGACATCGACGTGGTGGTCGGCCTGGAGTCGGGCGCTGACGACTATGTGGTCAAGCCCGTGCAGGGGAGGGTGCTGGACGCCCGCATCCGCGCGGTGATGCGGCGCGGCGAGCGGGAGTCGAACGACGCGGCGGTGTTCGGCAGCGTGGTGATCGACCGCTCCGCGATGACCGTCACCAAGGACGGCGAGGACCTCCAACTCACCCCGACCGAGCTGCGGTTGCTGCTGGAGCTCAGCAGACGGCCGGGGCAGGCGCTGTCCAGACAGCAGCTCCTGCGGCTGGTGTGGGAGCACGACTACCTGGGCGACTCGCGGCTGGTCGACGCCTGTGTGCAGCGGCTGCGCGCGAAGGTCGAGGACGTGCCCTCCTCGCCCAAGCTGATCCGTACGGTGCGCGGCGTCGGGTACCGGCTGGACACCCCGCAGTGACCCAGGCGCCGCAGCAGAGCACGGAGGACGGCCCGGGCGAGGGCGCCGGGGAGGAGCAGGAGCCGCGCCGGGGACGGCTGCGGGACTGGCTCACCGGGGCGCTGCCCACCCTGCGGCTGCGGCTCGTCGTGGTGTTCGCTCTGGTGGCGCTCACCGCGGCGGTCTCGGCCTCGGGCATCGCGTACTGGCTCAACCGCGACGCGGTGCTGACCCGCGCGCAGAACGCCGCGCTCAACGACTTCCGCAAGTCCATGGAGGACAACGCGGGGAGCCTGCCGCGTACGTACGACTGCGAGCAACTGCGCGAGACCGCGGGCAAGATGGCCAACACGACCACGCAGAACTACCAGGTCGTGCTGCTCGGCCAGGACGCCAACGGCGACCCCTGCACGGCGGCCTCCGACCCGGACCACTTCACCACCCGGGACGTGCCGGGCACGCTGCGCGAGGCGGTCGGCAAGAAGCGCCCGGTGGACGACGGCAACCCGTATCCGTACCACCTGTACTGGCAGCGGATCACCAAGGAGGGCGACGAGCCGTACCTGGTCGGCGGCGCCAAGCTGATCGGCGACGGCGCGACGCCCTCCGGCTACATGCTCAAGTCGCTCTCGCCCGAGCGCGACGACCTCAACTCCCTCGCCTGGTCGCTGGGCATCGCCACCGGGCTCGCGCTGATCGGCGCGATGCTGCTGGCGCAGGCCGCTGCCGGCACCGTGCTGCGGCCCGTACGCCGCCTCGGGAACGCCGCGCGGCAGCTCGGCGAGGGCAAGCTGGACACCCGCCTCGAGGTGTCGGGTACGGACGAACTGGCCGAGCTCTCCCGCACGTTCAACGAGACCGCGTCCCGGCTCGAGGAGCGGGTCGCGGAGCTGAGCGCCCGCGAGGAGTCCAGCCGCCGGTTCGTCGCCGACATGTCGCACGAGCTGCGCACGCCGATGACGGCGATCTCGGCGGTGACCGAGGTGCTGGAGGAGGAGCAGGAGAGCCTCGACCCGATGGTCGCGCCCGCCGTGCAGCTCGTGGTCAGCGAGACGCGGCGGCTGAACAACCTGGTGGAGAACCTGATGGAGGTCACCCGCTTCGACGCGGGCACCGCGAAGCTGGTGCTCGACGACGTGGACGTGGCGGACCAGGTGACGGCCTGCATCGACGCGCGCGCCTGGCTGGACGCGGTCGAACTGGACGCGGACCGCGGCACGATGGCCCGCCTCGACCCGCGGCGGCTCGATGTGATCCTGGCGAACCTGATCGGGAACGCGCTGAAGCACGGGGGTTCTCCCGTACGGGTCTCGGTGCGCACCGAGCCGGACGGGAACGGCGGCGACACCCTGGTGATCGAGGTCGCCGACCGCGGCCCCGGCGTGCCCGAGCAGGTGCTGCCGCACGTCTTCGACCGCTTCTACAAGGCCAGCGCCTCGCGGCCGCGCTCGGAGGGCAGCGGCCTGGGCCTGTCCATCGCGCAGGAGAACGCGCGCATCCACGGCGGCCTGATCACCGCGCGCAACGCGCCCGGCGAGGAGGCCGGCGCGGTCTTCACCCTGCGGCTCCCGAGGGACGCGAGCGGCATGTCCCCCGAGGAGTACGAGGAGGAGGACCGCAGCGGCCGCGGCCCGGCGAACGCGGAGGACCGGGAGGACGGCGAGGACGGCGGGGTCCGGGGCCGGGTAGAGGACCGGGACGACGGCCGGGACCAGGAACGGGACCGGGACCAGGACCGGGACGACGGCCGGGAGGGTCCTGGCGAGGGCCGGGGCCGGGAGGGTCCTGGCGAGGGCCGGGGCCGGGAGGGTGACCGATGAACCGGCCCGCGCAGAGCCGCCGTTGGCGCACCGCGCTCGCCCTCGGCATGGCCGGCGCCTTCGCGCTGCTGGCCTCGGGCTGCGGCATCCGCGCCACCTCCGTACCCGTGGACGCGGGCTCCGCGCCCTCCCGGGTCGGCTGTGTGCTGCCCGGCGAGGAGAAGGGCCCGGACGGTGCCGACAAGGCGCAGGCCCGCCCCGCGATGCGGGTGTTCCTGGTGTGCGGCTCCCGGGTGTCGCCCGTGGAGCGCCGCGTGGACATCCCGGACAAGGGGCCGGGCGGCGGGCGGCTGACGATGGCCCGCGCGCTGCTCCAGGAGCTCCAGCGCGCCCCCTCGGAGGACGAGCGGACGGCCGGCTTCGAGACCGACGTGCCGCGCGACCTCACCGTCTCGGGGCCCGCGCCCGGCGACCCCTCGGAGACCCTGCGGCTGAGCCGTCCCCTGGACGACCTGCGCTCCTTCGCCGTGGCGCAGCTCGTGTGCACGTACGCGGACACCGCGGCGGCCGACGCCAACGAGGCGGTCACGCTGGGCGGTCCGGCCGACGCCAAGGAGCGTCCGCAGCGCTTCGAGTGCGGCACGGCGCTGCGCACCAGCCCCGAGGCCGCCGCGACCGCGGGAAACCGGGTCTGAGGAGCGGGGAGTGGTGAGCGAGGAGGGCAGAGGCGCCCCGTACGGAGCCCCGTACGGGAGCCCGCGCCGGAACCCGTACGGGACCCCGTACTGGAACCCGTACGGGAACGGCTGCGGCAATGGTCCGTACACACGTGACGAAAGGGCCGGAACCGCGGCGCCGGATGTGGACGTCCTCCCCCGCGTGCAGCGCCTTGACCGCGGTGGCACACCGGCCACCGCTCCTCGTATCCGCGCCACGGGACTCGTCCTGCTGAGCGCCCATATGCTCCTCGTCGCCTGGCTGACGCTGCGTCCGCTGTCCGTGCCCTGGGTCGCGCCGGCGAATCTGCGGCCCTTCGCGAGCATCCGCGCCGACCTGGCGGGCGACCCCTGGTCGGCGCTGGTCTCGATCGGCGGCGGGCTGGCGCTGCTCGCGCCGGTCGGGGTGCTGTGGCCGCTGGTCTGCGGCCGGCTGCACCGTCCGCTGCCCGCCACCTGGGCCCGCAGCACGGTCGCGGGCGGGCTGGTCTCGCTGGGCATCGCGCTGGTGCAGTCGGGAGTGCCGGGCCGGGTCGCGGACATCGACGACGTGCTGCTGAACACCGCGGGCGTGGCCCTGGCCGGGCTGCTCCTCTACCCGCTCCTGCGGCGGCTGCTGCTGCGCAGGGAGCGCGCGCAGGGCGACGGGGTGCGCAGCGGGGACCCGCGCCGCGGCGGCCGGGGCGCGGCCCGCGCGGGCGCCGCGTACGACCGTGGGCGGAGCGGGGTCGTACGCAGGGAGGAAACCCCTCAGGGTTCGCCCCGGAGAGCTCCCAGGGTCGGGATCGCCCCGTAGTCCGATGTCCGGGACGTGCCGTTTTTCCTAGCGTGGAGTCATCGGGCCGCCGCCGCGGCGGTCCTCCGGCGAAACGAAGGAGACGACGGGATGACCGCACTTGCCCGCCCCCGGGACAACCGCATGATCGGTGGCGTGTGCGCCGGTCTGGCCCGCCGCTTCGGCATGAAGCCGAACACCGTGCGGCTGCTCTTCGTGCTGTCCTGCCTGCTGCCGGGACCGCAGTTCCTGGTCTATCTGGCGCTGTGGGTGCTGCTGCCCAACGAGGACGCCCGCACCGCCTGGTGAGCGGCGGCCCGCTACGGCAGGGCCCGCATGGCGCGGCCCGCACCACGGCCGAACGGCGGCCCCCCGGCCCCGGCCCCCGGGCCCGGCCCCCCGTGCCGGGCCAGAGGGGCCGGGGCGGGCCCGCCCACCGG
>NZ_JBCFOK010000014.1:0-242799 GCF_039605595.1 Streptomyces odontomachicola
GGCGCGCATGCGCCACCCCGGGGTGGGGGGGGGGGGGCCGGCCGGGGTGTGCGGGGGTGGGGGGCTCTCCTCGTAAGAAGGGGGCGGGGCCTGTCGCCTCGCCGGTGTGGACGGGCGCGGCCGCCGCCGGGTCCGGCGCGCGGCGGCGGCCGCGCCCGCGCATCAGACGGCTCCCACCGCGGTACCGCGGTCCACGCCCGTCCAGGCCAGACCGATCGCCCCGTCGAGCAGCGCGCGCTGCGCCGTCCCGCCCACGCAGTACGCGGCGAACTCGTGCTGGTGGTTGGTGGCGGGCAGGGAGCCGATGCCGATGTAGGGGTGGATGGCCGGGACCACCTGCGAGACGTTGCCCATGTCGGTGGAGGCGCGGTTCATCCGGTCGGCCTGCCCCGGCGGCGCGAACTCCCGCCCCAGCGCGAGGGCGTTGGCGCGGTAGTGGGCCAGCGCCGTCTCGTCCGCGCGGAATTCCGCGTACGGCTTGCTCTCAGGCTCGATCTCCAGGTCGCAGCCGGTCGCCAGCGCGCCGGCCTCGAAGGCCCTGGTCACGCGCGGTTCCAGCGCGGCGAGTTCGGCCAGGCTCTCGGCGCGTACGTACCACCGGCCGCTCGCGCGCTCGGGGATGGCGTTGGGGGCGTCCCCCGCGTGCGTGACCACGCCGTGCACCCGAACCGAGGAGGGCAGTTGCTGGCGCAGCAGTCCGATGGCGACCTGCGCGACGGTGAAGGCGTCGGCCGCGTTGACCCCCGCCTCCGGGTAGGCGGCGGCGTGTGCGGACTTGCCGGTGTAGGACACCTTCGAGTGGCTGACCGCGAAGGGCCGGGCCTCGGCGACGTCCACGGGCGCCGGGTGCGCCATCATCGCGAGGTCGACCCCGGCGAAGGCGCCGCGGTCGAGCATCTCGATCTTGCCCCCGCCGCCCTCCTCGGCCGGTGTGCCGTACACCTCCACGGTCAGCCCGGCCTCGTCGGCCACCGCCGCGAGGCCCAGTGCGGCACCGACCGAGCCGGCCGCGATCAGGTTGTGCCCGCAGGCGTGGCCGAGCCCGGGCAGCGCGTCGTACTCGGCGCACAGCGCGATGCGTGTGGGCCCGCTCCCGAAGCGGGCCAGGAAGGCCGTCTCCAGACCGAGGTAGGAGGGGGTGACCTCGAAGCCTGCACGCTCCAGCAACTCCGGTACCGCGGCCGCCGCCCTGTGCTCCTCCCAGGCGGTCTCCGGGTCCGCGTGCAGCCGCTCGGACAGGGCGATCAGTTCCTCGGCGCGGCGGTCGACGGCCCGCCGCGCCGCCTCCTTGAGCGGGTGCGTCTCCTTGAGCGGGTGCGTCTCCGTCGGCGTGCTCATCTCCGTCCCCGTCGGCGTGCTCATCTCCGTCCCCGCACTCACCGCTCGTCGCCCGGAACGCCGTACGAGGGCGAGGTGGCGGGGTCCAGGCCGCGGGTCACGTAGTCGTCGCGCTGCGGCAGCCAGACCTGTACGAGGTCGGCGAGCCGGT
Source organism: Streptomyces odontomachicola (assembly GCF_039605595.1). Lineage (NCBI taxonomy): Bacteria > Bacillati > Actinomycetota > Actinomycetes > Kitasatosporales > Streptomycetaceae > Streptomyces > Streptomyces odontomachicola. Next base: position 1,490 of record NZ_JBCFOK010000014.1, read on the forward strand.
CGATGGGGTCGTCGGCCCAGTCCACCCGCAGGTCGGTGACCCGCCAGTCCACGTCGGCGACGACGGACAGGCCCGCTGAGTGCACGGGCCCCTCCTCGCCGCCCGCGGCGACCGCGGCCTGCATGGCGGTGATCAGCCGCTCCTCCAACTCCCCCTCCGCGTCGGCGAACGCCTCCAGGAGAACGCCGGGGATGTGTTGGCCGGAGAGCATGTTGCCCGCCGCGACCGCGCCGTCGGCGGTGGCCGAGGCGTGGGTGCCCAGCGTGTGCGGGCCGCTGTAGGCGAACCCGGGCCCCGTGCGGCCGAGCACGGTGAGCTGGCGGTACTCGATGGTCTTCGCGTACCGGGCGGCGCCGGTGACCTCCGCAAGGGCGCGTTCCGCTTCGCCGTGCTCGGCGAGCCCGGCCAGCAGGCTCGTGCCCAGCGTCGGGTCGGTGATGTTCTGCGAGGCCGCGGCGCCGACGCCGGGCTTCAGGTGGGCGCAGCGTGCGGCGACGGCGGGGCTCGACGAGCTGACCGCCATGCCGAACCGCTCGCCGTCGCGGGCGATCAGGGAGAATGTCATGCCTGCTCCTCCTCGGCGTTGTCCGGGATCACGGCGACCGCGTCGATCTCGCACAGCCACTCCGGGCGGGCCAGCGCCGAGACCACGAGGCCGGTGGAGATGGGGTGCACGCCCTTGGTCCAGCGGCCCACGGTGCGGTAGACGGCCTCGCGGTAGCGCGGGTCGATCAGGTAGATCGTCAGCTTGACCAGGTGTTCCATCCGGCTGCCCGACTCCTCGAGCAGCATCTTGATGTTGGCCATGGCCCGTTCGGCCTGCGCCTCGGCGTCGCCGATGCCGACCGATTCGCTGGTGTCGAGGTCCTGGCCGATCTGCCCGCGTACGTAGACGGTCCCGTTCGCGACGACGGCCTGGCACAGGTCGTTGTCGAGGTTCTGCTCGGGGTAGGTGTCGCGGGTGTTGAAGGGCCGGATGCGGGTGTGGCCGCCCGCGGTGATGGGGGGCTTGGCCCGGGGGCCGTCGCTGGTGGAGGTCATCAACTGCTCCTCGGTTGTGCTGCGTTGCCGTCTACTGCGGTGCGGGTACGGTGCTGCGCTGGCCGGCGGCCGGGTCGCCGGTTGCGTCGCCGGCCCCCTCGGCGGTCCCGTGCTCGGCCCCGTACGCGAGATAGCCGCGCCGCGTCGCGATGTGGTCGGCGACGTGCCGCGCGTCGTGCCACACACCCCAGATGAAGCTGGAGCCGCGGCGCGAGAGCCAGGGCAGGCCGAGGAAGTAGACGCCGGGCTCGGAGGAGATCCCGCGCCGCTGGTCGGGGCGCCCCTTCTCGTCGAACGCGTCGACCTGCAGCCAGCCGTAGTCGGCGGCGAAGCCCGTGGCCCACACGATCGAGGTGACCCCGGCCTCCGCGAGGTCGAGCTCCAGCCGCGGGTCGGTCGCGCACTCCGGGTCAGGGCCGAGGATGTGGGCCTGCGGCTCCTCGGGGAGGTCGAGCCCGTTCGCCTCGACGTACGCGTCGGCGGCCCGCAGGAGTTCGAGGTACTTCTCGTCGCCGCCCGCGATGTTGTCGGCGAGGTCGGGCGCGAAGTGCAGTACGCCGTCCTCGTACGAGGCCGTCATGCCGAGGAGTTCGATGCCGCTGGCCGCCAGCGCGCGGAAGTCCACGGTGTGCCCGCCGCGCGCGCCGCTGACCGCGATGGTGACGTGTGCGGCGCCCTCGGGCGGGGTCTCGGCGTCCCAGCGGCCGAGCACGCCGAGCCACCAGCAGAAGTCGCGGCCGCGGTACTGCCGGGGCGGGCGGTCGTGCGGGCCGACGGAGAGGAAGACGCGCCGTCCTGAACGGCGCAGCTCATCGGCGATCTGCACGCCCGAGGAGCCCGCGCCCACCACGAGCACCGCACCCTCGGGAAGCTGCCGCGGATTGCGGTAGTTGCTGGAGTGGATCTGCTCGGCGACCGCTCCCCCGGGGACGATCGGCGGGATCACGGGCCGCTGGAACGGCCCCGTCGCCGAGACCACGAAGCGCGCGTCGATCGACCCCTGGGAGGTCTCCACCCGGAAGCCGGGCCGTCCGCTGTGCCGGCGCACCGAGGTCACCTCGACGCCGGTGCGGACGGGAGCGCCGATCTTCTCCGCGTACGCGACGAAGTAGTCGGCGACCTGCTCCTTGGAGGCGAAGCCGTCGGGGTCCACGTCGGGGAACTCCAGCCCGGGGAACCGGTCGTGCCACGCGGGCCCGTTCGCGACCAGGGAGTCCCAGCGCTCCGAGCGCCAGCGCTCGGCGATGCGGTGCCGCTCCAGTACGAGGTGCGGTATGCCCTGGTCCCGCAGGTGCTCGCTCATCGCCACGCCGGACTGCCCGGCGCCGACAACGACGACGTCGGTCTCCTCGACGTCCGTTCCCTGGACGTCGGCCTTGTCGACCTCGACTTCGGTTTCTCCACTCGGCATGTCAGCCGGCATGTGTGCCTCCACTCAGGCGGTAGTCCATCCCGGAGTCGCGGCGCCTGCGCTCTCGCACGCAACATCCTCAGCCGCACCCGCACTTCTGTCGAACATATGTTTCTGTTGAGAGTGATCTGATTTATTGATGCGGGTCCGTTGCCTGAGTTCGGCGCCGGGCATCAACGCGCGGCGCTGGGCCGCCAGTTGAGGGATGCTGGCCCGATGAGCGAGACGATCACCTGCACATGGCGCGGCACCCTCACCGACGAGGAGATGGTCGGCCTCGTACGGTCACACGGCGGCCATGCCGTCGAGGGCTGGTGGCCGCGGATCCGGCAGCACAGCCTGGGCTGGGTCGCCGCGCGCGACGGCGAAGGGCTCCTGGTCGGCTTCGTGAACGTGGCCTGGGACGGCGGCGACGACGCCTTCCTCCTCGACACCAAGACGCGCGGCACACATCAGCACCGCGGCATCGCCACCACCGTGGTCCGCCACGCGGTCGCCCACGCGCGGGCGGCGGGCTGCGAGTGGCTGCACGTGGACTTCGAGGCGGGGCTGGGGCGCTTCTACTTCGACGCCTGCGGATTCCGCTCCACGGAGGCGGGGTTGATCCATCTGCCGTCGGCCGAGTGACGGCGAACGGGCCGCCCCCGCTCCGCGGCTCCTCGGTTCAGCCCTTCACCCGCTCTCCCGCGCTGCGCTCGACGCAGAACGCGTTGCCCCAATGGTTCGGCCCGATGGTGGGGGTTCCCGGTTTCGAGCGCGCCGTGGGCCAGCACGGCGCATCGGCCGTACGTTGCTGGCGGAGGCGACACACAGGTTCGTGCACGGCCCACGCCGCATCGAGGTGATCACCTTCGGGCCCGACCACCCGGGCGCCGTCGCCAGCGGAGCACGCGCCTTCTACGAGAACCTCGGCTTCACCCCGGCCGAGCCCGCCGACCCGGGCCCGGAGGGCGGCTCACGCCAGGTCTACCGGCGCGAAGTGAGGTGAGGTGAGGGAGCAGCTCGTCCAACGAGCGGATGGCGCACGGCACTTCGGCAGCTCCCTCCTCCCGGGCTCGGCCTCCGCGGTCCAACAGCACCGCGGCCAGCCCCGAGGCCCGCGCCCCCGCGATGTCCGTCTCCGGCGAATCGCCCACCATGAGCGTGCACTCGGGACTCGCCGACAACGCCGCGAGCACGGCGCCGAACGCCTCCCGCGCCGGCTTGGCGTGACCGAGTTCCTCGCTGATGAAGAGGGAGAGGTGCGGTAGGTGCCGGTCGAGCCCCAGCGCCCGGATCTTGCGCCGCTGCCCGTCGGAGGGCCCGTTGGTGAACAGGGCGCTGCGGATCCCTTGCCGCTCCAGCGTCGTGAGCGTGGGCAGTACGTCATCGAAAAGGTCGATGTCCGAGTTGGCGCTGTCGAGGAAGAGCGCGTTCAGCTCGGCGGAGATCCGCTGGACGAGGCCGGGGTCGGGGCCGGCACCTGGGCCTGGGTCGGCGACATGCGCGGCCACGATGCGCGAGAACCGCCCGATCCGGTACGCCTCCTTGCTGATCCGCCCCTCGGCGAACTCCTTGAACAGCGGCGGCTCATGCTCCTCGAACTCCCGCCAGAAGACCTCCGTACGCTCGATCCCGTACTCCCGCAGCCGCGCTCCGGCTCTCTCCTGCGCGCGCCGCCGGGCGCCGCGCTGGTCGCACAGCGTGTCGTCGAGGTCGAAGAGCACGGTGTCGATGGCCATGGCGTTCCCCCTGCGAGCCGGCGCCCGAAGTGAGCGCACACCTGACCCTCTCACCCGGCACTGACATCGGGCCTCCCGGCTCAGATCCGCGTCACCGGCTCCCGCATCGGAGCGGTCCGCGCGGCGCTGCGATATGCGGAGATGCCCACCGCCAGCAGCCAGTAGCTGAACAGCGCGCCCATCAGCGCGGTGGTGCCCCAGCCGTTGGCCGCGTAGAAGTGCGCGGGGGTGTTGCCGAAGAACAGGGACGGTACGAAGGCCAGGTTGATGCCTGCCAGGACGAAGGCCGAGCGGCCGGTCCAGCGCGGCAGCAGGCGCGTACGGAAGACGAGGAAGCCCACCGCGGTCAGGAACAGCGCGAGCAGCAGGCGGGAGATCGTCCCGTAGAGGATGTAGGTGCCGCTGACCGCGATGGTCGGATCGATCCGGTGGTCGGCGGCGATGACGGCGCCGGCCTCCAGACCGCTGGAGACCAGGGTGATCGTCGCGTACACGAGACCCGCGGTGAACGCGATCGAGCCGGCCCACTCGTACGCGGGGCTCACCCGCCTGACCAGTTCGCGCAGCACCGTCACGAACACGAGCACGCAGACGAGGGCGAGGATGCCGAGCAGGAGCCTGACCAGCACGTTCGCGTCCGGCGGCGGGCCCGAGTAGAGGAAGTACAGCGGCACTTCGACGATCAGCGCGGCCGCGGCGGCGATGCCCGCGAGGCCGGTTAGGCGCCGCGCGAAGGTTTCCGTCATGGGGTCCCCCGGTGGGTGAGGCGGATGGCTCGTCGGCCCGTTCGCCGACGCTAGGCACCCTGCCGGGCGCGGCCGTCGCCGTCGCTGGGCCTGGACACCCGAGGCGGGTACCGCCAACAACACCCGCCCGGGAACGTCCTTCACCCCTTCGCGGGGTTCCGGGGAATCGCCCCGTAAGCGCGGCCGAACCGCTCTAACCTTCGACGCACAAGACGCACAAGGGACGAGCGGGTCTTCGGAAGCTTCGGAAGGGAAACTGATGCCGACGACCGTGGTGGGCTTCCGGCTCGGGGACGATACGCGCAGCCGCCAGACCACGCTGCTGGTGACCGAGAACGGCCTGCTCCACCACGCGCACGGGGTCTACGGCCACCGCGGCACCTGTTCCAGACCCCGCGTACCCACCGGCGAGCACCCCGTGCGCACCCACATCGCCGCCCTCCGCCGCTCGCACGACAAGGCCCTGCGCGCGGGGCACACGCGCGTCCTGATCCCGCCGGCCAGCATCCGGCTGGACCTGGAGGAGCCACCGCTGGCCAGGCGCCCGTACGGCCCCGATGCCCCGCAGCCGTATCCGGAGCTCATCGACGCCTTCACCGACGCCGCGCCCGCCGCGCCCCGCGAACTGCAGTCGGCCATCCGGGACTTCTACGACGCCATCGGCCTCCCGACCCGGCCCCCACGCCCGGCCCCACCGTCCAAGTCCGCCTCCGTGCCGCCCCTGGTCGCGCACGCGCTGCGCGCTCTGACCCGCGGAGAGCAGCTCGACGCCCGTCTCCGCGGTCCCCTCGGCTACACCATCACCCCGGACGCGGTGCGCCTGCACGCCGGGCGTGCCGGCGAGGACTTGGACTACCCCCAGGTCGTCCAGCTCCAGGCCGCCCTCACGGCGTGGCTCCATTTCAACCAGCCGCGACGGTCCTAGGGGGTGTCGCGCGGGGACGAACTCCGGCGCCTCCGCCGCGCATCTCCGGTTCGCGCCTCCGCGCCACGTGTGCCGCGCCTCCCTCGTACGAGGCCACCACCCCTCCAGCCGCACTCCACGTGACAAGGGCTCGGCGCGGTCGTTGAGTCAGCCATGACCACGACTCGGAAGATTGTCACAGTTGTCGGGGCTGCCTCCGCGGCCGTCGCCACCGTCCTCGCCGCTGGGCCGCCCGCGGCGGCTGAGGGCAAGTGGTGCAACAACTCCGTCTGCATCGAGACCTATGACCACGGCACCTACCTGGGCAGGGTGGAGGTCTCGGTCGTCAACACCAACCAGCCGAACCGCATTTCCGCACGCGTGTGGACCACCGACGGCTGGAGCGCCGACACCAAGGTCGAGGACGTCGCCAAGTTCCGGACCTACCGCGATCAGGCCTACCCGCAACGCCACTTCCCGGCGGGCACCAGGCTGTGCGCGGAGGGCTTCCGCGGCGGCGAGAGCGTCGGTCTGCCCTGCGTGACGATCACCGAATAGCTCCGGCGTCGGCGACCGACGCGTGCGGCGTTGCGCTGCGGGATTCGCGAAGCCGGCGGCACCAACCGCAGCCGCAGCCTCCGATGACCCGGGTCAGATCATGAAGGTGGGCTGGTCGGCGATGCCCAGCAGGCTCCGGCCGTAGATCTCCCGGGCCAGGTCGGGGTTGACGACGCCGTGGCGGGAGGCGACGCCCAGGTCGCGCCAGATCCGTTGGAGGGGGTTGGCCAGGGCGAAGCCGCTTCCGCCCGCGACCGAGACCAGGCGGTCCACCGCCTCGCGGCTGCGGACCGCGGTGACCCCGGTGTCCATGCGGACCCGGGCGCGTTCCGCGACCGTGAGGTGCCTGCCCTCGGCGCAGGCGCGGTCGAGGTCGTCGGCCGCGCGGTAGGCGTGCAGGTGGGCGGTGTCGATGAGGGACGCGGCGTCGGCGGCGGCGAGTTGGACGCTCGGGGCGTCCGCCAGGCGTTCGTACGTGCTCAGGGACATGGGCTTGCGTGCCGCGGTATCCAGGGTCAGGTCGAGGGCGCCGCGGGCCATGCCGAGCAGGGGCGCGACGACCGTGAGCGAGAGCACCGAGGCGACCGCGCCGGCGATCAGCGGCTCGTCCGGGTGGCGGGAGGCATAGGCGCCGGTCAGCACGCTGTTCAGGTCGAGTATGCGGTGAGCCGGTACGCGTACGCGGTCAGCCACCACGGTGCTGCTGCCGGTACCCGCCATGCCCGCCACGTGCCAGGTGTCCTCGACGGCCACCTCGCCGGTCGGCACCACGGCGAGCCGGGGCGCCTCGTCCGCCGCGCCCGGGGCGAGGGCCAGGATCACCCACCGGGCGTGGTCGATGCCCGAAGTCCAGTTCCAGCGGCCCGAGATGACGAGGTCGCCGTCCGCGGTGCCTGTGCCTGTTCCCGTGCCGGACGGGGTCAGGGAAGCGGCCACTCTGGCGTCCGGGTCCTGCCCCCAGATCTCCTCGCGCGCCGGGGCCTCCAGCATCGACGCGATGACACCGCCGCCCGCGAAGATGATCGCGATCCAGGCGGCGGAACCGTCGCCGCGGGCCAGTTCGGCACTCACCTCCATGCAGGTACGTACGCCGGCGCCGGGGCCGCCGAGCGCGCGAGGGGTGCCGAGGCGCAACATCCCCGCCTCGCGCAACGCGTCGACGGCTTGATCCGGGACCCGGCGCAACCGTTCCCCCTCCTCGGCGTGCCCGGCCAGCAACGGCACGACCCGCTGCGCGGCCGCGGTCAACTCGGCGCGCAGGGCTGCGTCTTGGGCAGGCGCGTACGGGGGCGAGGACTCGATCATGGGGGCTCCGTGGGGGTGGGGGCGGTGGGTGTCGGCGCGTGAGGGTGCGCGTCCCGGCAGTGGCCCCGGGGCGCACCTCTCGTGGTCAGCAACCTAGGGAGGGCGGCGCGGCTAGGGAAGCAACATCGGCGCCATACCCCAGAGTCGGCGCCACATCCGGCCGTCGGCCTCCCCCGCGCTCCAGAGCCCAGCGTGACGGCGTACGTGACCCACCCAAGCGCGCCGTCCGACAAGCCGGCGAAATCCCGCTGGTCAGCGCCCACTCACAGAAGGGGGCCCTCCAAGGAACGCCGGGGCCCACGGTGCGGTCCGCGCTGCCCCGTACCCCTGGGGACTGACGCGGCGCGCGCCGCGCTTACGCCGTAGGGCCGACCGGCGTTCATGCCCGGGCCGGACGCGGCGCCGCGGGACCTGCGCGAGCATCAGGGCATCGCACGACACCCGTGTCGCCGCAGATCGAGGAGTGTGCCGCGTGCCTGCAACCATCCCCGGCTCGGACAGTGCCCCCACCCGTAACCCCGCCCCCGGGCGTCACCTATCCGGCCCCGGCCGCGCCGCGAGCCGCACCGTTCCCGGCGTACCGGACTGGGCGCGGTGGGCGGCAGCGGCGGTCGTCTGGGCCTCTCTGCCCTCGTCGCTGTGGCGGATCGCCGTCGTGGTGGGCGTACCGCTCGGGCTCGGGCAGTCCGAGTACGAGGCGATGCTCCTGCCCGGCTGGGGCGTGGTCGCGCTGCCCCTGCTGTCCCTGGGCCAGGAGGGCCTGGCCTTTCTGACGCTCGGGCTGGTACGGCGGTGGGGCGAGGTGTGGCCGCGCTGGATGCCGTACGTCGGCGGCCGGACCGTAGCCGTACGTGCCGCGGTCATCCCGGCGACGTTCGGCGCGCTCGCCTGCAGCGTCTACGGGGTGCTGCTCGTGTGGTCGACCTTCCACGCCGAGATGGACATCACCTCGTGGGGCATGGCGCTCCTCACCGCCTGCTACCTGCCCCTGGTCGCCTGGGGGCCGCTGCTGGGCGCGGTGACCGTGCACTACTACCGGCGCCGCACCGGTCGCTGATCACCCAGCAGCGGCCGGATCCGTACCACCGGCCGCCCGGCTCGCCGCACTCCGCCGTTCCGCCCTGCGCCTGGCGTCCTCGTGGGCCCGGCGCAGGAGGCGGGCGGCCGGTGCGTGTGCGCTCGGGTCGGGGTTGATGATCGACACCCAGCCCTGCGCACGGTAGACGGGGTGCGGGAAGACGGCGTCGGTGGCGGCGTAATCCCACGGCGTCGCCGCCCCGTCCCCCGGGTTCTCCCCTGTGAGCTCGGCGAACGTCTCCGTACCGACGTGAATGTTCAGCCGCCAGCGGCCGGGCCGGTCGAGGTCGCTCGCGGCATCCCCCGGGTAGTTCTTCGTGATGATCGTGGCGTACGGCTGCTCGCGCTGCGGTACCTGGCCGTCGGGGGCGTAGTAGAAGAAGTGGTCGCCCCACGCGATCTCCGGGAACGCGCTGCCCTCGGCGGGGGCCAGTTCCAGTACGCCGTCGAATCCGCGGAGGGTGTTGAGGAGTCGGTCCATACTCATGGTTCAAGTGTGTGGTTGAAGTGCTTATGGAGGGTTGAGATGGACCGGGTGGACGAGGCGGCGACCCCCATGAGCACCGCTGCCGTCGCGGCGGCGTCGGGCTACTCGGCGCAGCAGGTGCGTGACCTGGAGGCGTTGGGCGTGATCCCCGCTGCGGCGAGGGCGGACAACGGGTACCGGCACTTCTCCGGAGCGCATGTCCGCGCCCTCCACGCCTACCGCGACCTCGCGCACGCCGTGGGGCCCGTCGACGCGCGAGCGGCGATGCGGGAGCTCCGCCTCGTGGCACCTACCGAGGGCGCGGCGTTGATCTGCGGCTTCCATGCGCGGCTGAACGAGGAGCGGGAACAGGCCCTCGCGGCGCGCGCCGCGCTGGAGTCCATCCGGAGCGAGGCCGAGGCCGACGCCGACGTCGACGAGCCCGCGTCCGAAGCCGACTCCATGACCATCACCGAGCTGTCCCAGGCCCTGGGCGTCAGGCCCTCCACGCTCCGCTTCTGGGAGAAGGAGGGTCTGATCGTCCCCGAGCGGATCACCACACGAGCGGGCACAGCACGCCGCTACCCCCTCCCGGCCATCCGCGAGGCACGCATCACCGCGGCCCTCCGCGCCGCCGGCTACCGCATCCCCGACGTACAAAAGGCCATCACCGCACTCCGCGACCTCAACGAGGTGACCCACTCCCTGACCGCGCTCGACACCCGCCTGGAGTCCATCACCCAGCGCTCCCTCGCGCTGCTGCGTGCGGGAACGCTGCTGGCGGGAATCATCGAGTCGAAGGGGACAGCGTGACGGTGACGGTCGTTTTGAGGGTGATGTCATGGCTCGGCGGGAATCGACGGGGTCAGGGCCGCGGAAAGCGCGGGTGGGAGTGGTCTGTTGCCCCAAGCCCCACCCCTTGGCGCACGAGAACGGGGCAGCGGCGGAGGATGAATTCGCCGCCGACGCCGTCATGGCCGCTTTGGGACGGCTCGGTTACGCGGGCCAGCGCTTCGGCGACGTACGGGAGTTGGCCGCCGCACTTGCCGCAGGGCACCGCTGGGACACCGTTCTCAATCTGACCGAGGGCCCCTATGGCCGCGAGGCCGAAGTGCCTTCGCTGCTGGGGCTGTACGGCATTCCCTGCGTGGGCCCCGATCCGCTCACCGCGACCCTCATCCAGCACAAGGCGCTGGCCAAGCACATGCTGCGCGCCGCTGGCCTGCCCACCGCCCCTTTTCACGTGGTGGATGACGTCGCCGCGCTGGAGTCACACGACTTCTCCTACCCGGTATTCGCCAAGCCGGTCGGCGAGTACAGCAGCAGGGGCATCGATGCGAGGTGCCGCGCTCACGATCCGGCGCAATTGCGGCGCGCCGTCGCCGGCCTCTTGTCTACGTTCCGCCAGCCCGTCCTCGTCGAAAACTATTTGCCGGGGCGGGAATTCAGCGTCGGAATCCTGGGCACGGGAACCGCGGCACGCGTTCTCGGCGTGCTCGACATCCGCCTCGGCGAACAGGCGGAGGGCCTGTACTCGTACTCCGTCAAAAGAGCCGGAACCGCCGAAGCCGGCTATCTGGGCTGGCACCTCGCCGACGACCGAGAAGCCCAGCAGGCCGCCGAGAGCGCGCTGTCGGCCTGGAAGCTTCTCGGCTGCCGCGACGTCGGCCGCATCGACCTGCGCGGCGACGCGCACGGCCGCCCCCACCTCCTGGAGATCAACTCGCCACCTGGGCTGTGCCCCGACTGGTCGGACCTGGTGCTGCTCACCGCCCACCTCGGCTGGAGCTACGACGAACTGATCGACGCGATCCTCACCTCGGCACTGTCCGGGCAGACGGAACGGGAGAGCTGAACACGTCCCGCCGCCGGTGCACGCGGAACCAGCTCATTACGCCTCCTGCCGTTCCCCCACCGCAAGTTGAGGCTCGTACGCCGCCGGCTCAGGCAGCCCGCGGAAGAAGAGCCAGCTCAAGGCCGGCATGGCTATCAGCGGGGTCAAGGCCGTCTGGAGGGTCGTGGTGTCGGCCACGCGTCCCAGCACCGGGCTTACGAGGCCGCCGATGCTGACCGTGAGGCCGAGGGTCACGCCGCTCGCGGTCCCCATGCGGGACGGCAAATAGTCCTGGCCGAGGGTGACTTGGAGGGAGAAGGGGACGTACAGGCCCGCGGAGGTGAGGGTCACGAAGAGGAACATGGCCGGGCCCGGTACGTACACCACCCCGGCGACGGCGGCGGTCGAGAGCAGGTAGGACGGGCGGCAGACTCGTACGCGGCCGAAGCGGTGGGCCAGGGAGCCGCCCAGCACCGAGCCCACGGCCCCGCCCAGGAACAGCAGGAAGAGGGCAGCGGTCCCCGCGCCGTCACCGCCCTGCACGCGCTGCCGCGCATAGAGGGAGACAAAGGTGCTCAGCCCGATGAAGACGACGGAGCGGGCGACCACGCCCAGGGACAGCTTCACGAACGAGGCCACGTCGTCGCCGGCCCCAAGGACCCGGGACGCGGAGGCGTCGACCCGGCGCCGACCCAGCATCCGCAGCGCCGGCACACACAGCACCGCCCCCACCAGCGCAGGCAGCACCAGCACCGGCGTCCAGCGCAGCGAACCGTGTCCTATCACCGCCGACACCATGAGGGGAGCGAGCGCGAAGCCGACGTTCCCGCCGAGCGAGAACCAGCTCATCGCGCGGTGGCTGCCCCCGCTCGCCAACCGCGCCACGCGGGCGGATTCGGGGTGGTAGGCGGCGACGCCGATCCCGGAGACCGCGACGAAGACGAGCGTGAGCCCGTACGAACCGCTCAGGCCGCTCAGCGCGATGCCCGCGCCCCCCAGCAGCGTGCTCAGCGGTAGCAGCCACGGCATCGCCCACCGGTCGGTGAGCAGGCCGAACACCGGCTGAGCCACCGAGGAGATGAGGGAGGCGGCGAGCACGATGCCGGAGGCGACGGCGTAGCCGTAGTCGCGTTCGGCCACGAAGAAGGGGATGAGCGCCGCGACGGCGCCCTGGTAGATATCGACGCAGGCGTGGCCCACGGCCAGCAGGGAGATCGAGGGGGTTCTCAGCACCCGTTCATGCTGGGCGGCGCGTACGGTGTCCCGCTTTCGATAGATTGCCAACCGATGCCGAACTCCCGCCAGCCGCCCCGGCTCCGACCCCAGCCCCAACCCCACCCCCGACCCGGTCGGCAGTCCCGCCACCAACCCGTCGCGCCGACCCGTACCCAACGCCTCGCCTCCGGCGGCGAGATCGACGCGCACCGGCATGACGACCACCAGATCGTGTACGCGAGCCAGGGCACCATCGCCGTGACCACCGACGCGGGGTCCTGGGTCGCGCCCGCGACCCGCGCGCTGTGGATTCCGGCGGGATCCGTCCACCGCCACCAGGCCCACGGCGAACTCGACCTCCACCTCGTGGGGTTGCCGGCGGCGGAGAACCCGCTCGGGCTCGAGGCCCCGGCCGTCCTCGCCGTCAGCCCGCTGCTGCGCGAGCTGATCGTGGCCTACACGCGTACGCCGGGCGACGAGAGCCCGCCCCGACTGCGCCTGCGCGCGGTCATGCTCGACCAGCTCAAGGTCTCCCCCGAGCAGCCGCTGCACCTGCCGGCCCCCACATCTCCCCTGCTCAGGGAGCTGCACGACATCCTGCGCGCCGACCCGTCCGACAACCGCTCCCTCGACGCGCTCGGCCGCCAGATCGGCGCGAGCGCCCGCACACTCTCCCGCCACCTGCGCGCGGAACTCGGGCTGACCTACCCCCAGTGGCGCACCCAGGTCAGGCTGCACCACGCCCTGGTCCTCCTGGCCGACGGCACCCCGGTCACCGCGGTCGCGCACCGCTGCGGCTGGTCCTCGGCGAGCGCCTTCATCGAGGTCTTCCGCCGCACCTTCGGCCACACCCCGGGCGCCCGCCCCGCCGCCTGAGGCAGGGCGTCGCACGAGGGGGTCGCACGAGGACCTCGTACGAGGGGGTCACGGGACCTCGTACACCCGGCTCCCGAAGCCCTGAACGGCCATCCGGGGGGGGCGCACGAAACCCGCAAGTGCCCGCTCCCGACGCTCTCATGACACCCCATCAGCGCGCGGTGGGTGCTTGCTGTGGTTGCTGTTCGAGTGGTCTTTCGCGGGCTGCCGCGCAGCGGGGCGCGCCGGGGGAACCGTTGGCCGCATTCGCCGGTCACAGCCTGAGGAGGCTTCATGCACACACGTAGTGTCCTCGCGGCGGCAGCCCTGGCCGCCGCCGCCGTTCTCGGGAGCGCAGCCGCTGCGCTCGCCGACGTGCCCCCGCCAGCCGACGTTCCGCCGCACCCGCAGGGGGACGAGCACGGCGCGCTCAACGAGGCGGTCAACGACGTGTCCGAAGAGGTGCCCCACCAGGTCCCCACCTCTGACGACCTGGAGCTGCACAGCTAGGGCCCGCATCCCGCGTAGGACTCGCCTCCGACGCGAAGCCGTCATGGACGGACCTGCCCCCTTCCCGCCCCGTTACGTGGCCGTACGCCTCAGGGCAAGCCGGCGGGGGCGGCGCGGATGAAGCGGCGCCGCCGTCCGGGTGGGGCGGCGGCGCGCGGCACATCGGAGGGGCGACTGAGGGCAGTCGGTTCGCACTGATGTACCTGAGCTTCAGGAGGCACTGATGCGTATTCGTACTGCTCTCGCTGCTTCGGGCATGGTCGTGGCGGCCGTACTCGGCGCCGCCGGTACCGCCGCGGCCGACGACGAACCCGGCCTCAGCTTCCACGACGGGTCGGCGATCAACGGCTCCGACATCGTCACCGGCGACACCGCCAACACCGACCAGGGCCCCTCCATCGGCTCCCCGAGCGGCAACTACAAGGACGGCGGCTTCGACCACGCCGGCTTCAGCGGCTGACAGCCGCTGACCGCCGCAGCGCACCAGCTTTCGGGCCGGCCGCGCGATCGGTTTCCTCCGGTCGCGCGGCCGGCCCACTGCGTTCACCGCCGGGCAGGCACGCGGGCCGCCGCGCACCTTAGCCGCATGAACAGGCCTTCCACGTACGGGAGTTGAGCACGGAACCCCGTACGTGCCGCCAACACCCCTGACGCACTCAGCCCACGGGCGCCCGCATGTGCTCCCGCGCCCACTCCTCGAAGCTCGTGAGGGGAATGCCGAGCTCCCTCGCGTACTGCGCGCGTGCCGGTTGGCCGACCACGTTCAACCACTCGTGACCCGCGCCCATCGGCGGCATTCCGGCGGCGACGGCCTCCTGCTCGGTCATGTCCGGCGCGGTCAGCCGCGTGCCCAGGGCGCGGGAGAGGATCCCGGCGATCTCCGTCATCGGCAGGTAGTCGCTCGCCAGCTCCAGCTCGACCCCGTCGAACCGCTCCGGCGTCGTGAAGGCCGCGGCCGCCGCGGCGCCGATGTCGTCCACCGCGACCACGGACAGGCGGGTCTCCGGCTTCAGCACGCTCACCAGGCCGCCCTCCACGCCGCGCGGGAAGAGGAATCCCATGGACGGGAGGAAGTTCTCCATGAAGAAGCTCGGCTTGAGGAGCGTCCAGTGGGGGAAGCCGGCCGCGCGCACCCGGTCCTGAATCGCGCTCTTGGCACCCAGGGTGGCTTCCATCGCGGCCCATCGGCCCTCGTCCCAGCCGGGAGCCTCGGTGTGCGGGCCGGCGCCGGAGACGGAGGTGTGCACGAACTGCGGCACTCCGGCCGCCTTCGCGCCCTCGACGAGGTTGACGCCCTGGGCCACCTCCCCCTCGAAGTCGAAGCCTTCCGCGGTGGCCTCTGGCATCTGTACGGAGAAGACGGCGCGGGCGCCCTCGGCGGCCCGGATCACCGCATCGCGGTCGTGGAGGTCGCCGATGACCAGGTGGGCGCCGGACGCCTCGACGGCCTTCGCCCGGTGGGTGGAGGGATCGCGTACGAGGGCTCGTACGGGAACCCCTGCCGCGAGCAGCGCGCGGGCGGTGGCCCCGCCCTGCCTGCCGGTGGCACCGGTGACCAGGACGGGGGCGGCGTGCTCGAAGTGTGCGGACATGGCGCTTCCTCGGCTTCCTCGCGATGAAACGGCGGGGCCCGCCATTTCTGCTCGGTTACGATACGGCGGGGCCCGCCACTTATCAATCCCGGAGGTCACGCCATGCCCGAGCACCGGCGCGCGGACGCACGACGCAACTACACGCGCATCCTCGCCGTGGCCGAGGAAGAGGTCGCGGCGCACGGCGCGGACGCCTCCCTGGAACAGATCGCCCGCACCGCCGGGGTCGGCTCGGCGACCGTGCGCCGCCACTTCCCCACGCGCCGCGCGCTGTTGGAGGCCGTCTCCCACAGCCGGATCGAGGCGCTGTGCGGTCGCGCACGCGAGCTGGCCGACCAGGGAGACAGCAGGCGCGCCCTCCTGGAGTGGCTCGGCGACGTCGTCGCCTACTCCGTCTCCGCCAAGGGGCTGGCGACCGCGCTCGCCTACGACGGCCCCGTGCACGAGAACAGTTGCTCGGCGGCACTCGAAGAAGCGGCTGACCCGCTGCTGCGCCGCGCCGCGCGGGACGGCGCGCTGGCCCCCGGCGTCACCGCGGCCGACCTGATCACGCTGATCGTCGGCATCGCGCTGGCCACGGAGCACTATCCGGATCCGGGCGCCGAGGCGGAGAGGCTGTTCCGGTTGGCCGTGACGGGCCTGAGCCCGCAGAGCTGAACGCAGGGCTGATCGTGGCCTTGACTCCGGTCCACGGTCCTCAGGCCCACAACCGCAGCATCGCGGTGTCCCCGCCCAGAGTCCTCGCCCTGTCGACGGCCTCGGCCAACGGGGCGCCCATAGCGAGCAGTTGGTAGTAGAAGGCGGCGGCGAAGGCGATGACCGCCGTGGCGTCCGGATATCCCTCGGGTGCGATGTACGCGCGGCATCCGCCGTCGAGGAAGGCGCGGGCCATGGCGTCGGTGCCGGTCACGCAACCGGTGCTGAACACCACGCTCCCGGCCGGCGCGCCCAGCGTGGCCGCGCGCTGCGGGGTGAGTACGTCGTTGAAGGGCTGCTGCGCCGCGATGCTCGGGGCGAGTTCGTCCAGCAGGATGCCGCGCTCGTCGCCGTGGCAGGACAGCAGGAGGTGTTCGGCCCGGCTCAGCGTGCCGTTCAGTACGTCGGCGAGGTGGCGGGGCGTGCCCGCGGGCAGCAGGCGTACGTCGGCGTCGTACGCGGCGAGCAGGTCGCGCAGCACGTAGGGCTCACCGCCCGTGGCACCGATGGCGACGACATCTGCGGTGGTCACGAACATCGCGACGAGCCTCCCGGGCGTCGGTCCTCGCACTCATGCCACTCAGCCTTCCCAATCCGTCGGCGGTCCCGGCAAGTTGACTTCCCAGCCGTACGCATCGCCACGTCGCTCATTCCATCCGTCGCGCCACCTCGGTGAGGAGGCCCGCGATCCCCGGCCACGCGGGGTCCGGGTCGTGGCCGGTCGTGGTGTAGCGGATCAGGCACCCGTACCGCGGCCCGGCGCGCAGGTCGGCGAAGAGGCCGCCGCCCATGCCGTCGCCGGCCACGGGGAGCCACTGCGGCAGCCACAACGGCGCGGCCTCGGCGGGGTACCCGGTGCCCGCGGGGTCCAAGGCGCAGGCGCCGAGCCGCTGTTCGAGGAGATCTCCGGTGCCGGGCGACGCGGTGGCGTACAGGGCCTCCAGGTGCATGCGTCGCCGCGCCAGCGCTTCGCCGAGCGGACGCGGATCGCAGGAGTACGGGAACAGGCGGAACCACCCTCCGCCACGGTCGGGCACGACCCCGTCCACCGTGCTCCACCACGCGGCCGGCGCGGCGGGCAGAGGGCGGCCGGTCTCGTGTTCCGCCTGGCGCAGCAGAGCCGGGTCGGCGGGCGGATTCAGCCTGGCGTGATACGCGGCATGGTGGCGGGACAGGGACCGCTCAATCTGGCGCCAGGCGATGCCCACTTCGCTGACTTGGCTGTCGTCCACGGACATTCACCTCTCGTCCGGCGGCCTCCTGGGCTGGTACTACTTCAGCGACTGCATCCTCCACCGCTCCGACGCCTTCTGGGTGGAGATAACGGACTGACCGACCGCCCGCCCGCCCGCCGGCTGCGCGGCCCCGTTCCCCGGAGTCCGCGCAGGTCGGCGGGCATTGTCAGTGGCCGGTCGTAGGGTGCGGAGCATGAGCGGTGTGCAGGAGTATTACGCGCGCGAAGCCGGGGCTCTGGCCGAGCGGTATGAGGGGCTGAGCTTCGAGGCGGTGCACCACGGCGTCCTCGGCCACCTCCCCGAGCCGCCGGCGCGGGCACTGGACGTGGGCGCCGGTACGGGCCGGGACGCGGCGGCCCTGGCGCGGCGCGGCTTCGAGGTGGTGGCGGTCGAGCCGGTGCCCCAACTGCGCGCCGTGGCCCGTCGCCTGCACGCCGAGGCCCCGGTGACGTGGATAGACGACGCGCTCCCGACGCTGGAAAAGCTCACCGGGCCGTACGACCTGATCCTGCTGTCCGCGGTGTGGATGCACCTGGAGGAGGGCGAACGGGCCCTGGCCATGAGCCGGTTGAGCGCCCTCACCGCCCCCGACGGCCGCCTGGTCCTCACCCTGCGGCACGGGCCGCCCCCACCGGAGCGCCGCATGTTCGACGTACCGGCCGGCGAGACCATCGAGCTCGCCGAGCGCTGCGGCTTCACCCTCGTCCACCAGGGCACGGACACCGACCAGTTGGGCCGCGCGGAGGTCCACTGGAGCGAGCTCGTGCTGCGGAAGGTGGGGACATGACCTATTCCAGCTTCTATACCGCCGACCCTTCTCCCCGCGCGGCCTGGCGCCTCGCCGTGCTGATGGGGGCCAACTCGCGTACGTACAAGTTCGCGCTCGGCGACGCCCTGCTCGGCTGCGCGGCGCAGGGCGAGCGGGAGGTGCCGCTGGCGGAGCTCGCCGCCTCCTTCGCCATGGGCCTCGTCGGCCATGCCCCGCACGCTCCGCAGGCACCGCAGGGGACCACGTCCGGGGCCAACGACCTGCTGACGATCGTCGCGGAGGCCGCCGAGGAGAGCCGTCGCCTGGGCCGGCCCACCGAAAGACTGCTGGACGCTTCCGTACGCTCCATTCCCCGCATGGTGCTGCAGAAGTTCCACAACCTCGGCGGCGCCCAACTCCCCCACCACTTCTACGAGATGGCTGGCAGTGGGCGCACACGCGTCGTCCGCCTCACACCCGAGCTGCTCCGCCTGGCCCAGTCGGATCAGGCGGCGGGCCTGCGCGCGGAACTCAGCGCGCGGTGGAGCATCGTGGAGAGCTCCTTCGCGACCCGCATCGGCCGCTCCCTGATCGACGAGGGCGTCAGCGTCGACTGGCCGACACTGACGCTCACCGACAGGCGCAGGCGCCGCTCGGTCGCCAACGTCCAGACGGCGCTGGTCGGATTCCAGCACGGCCGCTGCCTGCTGTGCGACCACGTCATCAGCCCCGGAGACAAGACGGCCGTCGACCATGTCTTCCCCTTCGCGCTCATGCAGCGCTTCGGCAGCGTGGGCGGCTGGCACGGCCCGGACCTGGACGCCGTGTGGAATCTCGCCCCCGCGCACGCCACATGCAACGGCACCAAGAGCGACCGGCTCCCCGACGGTTGGGAGCTCGAGCGCCTCGCCCGGCGCAACGAGGCGATCACGAGCTCTCCCTACCCCCTGCGCACCACGCTGCGCCGCACCCTCGCCTCGGCGGGCGGCCGACGCATACCGAGCTGGAGGGATTTCCTGCACGAGGTCCAGAAGCTCTGCACGTGATCGGGCGTACGTGGCCCGAGCAGTCCTTGCGAGGCGGCGCCTGCCGGAAACCGCCCCCCACTCCTCACGAAGCCCCCCTCCACCGCCCCCCGTTGTCCCAGTAGCTGCGGATCTCCTCCAGCGAACGGCCCCTCGTCTCGGGGGCCATGCGGTGCAGGAAGAGCAAGGCGATCAGGGAGAGGAGGGTGAAGACGCCGAAGCTGAAGGAGCCGCCGAGGGTGCGCAGGATGCCGGGGAAGGCGAAGGTGGCGATCAGGTTGGCGGTGAAGTCGGACAGCAGGAGCGCGGCGGCGCCGACGCTGCGGAGCCGGGCGGGGAAGGCCTCGCCGGTGTAGACCCAGATCAGGGAGCCGATGCCGAAGTAGAAGCCGATGTAGAAGACGCTCATGCCGGCGACGGCCAAGTAGCCGGTGAGGGTGGTCTGTTCGGGCTGGGCGAAGACCAGGGCCATCACCAGATGGCCGACGATCATGCCGGTGGTGCCGATGAGGAGGGGACGGCGGCGCCCCCACCGGTCCACGACCAGCATCGACACCACGACCCCGAACACGGCCGTGAGCTGCACAAAAGCGGAGACCAGAATGGAGTCGGCCTCGCCGCTGATGCCCGCGGTCTTGAAGATGGTCGGGCTGTAGAAGAGCACCGTGTTGTTGCCGGTGATCTGGACGAAGAAGCCGAAGGCGATGACGAAGAACGTGGCGCGCGCGTAGCGACGGGTGAAGATCTCCCGGAAGCGGCCCTGTTCACCGCCGGTGACGTCGGCCCGGATGGCGTCGAGGCGGGCGGTGCCGTCCGTACGCGGGTCGATGCGGCGCAGTGTGGCGAGCGCTTCGTCGTAGCACCCCTTCATCGCGTACCAGCGCGGGCTGTCGGGGAAGCGCAGCATGGCGACGCAGACGAGCAGGGCCGGGAGGGCCGACAGGCCGAGGATCGCCTCCCAGGAGCGGGTCGGCGCCAGGAGCCAGGCGGTGAGCATGGAGAGCACCACCCCCGCGCTGACGAAGAACTGGTAGGCGGCGCCGAGTTTGCCCCGGTTGCCGTCGGTGGCGAACTCCGAGATGAACACCGGCACGACCACCGTGGACAGCCCGATGGTGACGCCCAGGAGAAGGCGTACGACCGTCAGCCACCACACGCCCCACGGCACGGCGCTGAGCGCGGCGAAGAGCGCGAACCCGGCGGAGAGGATCACCATCGTCGCCTTGCGGCCCAGCTCGTTGGCCATCCGCGGGCCGATGACGGCGCCCAGGATGCTGCCGAAGACGACGATGGAGGTGATGACCGAGATCCACAGGGTGCTCAGGTGGTAGTCGTCCTCCAGGAAGAGGAGCGCGCCGCTGATGGAGCCGCTGTCGTACCCGTAGATGAGCCCGATCACCGCGGCGACCAGCGTGACCTTCGCGCCCAGCGGCCGGGGCTGCCGCTTCCCCTCTCGTACGGAGTCGGCGCGGGCGCGGCCCGCCGGGGGCGGGGAGTGCAGCTCGGTCATCGCGCTCTCCTCAACGGGCCGCGGGCTGGGGGACGGTGACGGTGGCGCCGGTCTCCAGGGAGCGGTGCACGGCGAGGACCACGTCGGTGACCGCGGCGCCGGTCTCCAGGCCGGGGGCGACGGGTTCGCCGTTCTCCAGGCGGGTGACGAAGTCCTGGACCATCCAGGTGGGCGGGCCCTGGAGGCGGCCGTCGATCTCCTCGCCGAGCAGCCCCGGCCAGCGGAAACCCTCGGGCCCGGCGTGGCGCACGCTCTGGTCCTGCAGGTCGACGTAGACGGCCGACTCCTCGCCCACGGCCTGGAATTGGAAGTCCACGGGGGACGGCATGGTCTCGGGCAGCACCCAGGTGGAGGTGAGGTTGGCGGTGGTGCCGTCGTCGAAGGTCAGCAGCGCGTGGACGACGTCCCAGGTGTCCACGCCGCGCGCGGCCAACTGCCCGCGCGAGCCGCGCGCGTCGACGCTGGTCACGGTGCGCCCGTTGACCCACAGCGCCGCGTCCACGGTGTGGCTCATCAGGAACCAGGCGGGCGAGGAGCGCGCGGCCCAGCCGATCATCTTGGTCGGTACGTAGTAGGTGTTGCTGAGCAGGATGTTCTGGGTGAGGACGCGGCCGAGCTGACCGCTCGCCGAGAGCTGGTGGATGCGGCGTACGGCGGGGTTCCAGCGGTTCTCGAAGCCGACCATGCACTGCACGCCGCTCTCCCGTACGGCAGCGCGGATGGCCCCTACGTCCTCGGCGGTCGTCGCCAGGGGCTTCTCCACCAGCAGGTGGAGCCCGGCGCGCGCGGCGTCCACGGCGGCGTCGCGGTGGGCGAAGTCCGGGGTGGCCACGATGACGGCGTCCAGGTCCTCCGCGCCGAGCATCGCGCGGTGGTCGCCGTAGGCGGCGAGGCCGAAGGCGTCGGCGGCCTTGCGGGCCGCCGGTTCGCTGATGTCGCACACGGCGCGGACGTCGGCGCCGGGGAAGCCGCGCAGCGAGTGCGCGTACATCCCGCCGCGGATGCCGCCGCCGATGATGCCGATCTTCTGCATGGGGACCTCGCCGGGGATCGGGGGTGAAGGGGCTGGGGTGAGGAGTGGAGGGGAGGGGAGCGGAGCGGCCGGTTCCAGGTATGTTCACGATCCGTACTAACCACGGAGACGTCAAGGGATGGGGTCGGAAAGTTTCCCTGTGGCACGCGGGGCGGTAAGTTCGGAGCCGGGCGATACCGAGCAGCACTACCGAGCGACACCGAGACGGCACGGGGAGTCGGGAACGCGATGGGCAGGACCAAGGCGGCGGCGAGTCTGGGCGAGACCGGCTGGTCGCACGCCCGCATCCTCCAGGCGCTCTACGACCTCGGCCCGCTCTCGCGCGCCGACCTCGCCCGCGTCACCGGTGCCTCCCGCAGCACGCTGACCGCGCTGGTCCAACAGCTCGTGGACCAGGGCCTGTTGGCCGAGCAGGACTCCCGCCCCAGCAGCCCCTCGGGCGGCAAGCCCTCGCGCCCGCTGTGGATCGCCCCGCACGCGCCCCCTGTGGCCGTCGCCCACCTGCTGCCGGGCCGCCTGGAATGCGCGCTGGTCAGCGCCGGAGGGGAGCTGCTGGCCACCGCGCACCGGGAGTTCACCCCCGACGCGCGGGCCGCGACCACGGCGCTGGTCGAGGGCCTGCGCGCCGTACTGGACCGCGCCGACACCCCTCCCCTGGGCGTCGGCGTCGCCGTCGGCGGCATGGTCGACACCGACACCGGAACCGTCGTCCGCGTCGCCCTCGCCCCCGAACTCGACGGCCTCCCCCTCGCCGAGACCCTGCGCGCCGAACTCTCCGTCCCGCGCGTCTGCGTGGACATGCACCCGCGCGCCCAGGCGCTCGGCGACCGGTGGTTCGGGCAGGGGCGCGGGCGCAGCCGCTTCGCCTCGCTCTACACCGGCGAGGCGCTCGGCGTCGGCCTCGTACTCAACGGCGAGATCCACCGCGGTCCCGCCGGCACCGGCGGCGAGATCGGGCACAGCATCGTCCAGCTCGACGGGCGCCCCTGCCACTGCGGGCAGCGCGGCTGCTGGGAGACCGTCGCGGGCCACGACTGGCTGCGCGCCGAGGCCGCGCGGCTCCGCCTGCCCGGGGCCGCCACGCTCAGCGCCGCGCCCCTGGTGCGCATGGCCACCGCCCGCGTACCCCACGCCGAGGACCTCCTGGACCGGTGGGCGGCCAACCTCTCCGCCGGCCTGGTCAACCTCCACCAGATCTACGCGCCCGGCCTGTTCATCCTCCACGGCGACGTCGTCGCGGGCGGCGAGGACCTGCGCCACCGCATCGAACACCACCTCCACACCCGCATCCCCCCACACCCCGCGGGCCCACCCCGCGTGGCCCTCACCACCCTCGACGACCACGCGACGCTGCTGGGGGCGGCGGGGCTCGTGCTTTCCGAGCGGTTGGGGGAGATGAGGGGCGCGGGACGCTGAGCGGGCGCGGGTGCGAGGGCGGGCGGAGAGTTCACGGCGGACGCCACGGCAACGGCTCGCCGACGCCGAGGGCATCACCTCCGCCGCGGCGAATGGTGAGTGTTACCGCTCGCCGATACCAGAAGAGCGCTTCTCTTTCCGCTCGAAGAGCAGCGAGACTAGGGCTCGGTGACGGCCACGGTCGCGATCGCACTGAGCGCGGGGAGTCCCTCGGACAAAAACGCGCGGAGAGTGATTTCCTCGCCCGTGCGCAGCATGCTCGCCTTGAACCGGAGGCGGAGATCGCTGAGCCATTCGGACAGCGACATACGCATTACGCGACCTTCCACTGGTCGTCCGCCCCCGCCGCTTCGCTGCACTGCATGCGCCAAGCGTTCAGGACACTCGCGACCGACGCCAGGTGCTCCCTGTGCACCCGCCGCATACGCCGGAGCTCACGGAGAACGGTATGGAGCATGTAAGCCCCGTAGGCGGCCCACAGCGCCAACTGAAGCACGTGGCCGTCGACGGCAGTGCCGATCAGCACAATGGCCAGGCAGACCGCGTAACCGACCGTCGCTACCCGCATCATGCGAATCCTCCGCCGGGGCGTCGCGGACCACGGGGCTGGGCGGCGGCGTCCGTCGGTCATGATTCGCGTTCCTCTCCGTGTGGGGCCCGGTGACCCTAGGCGCCGACCGGCCGCCACGGAAAAAACGATCAAGACGCTTGTTGCATAACTCACGCACCGGCAAACCATGGCGACGCGACGGCGAAAAAAGAGGTCCGCATCCTGGCCATGAACCTCGGCCGCTCGCCCAGACGAGCCTGTGGGGCATGCGGCCTCGACTGGCCCCGCGCCACCGCGGAAATCGCCCGCGCCGGCGGGTTGACCGTGAGCGCGCGCTGCGAGGGCATGCTCACGCCGCGGGCTGCCCGGCAGCGGCGTCCTCGCGCCGGACGCGCCCGGGCCCGGCCCAGGCCCGCCGAGGCCCTGGTCGTCGTCCTCAGTCGTCTTTTCTCAGTCGTCGTCCTCGGCCCGCTCGACCAGCCGGTCCACGCAGACGGTGATGCCGAGGAGGAGCGGTACGTCGACTCCGGGGCCGTCGGGGATGTCGACCGCGTACGTGTCGCGGACGCGGAACCACTTGCGGGAGACCCGGGCGAGACGCTCCTCGCCGAGCTCGATGTCGTACTCCTTGCCGATGAGATCGCCGCGGATCTCCAGCTCGTCGCCGCCGGCCAGTTGGGCGCGGTAGACCTTGCGGAAGGGCGTGAAGTGCTTCTCGCGCACCGTCGCCAGCGTGTCGCCGCCGCGCTCCACGGTCATCGTGTCGCGCACCCGCAGCAGCTTCTTGCGTACGACCGCGACGACCTCGCCCTGCGGATCCTTCAACTCGAAGGTCTCGCGCACCCGCAGCGCCTTCCCGTCGACGAGGAAGACCTTCCGTCCGTGCTCGTCCTCGACCCAGAAGTCCTCGCCGATCCCGAAGACCCGCTCCCTCACCAGATATTTCATGGCCCCAGCCTCCCATCACCGGGGTGCGGGCCACCCCGGCCCCCAACCTTCCTCAGCATGGCAGCACTTCATGTGCCGTCCACGGCCCCGCGCACGCAGAAATGCCGTTGACCGGAAGTGAGCGGGGCTCCTGGCGGCGCCGGCTATGGGGCGGTTTGAATAATCCTGGTCTGCCGCGTGATCAGCGGCATGGGCCGCGTACGACCGACCACGTACGAATCGGGGATGTTCCCGCATGACGACCGAGACCTCGCCCCCGCCCGAGTCCGGGGCGGCCCGCCGCATCACCGACGGGCTGGAACCGAAGAACTGGATCCTCGCCGTCACTCTGCTCGTCGGCTGGCACGCGGCGGGCTGGGCAGGGGTCGGCTGGGGCGTCGCGGGCGCGTTGTTCTCGGCCGTGATACCGACGCTTTTCATCAAGTACGGCATGCGCAAGGGCTATTGGGGTGACCGGCACGTCGGCGACAGATCCGCCCGCGTCCTCGTACTGCCCGTGATCCTGGTATCCGTACTGAGCGGCTTCGGGCTGATGCTGGCCTTCGGCGCCCCGCGGGCCATGCTCGCCCTGATCGCCTCGATGCTCCTCACGCTCGCGGTGCTGGCCGCCATCACGATGGCATGGAAGATCTCCGTACATCAGGCGGTCTCGTCCGGCGCGTGCGCCATGCTCGCCGTGACGTACGGTCCGTGGGCGCTGCCCTGCTTCGCCCTGGTCGCCCTCGTCGGCTGGTCCCGCATCGAACTCCGCGACCACACCCCCGCCCAGGTCGTCTCCGGCACTCTGCTCGGCGCGGTGATCGCGACGGGCACTTTCGTGCTGCTGCGCTGAGGACGCCTGCCTACCCGGGCGGGGCGCGTCGGCCCTCTTCCTTCCCTAGTCCTGGTGCAGCTCGTTGCGCCCCGGCCCGCCCGAGAGCTTGTCGGTGCCCGGGCCGCCCCACAGGGCGTCGTCGCCGCTGTTGCCCCACAGGGTGTCGTCACCCGCCTCGCCGTACAGCTTGTCGTTGCCCTTGCCGCCGTAGAGGACGTCGGCCCCGCCACCGCCGCGCAGGACGTCGTGGCCGTCGTCGCCGTGCAGGGTGTTCTCCTCCCCCGTACCGGTCAGGGAGTCGTTCCCGGCCTCGCCGAAGCAGTCCTGGCCGCAGTGCGTGAGGGTGTCGTTCCCCGGGCCGCCGTACGAGCCGAAGCCCCACGGCCCGCCGCCGCCGTCGATCCGGTCGTCGCCGTCGTCCCCGTGGAGCATGGAGGACGCCGAGCCGGTGAGGACGTCGTTGCCCGCGCCCCCGTGGATCCGGGCCCATGCGTCGCTGTCGGGCGCGAGCGTGGCGGAGTCGTTCTTGTCGCCGAGGTCGACGCGGTAGGTGTCGGAGTCGTCGGAGTTCTGCGGGATCAGGACGGCGCAGCGTACGACGGTACGGTCGCCCTGCTCGGGGTACGCGCACTCGTCCCGCCGCGCCGCGTCCGCGCTGATCGCGATGTCGTAGCGGTCGCGGAAGGTGAGGACGTAGTACGACTCGAACTCGCCGCGCTGCTCGATCTTCTCGTCGACCCGCAGTCTGTTCTCCTGGCCGGGGGCGGCCTTGTACGACAGCTCCTCACCGCTCTCGTGGACGAGGTCGGCCGGGTTGGCCGGGTTGGCCGGGGTGGCCTGAGTGGCTGGGATGGCTGGGATGGCTGGGGTGGCCTGCGCGGCGGGTGCGGTGAGCGCGGTCGCGCCGAGGGCGAGGGTGAGGGCGGCGGTGGCGGTGAGGGTGCGGTGGGTACGCATGCGGGGCCTTTCGGGGTGTGAGTGCGCCGTGGTGCTCGCGGTCGTCCCGTTAGACCTGGGGGTGGAGAGCGGAGTTGTGTCCTTGGGCGTGAACAGGGGTGGTCCAGTTGGCGACTGGGGCGTGGACGGTTCCGCCAGCGCACACCTGCCCTCTCCCTCCCCTGGTGAGGACGAGCGCCTACCGGCCCTGGTCTTGGTCCTGGTCCTGGTCCTGGTTCTGGTCCTGGTCCTGGTTCTGGTCCTGGTCCTGGTTCTGGTCCTGCTCCCGCTCCCGCAGGGCCGCCAACGCCCGCGTATAGGCCGAGTCCTGGGCCTGCTCCCTCATCTCCCGGAGGAAGTTGCCCGTGCGGATGTCCGGCGGGATGCCCTGGCCGTCGAAGGTCGTGCCTGACGGGGTGAGGTACTCCTCGTTCGGGAGGCCGAAGGTCCAGCCGTTCGGGAGGGCGCGTTCCAGGACGTCGGAGAAGACGCCCTGGGTGTTCTGGCCGACGCGGAGGGTCCTGCCCGGGCGCTGCATGAGGGCTTGGGTCAGGGTCTCGCCCGCGCTGTACGTCTCGCCGCCGGTGAGCACGGCCACGGGCCCGGTGAACCGGAAGCGGTCGGGCGCGGGCCGTACGGGTATCGGCTGCGGGCGCGTGAAGTCCCCCTGCGCGCCGGGCACATGGCGATCCTCGCGCGCCCGCTTGGCGTAGGCGAAGTAGCGCTGGTCGGTGAGGCGTTCGGCTACCTGGAGCGCCAGTGCGTCCGAGCCGCCGCCGTTGATCCGCAGGTCCAGGACCAGGCGTCGCAGCCCTGGCCTGATGACCTCGCTCAACGTCCGGTCCAGCACGGCACGGTTACGTACGTAGGCCCCGGTGGTGCGGTCGTACCCTCCGAAGCCGGAGATGCGCAGGTAACCGGTGCCGCCCGGGAGTTGGGCATAACCGATGCGGCCGTTGGCGAAATTGGGGAGGCGGGCGCCGCCGAGGTCCTGGCGTACGACGTAATGCTGGGCTTGCTGGTCGAGTTCCGGAGAGGGCACCGCGGTACCGGGGCGTCCCTGCGCGAAGGCCCCCGTGTCACCTGCGTCGATGTGAACGTGCGCGTCGTACAGGGGCCGCACCATCTCACGCAGGAGAGCGAAGAGTTCGGCGTCCGGCATGCCGTCGTACACCTTGGGCCGGTACCGGTCCCTGACCTCCTGCCAGTCGACGTGCTTGGCGGCGAAGAAGGGGTAGTTGTCCTGGAAGGTCTGCCAGAAGACGTCGAAGGTCGCGCGTGCTCCCTTCGGCGCGGGCTCCACACATCGTGCGGGGAGGGCCGGCAGCCGCCGCAGCTTGCGGTCGCCGGTCGAACCGTCGAAGTGCAGCGTCGCTTCAGCCCCTCCCCGCGCGGGGCGTATCCGGTAGACGGTCGCGTCATCACCGCTGTAGACGGCCGGGCCGTCGCCGCCGTGACCGGTGCGCCGCGCGGTCTCGCCGCGCAAGCAACTCACGGCCGTCGTCTGGTACTCCTGCAGCCGCCCGCCGCGAATGGCCAGCACGGTGCCGTAACCGTCACTCCGCCATACACCGTCCGCACGGCCGGCGTCCTTGCGCGCCGGGACCGCGGCCACCGTCACACCTGCGGCGGCCACGGCAAGCGCAACTGCGATGGCGGTACTGCTTCTTCGCGTTCTACGCGTCCAGCTCCAGCTCCTGCTCCCCGTACGCACGCTCCGTACCCTCCCCTTCGGCCTGCCGATTCCCGCCCTTCATGATCCGCAGGCGGGGCCGACGCCGGTATCCGGCTGCCTGGCCGGGCGGTACGGGGGAAAGCCCCACCTGGATGGTCACTGCCGCGTGGCGCAGGCGAGGAGGAAGCCACCGCAAGCACGCTGAACGCCGAACGGCCCCGCCGCTGTCCGCGAGGGCAGCGACGGGGCCGCGCTACCCCGCCCGGTCCCAGAAGCTGCGGACCTCGCCGATACGGCCCGTCGCCTACTCCCCCGCGGCGGGCTCCTCCCCAGCCGGAGCCTCCTTCCCGAGAACTGCACCATGGACCAAGGAGTTCAGGCCGAACTGTCCGAGGAATTGACAGGTGTCAACCATGTACTTGTACTCCGAATTCGGCTCCTTCACCTGGCAGTTGCCGCCCCCGCCCTGGGGCTGGTCGTCGGCGACCGCCGGCCCGGTGCCGCCGATGACGGCGACCGCGACGAGGGCGCTGGCAGCGGCTGCGATACGGATGCGCATGGAGTCCTCCAAGGAGCTCTGTCCGATGGTCCGACCGCACGCTTCCCCTGCGCACAGCGGTGATGCCGTCATCCGTCCAGGCTCACCCCAACGAGGGCGACCGAGCTCGGCGACGGCCCGGGCCTCTCCCCTCCGGCACCGCAGCCGTGAGTCGTGGAGATCTCGGTGTGGTTCGTCGGGCTGGTCGGTGCGCTTGTGATTGCTGTCCGGGCCCACCGCAAGAAGGCGTCTCAGACCTGAGCGACATCGCGCCCGCGGGCCGACCCCGCCTGCGGCGCAGGGCTCTGGGTGTCCGCCTCGCCCGGGCCTCGCGCAGCCGCCTCGTACGCGTACGAGGCGTGGGCACGGTCAGCGCTGCCAAGCAGCTCACGATCAAGGCGATGCCCGCCCGGCCCAGGACGGGGAGGTACTCGCCGACGATCACGACCGCGAGGACCTCCGCTACTGCCGGCTCCAGGGGGAGAGCGTGGTCCCGTGCTGGCGGGGACGTGGGTCAGGCCCCAGCCGAAGACCAAGTAGCCCAGGAACATGGGCATCAGCGCCATATACGTACCCACGGCCGCGTTCGGCCAGGAAGCGAGCAGCGGGGCTCCCGTGGTCGGCAGTACGGGAAGCAGGAGGAGGCCGCCCAGGCCGAAGACCGTTCAACGAACGCGACCCAGCGCCTCGACTCCACCCCGCCGTGCAGTACGCGGACGCCCCTGCCCGCGTGCCGGTGCGCAGGCGGGCCGGCACGCACATCCCCCGCGCCCCGCCCTCCCTGCGTGACAAGCTCGTTCCTGTGGTTGGTGACTCCGAGGACATGGACGCAGAGCCGCCGAAGGGCCTGACGGTGGGGGTGGAGGAGGAGTATCTGCTGGTCGACCCGTTGACGCGGCACGTGGAGCCGCAGGCGCAGAAGGTGATCCAGGCATGCTCCGGAAGCCTCGGTGTGCGCGTCGGTACGGAGTTGACGCAGTACCAGGTCGAGGCGCGCACCGACCCGCACACCTCCCTCGGAGACCTGCACGAACAGATCCGCTCCATGCGCGCCACCGTCGCGCGGGCCGCATCCCGGCAGGGCCTGCGCATCATCTCCAGCGGCTCCCCCGTACTCGGCCAGGCGGCGCCCCCGCCCATCTCGGAGGGGCCGCGCTACGCCCAGAGCGTCGCGACCTTCCGCGCGCTCGACGACGAGCAGACCGTCTGCGCCTCCCACATCCACATCGGCATTCCCGACCGGGAACGGGCGCTCCAGGTCAGCAACCATCTGCGCTGCTGGATCCCGGCCCTCATCGCGCTCTCGGCCAACTCCCCCTACTGGCAGGCCGCCGACACCGGCTACGCGAGCTGGCGCACGATGACCCTGGCCCGCTGGCCGACGGCCGGACCACCGCCCTACTTCGAGTCCGCGCAGCACTACGAGGACCTCGTCGGCCACCTCCTCGACACCGGCGCCCTCATGGACCGTGGCGGCCTGTACTGGGACATCAGACCCTCCACGCACGTTCCCACCCTGGAGGTACGTGCCGCCGACGCGGCCACCACTCCCGAGGACACCCTCCTGCTCGCCGCGATCGTCAGGGCAATGACCGCCACCGCACTCGCCGCGGTCGAGGCGGGAGAGCCGGCCCCGCGCCCACGACCGGAGCTCCTGCGCGCGGCCTGCTGGCGAGCCGCGCGCGACGGCCTGTCAGGCCAGAGCGTCGACCTCCCCACAAGCCGACTGACCCCCGCCCACCACCACTTGGAACAGCTCCTTACGTGGATCCGCCCAGCCCTCCAACGCCACGGCGACCTGGACCTGGTGCGTGCGGCTTGGTCTCGGCTCCGCGCGCAGGGCGACGGCGCCACCCGCCAACGCGCCGCCCACCGGCAACGCGCCCACGTGCCCGACGTGGTGGACCACCTCATCACCGCCGCCGTCCCCGGCCGTACGCAGACGCCCCCACCCTGATCGTCTTGCTGCCGCCACAGACGGTGCGGCGCTCGGCTGCGTCACTTGGGACTCCGGTCCCGGCAGCACGGGGCAGGTATGGCCGTGAGGGGCGCGGAGGGCTCCGATGAGTTTCGGGGCCGGCGTGTGTCATCAGCGCCAGGGAACCGCACCGCTGCGTGAAGGAGGTCGAGAATGGGCGGAGTTCGCCGAGTACGAGGCTCGGTGACCGGTAACGCATGGGGCCGAGGGAGGGTGGCGCGATGACCAGTCGGCTGCTCACCATCTCCTTCGACGCGTACGAACCGGAGCGCCTGGCCCGCTTCTGGTCCGGGCTCCTGGGCCTGGAGCAAGCCAAGATCGAGGAATCCTCCGACGGACTCACCGTGCCGTCCGGGAACGCCGCCGGCTACCGCCTCGGCTTCCGTACCACTCACGCCCGCCAAGTCGCCCAGAACCGACGGCACTTCGACCTCACCAGCTCCTCCCCCGAGGACCAGCGCGAGACCGTGACCAGGGCGCTCGACCTCGGCGCGCGGCACGCCGACGTCGGCCAGGGGCCGGACGCCTCCCACGTGGTGCTCGCGGACCCCGAGGGGAACGAGTTCTGCGTCCTGGAGCCGGGTAACCGCTTCCTCGCCGGCTGCGGCCTCATCGGAGCGCTGGCCTGCGACGGTTCGCAGGCCGTGGGCTACTTCTGGAGCCGCGTGCTGGACTGGCCACTGGTCTGGGACCAGCAGGAGGAGACCGCCATCCAGTCCCCCAACGGCGGCACGAAGATCACCTGGGGCGGTCCCCCACTGATGCCCGACCCCGGCAAGGACCTCCACTTCGACCTCGTACCGCACGGCGATCCACAGACGGAACTCGAGCGCCTGCTGTCCCTCGGCGCGAGGGATCTCGGCCCCGCCCACGGCGCAGAGAACGCGGTATTGCTGACCGACCCCGACGGCAACACGTTCCGCCTGCTAATGCACCGGTGAGGCCGGACTCCAAGCGAGCCGCGGTCGGCAGACGCAACGCTCACACGGCTGCGTGCCGGGGCGGACGTGCGCTATGTGACCATCGACGATGTCAGGCTGCTGCTGCCAGGGCGGCGTTGACGGCTGCGGCCATGGGGGCGCTGGAGGCCGGGTTCTGGCCGGTGATGAGGTTGCCGTCCTGAACGGTGAAGGGCTGGTAGGGGGCGCCCTGTTCGTGCCGCGCGCCCTGCTCGCGCAGCCGGCCGGCCAGGAGCCAGGGAGCGTTCTCGGCGGTGCCGAACATCTCCTCCTCCTCGTCCGTGAACGCGGCCATCCTGCGGCCGGCGAAGATCCATTCGCCCTCTTCGTCGACGGCGCTCAGCAGGGCGGCCGGGCCGTGGCACACGGCACCGACGATCTTCCCCTCCCGGTCGGCGCGGACCAGGAGCCGGCCGAGGTCGCCGTCCTGGTAGAGATCGACGACGGGCCCGTGGCCCCCGGGCAGCACGACGGCGTCGTAGGCGTCGATGGAGACCTCGTTCAGCTTCAGCAGCGGCCCGAAGTCGCTCAACGCCTTCTCGGCGTGGGCCACATGGCGGGCGCAGTCCTCACCGGCGATCCCGGGGTCGGCGCTGTGCTGGTCCAGCGGCTGGAGCACCCCGCCGGGTGAGGCGAAGTCGACGGTGTGGCCTGCGCGTACGAACGCCTCGTGCGGGGCGGCCAGTTCCTCGGCCCAGTAGCCGGTGGGGTACGGGGATCCGTCGGTGCGCTCCCAGACGTCGGCTGCGGACATGACGATCAGAATGCGGCTCATGGGGTCTTCCTCGCTTCTCGCTGTCGGTTGTTGCTGGCGGACGCTTCACGGCCGGGTCCGCCGGATCCACCGGATCCGAGGGGTCCAGCTCCCGAATCGCCCTGGCTCGGCCCGGATCGGCCCGACCCGGCTCGCACTCCACGGTCGCCTCCCACCACCCGCCGACAGCCGCCATCAGCGGCCCTGAGCGACCTGGTTCCGGGCAACCTAGGACTGCCAGTCCTAGGCAGGACGGGCCCGTACGCAGCGGTGGGTCGGCACACTGGGTCCATGACCTCCCGCAACCGTGAGCTGGCCGACTTCCTCAGACAGGCCCGCGCCCAGTGCGACCCGGCACGCGCGGGGCTGCCGCCCGATGGCCGCGTACGCCGGGTACCGGGACTGCGGCGCGAGGAGGTGGCACGGCTGGCGGGCGTCTCGGCCGACTACTACGCCCGCCTCGAACAGGGCCGCCGCATCCTCCCCTCCCCCGCGGTCATCGAGGCGCTCGCCCAGGCCCTGGAGCTCGACGCCGCAGGTCACGCACACCTCGAAGACCTCATCGGCACAGCCGTCGCTCCCGCGAAGGGCCGTACGCCCACCGTGCAGCGGCTGCGCTCCGGCCTCCACCAGATGCTGGATTCGCTGGAGGGCACACCGGCGCTGGTGCTGGGCCGCCGTACCGACGTCCTGGGCTCGAACCGCATGGCCAGAGCGCTGTTCACCGACTTCGAGTCCCTGCCGCCGTGCGAGCGCAACTACGCGCGCTGGCTGTTTCTCGACCCGGGCGCACGGACGCTGTTCGTGGACTGGGAGGTCCAGGCCCGTGCGGCGGTGGAGAACCTGCGCCTCGACGTCGGCCGCGTGCCCGGCGACCGGGCCACCCAGGAACTCATCACCGAATTGCGGGAACGCAGCGAGGAGTTCGACCGCTGGTGGCGGCAACACCGAGTCCACCAGCGCACACACGGCTCCAAGCGCCTGCTGCACCCCTTGGTGGGCGAACTCACCGTGGACTACGAAACCCTCACCCTGCCCGGCGACACCGAGACCACCTTGTTCCTCTACACAACAGAGGCGGCAACCTCGTCCCGCGAGGCCCTGGACCTCCTCGCTTCCTGGACGCTGGCGCCGCCGGGGGTACGCGGGGTTTCGTGAACGGGGGGTGGCCGCGCGACAGTTGTGCTGCAGTCGGCCAGCACGGGCATGTCTACGAACCGTGTCGCACAACCTGCCTGCGTGGCGCATCCCCTTCCCCCCGAGCCGCCGGTACGCGGAGCACGGCGTTGCTCGGCGGCCTGTTGCTCGCCAGTTCCCTCACCTCACATCGCGGCCACTGCCTGCCACTCACAGTCCGTACACGAGAGACAAGGGGTCGACCCAGTGCCAGGCGGTGGGCTGCCACTGCTTCTTCAGCGCAGTCCGCTCGGTGCGGTAGGCGCGCAGCGCTGTCTCCACCGCCCCGGAGAGGTCATCGAGGCGCTCGGGCACCGGCACGCGCAGGATCAGGTTCTGCTTACCGTGGACGAGGAGCAGTTCGCCCCTCGGCGAACAGGTCGCGAGCGTGAAGTGGATCAGCGGCTTGAACGCCTTCTCGCTCGTGTCGAGCTTCACCTGCAGCCGGCCATCGGCGTCCCAGGCGTACAGGCCATAGCGGTTGAGGTGGAACGCGTGGCCGCGGAACGGGTCCGCGGCCACGGTCAGGCACATGCCGGTGAACGGGCTCTCCCAGTAGGGATCCAGTCCCTCGAGACGTCCGGTGATCTTCCCGGTGTCGTCGAGGACGGCGAAGCCGAAGCCCAGTCCCCGGCTGCCGCCGCGCAAGGTTCGGGAGAAGACGGGAACGATGAGGCGGTCCTCGGCCAACGGAACGGGACGGCCGAGCATGGACTTGTGCCACAGCGGACCTGGGGCGCCGGGCGACGTGTCGAGGAGTTCCCCCAGCGACGGCCGCGGCCGGTGGTCCCTCCCCACCGGCGCTCCCTGGTAGGTCACGTGCGGGCGCAGGTCGACGTCGGTGTGGCGCTCCGGGGCGGCTTCGAGTGAGGCGATCGCTTCGAGGTTCGGCTTGTGCTCGGCGCTGAGGGGGCCGTCAGCGAGGGAGACGATGTTGTCGATACTGCCGCCGTAGCGGTGCACGCCGTACTCGGTGCTCACACACAGCAGCCGCCCCTCCGGGGTGACGCCGACCGACGTCGCGAACGGATCACCCGGATCGGTCCCCTCGAACGGCTGCCGGGCGGGCATGGCGTAACGGACGAGAATACGGGACAGGTCCGGGGCGAGGAGCGTGGTGCAGTCGGGGTTCCCGCTGACGGCAAGGACGCCGTCCGGGAGCACGGACAGGGTCAGGCTGTGCTCCCCGGCTATCGACGGATCCCGGCTGGTCGGCCAGGAGTCGCAGTAGGCCGTCGCCTGCGGCTGCCCCTCCAGCGTGTAGCGGGTCAGGAGCCGGTAGCCGAAATTCTCCGCATCCCTGTCGTAGCGGCGGCGGTTGCGGTAGCGGCGCATCTCATACAGAGCGTAGATCTCCCCGCTCGGCGCGGCGGCGACGTCATGCGTGGTGAACATCCAGCCGTCGGTGGCGGCGGGGTCGATGTCGTGGCGGTCGACAAGCGCAGCGGGGATCGGCAGTACCAGGGTGCTCAGCATGCTGCACATTGTCGCGGTGACCACTGACATGGCCCCGGTCCCGTGTTCATACCCGGTCCGCCCTGGGCGCCCATTGCAGCGCCGGCCACTGCACGGACCGACCCTTCTGCTGGGCCGGTCGCCGATCTCCCGCTCGCCGCTCCCTCACCTGACCCTGTTTCCGTACGAGCCGACCGTCGCTCGGCGATACGACAGGCCGAGAATGCCCCCATGGACCGCTTGCTGCATCTGTCGCACACGCTCAACGAGTTGGATCCGCCCCGCTGGCCGGACCCCGGCGACGAGACGACTCACCTCGTGCGCAGGGTGCATCAGTTGCGCCGCGTCCCACTTGGCGAGCTCCGGCCCGCCGACCTGCACATGCTCATCACCCAGCAGGTGGGGCTGCCGTTCGTGCTGCCCCTCGCGATCCGCCTGCTGACCCGGGAACCGCTTGTGGACGCGCGCTTCTACGAAGGCGACCTGCTGCTCGCCGCCGTCACCGCCCCCGCTGCGGCCTGGAACATGCTGCCGGATGCCGCAGAACAGCTCCGCACCGTCATCACGTCGGCGGTGCCGCAGGCAGCGGTCGCCGAGCTGCCGCGAGGGGCCGCAGAACAGCTCACCCACTTCGTGGACTCGCGCCCCTGATGAGAACCCAGTTCGCGGATACGCGCGTCGGGTTGGTGGTTCAAGCCCACCTTCGCACCGTGATCGCCCGCTCAGACGTCCTGGTACGCATCATCGCGGAGGTCTTGCAACTCGCCTCCGAGCGCCGGTTCCCGCTCCGTCGTGGGAAGCCGACTGGAGCTGCCTCGCACTCGCGCGGGACCATGCCCCGACCGCCCTCGTGCTCAAGCGTCGCCCAGGACCCCGCCCGCGCTTACCCGCGAATTCGGGCCCTGTACTCCCCCGGCGGCACACCCCGAGCCCGCCGGAAGGCCCGGTTGAAGGTGTGCGGCGAGGCGTAGCCCACCGCGGCGCCGATCGACTCGACCGGCTCGTCGGTGTCGCGGAGGCGGACGGACGCCAGGTCCATGCGCCACTGCGTCACGTACGCGCCGGGCGTCTGGCCGAGCGCGGTGCTGAAGTGCCGGGACAGCGTCGTACGGGAGACCGCCGTCGCGGCCGCCAGGGACTCGGTGGTCCAGGGGTGTTCTGGCCGGGCGTGGACGCATGCGAGGGCGTCGCGTACGACCGGATCGCGCATCGCGCCCAGCCATGAGCCGGGCTGCTCCTGCGGGTTGCGGGCCAGCCAGACACGTACGAACTGGATCAGCAGCAGGTCGACGATGCTGTTGACCGCGGCGGTCGTGCCGATCTGCGGCTGCGCGAGTTCCGCCGTGAGGAGCTCGACGGTCTTTCTGAGCTGCGTGTTCTCCCGGCTCGTGGCGTGCATCGGCCGGCAGAGGGAGGTGAGCACCGGCGTGCTCACCTCCGGGTCCTGCTCGTAACGCAGGACGAGCACCTCCGTCTCCGCCGGCGCCGAACCCAGGTGCAGGGGGCTGCCGTCGGAGAGGGCCTGGTCCGTCGCCTCCCGGTCACAGGGACTCAACGTCGTACGGGGCCCGGCGGCGAGCCCGTGGGCGGTGCCCGGCGGCAACAGCACGGCGTCTCCCGCCCGCACCTCCAGGGGTTTCTCACCCGGGACCTGGAGCCACATCGTGCCCCGGGACACCACGTGCAGCGCCGCTCCCGGGGAGGAGTCCAGCCACAGGCCCCAGGTTCCTCCGGCCTTCAGGACGACCCCGAGAGCCCCTCGCGCCCCCGATACGCGCAGGGCTTCCGCGAGTACGTCCACCGTTCCCCTCTCGCCCCTCTCACCCCTCGCCCTCTCGTCCACGGGCGTCAGACCACGTCGAGAACGATCTTTCCATGCACCTTCCGCGCGAACAGCGCCCGTACGGCGTCGGCCACGTCCCGCCAGTCGCCCCGCAGTCCGACCGGCACCGAGAGTCTGCCGGCGGCCACGAGGCCCAGCAGGTCCGTCAGCTCGCCACTGGTCG
The DNA here is from genome assembly GCF_039605595.1 of Streptomyces odontomachicola. Lineage (NCBI taxonomy): Bacteria > Bacillati > Actinomycetota > Actinomycetes > Kitasatosporales > Streptomycetaceae > Streptomyces > Streptomyces odontomachicola. The sequence continues at coordinate 38,177 of NZ_JBCFOK010000014.1, forward strand.
GCGTCATGTCGCCGTACGTGGCGATGCTGCGGGGTTCACCGAAGCCGAACAGGGTCCCCGACGGGAACGTGGTGTCCTGCCCCGAGGAGTAGCCGACCACGTGGATGGTGCCGCCCTCGGCGAGGCGATTCCACGCCTGGGCCACCAGCGGCCCGCCGACCGTGTCCAGGACGAGGTCGAACCGGCCCTCGGTCCCGACCGGGTTGGTCGGACCGGCCGGATTGGTCGGACCGGCCGGATTGGTCGGGCCGGTCAGGTCGCTCGGGTCCGCCAGTTCGGCGAGTTCCGCCATGTCGGTCAGGACCCTGTCGGCCCCGAGCTCGCGGAGCCCGGCGGCCCGGTCCGGCGAACCCACGAGTGCCGTCACCCGCGCGCCCGCCAGCGCCGCCAACTGGACGGCGAAGTGCCCCACTCCCCCGCTCGCGCCGGTGATCAGTACGTCGCGCGCCAGCAGCGAACGCTTGCGCAGCACCCGCAGCGCGGTCACTCCGGCGATCCCCAGCGCGGCGCCGTCGGCCAGGTCCACGTCCTCGGGGACGATGCCGAGCGAGGCGGTGCTGACCGCCACCCGCTCCGCCCACGCGTGGGCCGACATGCCCAGCGCGACGCGCGTACCTTCGGGCGGCCCCGAGCCGTCGGACGCGGCACGCACCACGACGCCGGCCGCGTCGTGACCGTGCACGGCGCCGGCCGGCCACTGGTGCACGTAGTTCAGCTCTCCGAAGTTGAGACCGATGTGCCGTATCTCGACCAGCGCCTCGTCGCTGGACGGTACGGGCTCATCGACATCGGCGAACCGGACGGGCCCGGCCTCACCGTGATCGACCACAAGGGCGCGCATGGGTGTGTTTCCTTCTCTCGCTTCTCGCGTGGGAGCGCCTGAACACTCGGCGCGGCAACGGTCGGTGGCCACGAAGGGCGCACTGCCGCCTCCCTGAAACCCTTGCGCAGGCCCAGCGCGGCAACCAGTCCCGCAAGAACCGATCAGTTGACGATCTGTATCGGTGCGGCACGCGCCCAGCGTCGAACCCGGCAAGCACCATCGCCGCCACCGGGTAAGCCGTCACCGGCCAGGCCGTCACCGCACAACACGAAGGCGGCCCCTCCGACCCCCGCGCAGGGGGTGGAGGAGCCGCCTCGGTCCGTCACGCGGACGGAAGCTCCGGTGCGGGCGCGATCAGAGCTGCCCCGCCTCGGGCTCAGACCTGGTAGAAGACCAGCATGCTGGTGTTGCCCGGGTCCTGGGGCATGCGCTCGCAGTGGGTGACCTTGACGTGGTGCCCCGCGGCCTGGTCCGCAGCCTTCTGGGTCTCCTTGGTGAAGCAGTCCGTCGAGGCGTTGCCCTGCGTCTCAAACGAGCGCTCGGCGGCCTGGGCGGCGCCGATGCCGAGGCCGGAGAGGGCCAGGACGCTGACGGCGGCGACTGCTGTGCGCTGGAACTTGCGCATGTTTTCCCCTTTGCGTATGTACGTGGTCCATGCGCGCTTGTGCGGCGCGCAGGCCCGCTGCTCGCGGAGCGCGGCTGGTCGAACCGGCCCCGTGGCCGACCGGAATCGCATCCGGCCGTGACAAAGCGTCACGTTGCGCTTCGCGTTTCTCGCGGGCACCCAGAGTCGATCATGCGAACGAACAGAATTCCAAGCGCTCACACTCCCTGTTACAGGACTACGACAGACGAGTCGAAGCCGCGCCGGGGCCGATCACACGCGCCCCGCCGGGCCGCCTCTGCTCGGACGGGCGCGTCAGAACAGCACTCAACGGGTCATTTTTCCATCCAGCCAGAAGCTATCGGGAGCATGGCGAAAAGGGTCTCCAACTCCCCCTTGGAATCTGCCCATTCCACGTAAAAACCCTGCACAGTGGCATGTTCACCACGCAACGAACCACGCTCACGCCGGCCCCGTAGCAAGACGAACGCCCTCCGAAGAGCCGGCTTTCACGGCGATATCTGGCCAACCCTAGGCAGCCACCCCATCTCGTAACTCTTGTCGCGTGCATGACCGGTGCATAGCGTGACCCCACCGTCAGACCGGACGCAGCGGGGGCACGCGTCTTTCTGCAACCCTCCGCGCCCATGGCCACAACCGGAAGGTTGGGAAAACCGTGCAGCGAAGAAGAGGGTTAGGAAGAAGTGGGTCAACCCGGGGTCGTTCCCTTGCCGCGGTGACCGCCGTGGCAGCCGCGCTCGCGATGGCGCTCGGCGGCACCTCGTCGGCGGCCGCGGCGCCGGCGGACCCCGGCAACCGCACCGGCCCCGAATCCGCATCCGACCGCGCCGCCGACACCGACACCGCCCGGAAGGGCGCCGACCGCACCGCCAAGGCCACCATGCGCGAGGTGCCGGTCGAGAAGCTGGTCACCCGCACCCCGGACACCAAGGGCAATCTCAAGGTCCTGCTGGAGAACGGGAAGACCGCTCAGATCCCCGCCTCCGCCAAGGACCGGGTCACCAAGGCCCTGGCCGCAGACGACGGCGTCAGCACCAAGGGAAGGGTCTACGGCAACTGCGGCAGCTCCTACGTCACGCTCCACCAGAAGTCCAACGACTATCCGGTCCGCATGCGCACCGGATTCGATCTGAAGCAGCCGGCCGTCGCCTACACCTGGGTCGCCGCCCTCACCGGCCCCGGCGGCTTCGCCGACGACTACGAGAGCTCCGGCGGCCTGGCCTTCCAGCGAAGCTGGGACGGCGAGTACAACAGCGACGGCGACGAGTCCGAGGGCTGGTACTACGCCGCCGTGGCCCCCGCCGCCTCCAACGCCGTGCTGTGGAACGGCAACGTCTGCACCAGCGGCGGCCCGACCGAACTCGAGTACCTCACCGAGCCCAAGGCCGCCTGCCTGGAGAACGTGCCCTCCGGCACCGAGCCGGCGGGCAGCGGCTGGATCCGCAACACCAGCGTCGGCGTCGACCACCGCAACAAGACCACCACCCCGCAGGACGGCCCCGGCCAGCGCGCCTCCGCGGCAACCGCCTGCCTGACGCGGACCGGCGGCGGAAACGCGGCCCGCGGCGACATCACCGGCTGGCGCGACGCCCAGATCTTCCGGGACGCCAACGCCCCCGGAGCCACCCTGGCCCGCTGCCACCTGATCGCCAACGTCCTCGGCGGCAAGGGCCAGTCCGCCCGCCACCAGCAGACGAACCTCGTACCCTGCTTCCAGGTCGGCATGAACACCGGCCCCGGCAGCATGCGCACCTACGAGACCATCGTCCAGAACGCGGTGGCCAACGACCTGGGCCGCAACGACGCCGTCTCCTACAGCGTGATACCGCTCTACCGGGACAGGACGAGCACCATCCCGTCCTCGGTCATCATGACCGCCACGCTCCAGCGCCACGACGGCAGTTCGCGCTCGCTGTTCTGGTTCCGCATCGTGGGGAACACCGGCCCGGGTAACGTCAACCTCGGAAACTGATCCGGAGCAAGGCGAGCAACGCGTCACGAGGGAGCCGGAGATGGGAACCACCCTGCACCGCACCACCCCGCCTCGGCCGTGCGACGCCGCGGCGGTCGCCCCCGGCCTGGCTCCCCTGGCGCGCACGGCGACCCGGCTGCACCCGCGGCCCGGGTCGCCCACGCCGCACGACAGCTCGATCGGCGGGCCGCTGCTGTGGCCCGCCGACGAGCCCTGGCCCCATTGCGAGGGCCCGCACGAGCCGGATGGCCGCCACATCCCGACGCCCGACGACGTCCGCACGCTGCGCCGTCTGCGCACGGCCGCGGCCACGCGCACGCTCACCCCGCAGGAACAGGACCAGCGCGACCATGCGCGGGCCGGCCGCGCATGGCCCGAGCCGGGCGAGCCGGTGGCGATGCTCCCGGTGACGCAGTTGTACGCCGCCGAGGTCCCCGGCCTGCACCCGCCGCACGGCGCCGACCTGCTGCAGCTCCTGTGGTGCCCCTTCGATCACCCCGGCCGGGCCGAACCCGTCACCCGCCTGCACTGGCGCGCCGCCGACGCGATCGCCAAGCCGCTGCAGGAGGCCGCCCCGCAGCCCCCCGCCGTCCAGTACGAGGGCTACCTCCCTGAACCCTGCCTCCTCGCCCCCGAGCAGGTCACCGAGTACCCCGACCCCATGGAGCTGGAGCCCGGCCTCGCCGCCCGCGTCGAGGACCCCGACACCTGGGACGGCGACGAGCTCGCCTACCTCAACACCCTCTCCTACGCCCCCGGTTCGAAGGTCGGCGGCTGGCCCGCCTGGGGCCTGACCGACCCCGAGCCCGTGCCCTGTCCCGCCTGCGAGGCGCGGATGACCCCGCTCCTCACCATCGCCTCCACCGAGTGGACCGAGGAGTCCGCCTCCTGGGTCCCCCTCGAAGACCGCGGGACATCGCCCACCCCCGCGATGCTTCAGGTGGCCGACGCCGCCACCCTCCAGCTGTACGCCTGCCCCACCGACCCGCACCATCCCCACCAGGCCCGGGTGCAGTAGCCAAAGCCCTCGCGCGAGAAGTCCGCTGTCCCCGGTGCCGTTATCCGGCGGCGCGCTTACTGGGTGTCGAGCAGGGAGCCGCGACCACCATGGTCGCGGCCACAGCCCCGCAGTTCGCCCACTCCGGAGGCCACTGCCTGGCCGCCCCTCCCCGCGCTTGACACTCCCCCAGGTGTGACTGTTCAATCACTCACATGCCACGCAGCTTGTCGACCGCAGAGGCCCGCAGGGGCGCCGTCCTGGAGGCCGGGCTCGAGGTCTTCTCGCACTCCGGTTACCGAGGGACCCCCGTGGCGGCGGTCGCGACCGCCGCCGGCATCTCCCCCGCGTACGTCTTCAGGCTCTTCCCCTCCAAGGCCGACCTGTTCACCGCGACGGTGCACGAGTGCTTCGACCGGATCCTTCAGGCCCTGCGCGACAGCGTGGAAGAGCTGCCCGCCGCCGGACCCGACGAGGTGCTGGCGGCGATGGCGGACGCGTACGCCTCACTGATCGCGGACCGGAAACTCCTCATGCTGCAGGTGCACGCCCTCGCGGCCAGCGACGAGCCGACGATCCGGGACGCACTGCGCCACGAACAGGCGCGGCTCACGGCCTACGTAACGGACCGCTCCGGGGCCCCGCAGCCGCAGGTGCAGAACTTCTTCGCCCGCGGCCAACTGTGCCACCTGGTGGTGGCGTTGGGCATCGACTCCGTGGACGAGCCGTGGTCCGCGAACCTCACTCAGGGACTCGTACACCCGCCCCGCTGAAGCTCGGGGCCCACCAGAACCGGCCACCCCCGCCCCACCATCCATCCGGCCCGTCCGCGGGCCCTTTTTTCGGAGTCAAGAGTGACTGACCAATCACACACACTCGCGGAGGACCGTCCTCCCGTACGCCGTCGCCGCCCCTCCCGCCGAGCGGGGGCACCAGCGGCACCCACAGCGAGCCTGGCCGCGCTGGCGGCAGCCCAGTTCACGGTGGTGCTCGACGCCTCGATCATCAACGTGGCCCTGCTCTCCATACGCGCGGACCTGGAGCTGAGCAACACCCAGACCGCGTGGGTGGTCGACGGCTACCTCGTCGCCTTCGCCGGACTCCTGCTGCTCGGCGGCCGGCTCGCCGATGTGCTGCGCCGCCGCGCCGTCTTCCTCGCCGGGCTGGGCGTGTTCACCCTCGCCTCCGTGGCCGGCGCGCTGGCACCGGGCGGAGCCGTACTGATCGGCGCGCGGCTCGGGCAGGGCATCGGTGCGGCGATGCTGGCCCCGGCGGCCCTCTCCCTTCTCCTGGTGCAGTTTCCCCACGGGCCCGCGCGTTCCCGGGCGTTGGGGATGTGGGGCGGGGTCTCCGGTGCGGGCGGCATCGCCGGCGTACTCCTGGGAGGCCTGCTCAGCCAGACGGCCGGCTGGCCGTGGATCTTCCTCGTCAACGTGCCGGTCGGCCTGGTGATCGGCGCGGTCGTCCTGCGCGCGGTCCCTCCGCTGCCCGCAGCGGGCGGCACGTTCGACGCGGCCGGAGCGCTCAGCGTCACCGTGGCCATGGCCGCCCTCGCGTACGGCCTGGTCAGCGGGGCGCACTCGGGCTGGGGCGACACCGCCACCCTCCTCGCGCTCGCCGTCGGCGCCCTCGCTCTCTGCGTTCTGGTCCCCGTCGAGCGGCGGGCGCAACGCCCCCTGATCCCCCTCCACATCGTCACCCGCCACCGCCTCGTCGCCGCGAACGCGATGATGCTGATCGTGGGCGGGGTGGCGGTCGGGCTCTTCTACTTCCTGCCGCAGTACCAGCAACTCGCGCTGGGCATGTCCCCGTTGACCGCGGGCCTGTCCCAACTGCCCATCGCGCTGGCCATCACCGCCGGCGGACTGCTCGCGCCGCGCCTCGCGTCGGCCCTGGGCCTCGGCAAGGCCCTCCCCCTCGCGCTCGCCTCGCTCGCCCTCAGCCTGCTGTGGCTGGCACCGGCCCGTACCGGACTGACGGCTGCGGACCTGGCAGGGCCCTTCCTGCTGATCGGTACGGGCATCGGCCTGGGCACCGTCTACCTCACGACGCTCGCCGTCGAGGGCGCGGCGCCCGGCGAAGCAGGGCTGGTCAGCGGCCTCGTCAACACCTCGCGGCAGATGGGAGGCGCGCTCGGCCTGGCCGCCCTGGTCGCCGTCTCGGCCTCCACTCCGGCCGCCCCCGACGCATCCGCGGCTCCCGACTTCTCCGCCGTCTTCCTCACCGCTGCCGGGGCCTGCGCCCTGGCCCTGCTGTCGTCACTGCTGCTGTCGCTGCTGCCCGCCCGGCTCACCCGCCGCTCCAGCAGCCTGTGACCGCCCCGCTGATCCCCGTACCACCGCCGACAAGGAGCACAGCATGCCCGTCAAGCCCTACCTCTCCGGCCACTACACCCCCGTACCCGACGAGTCGACCGCGACCGACCTCCCGGTCACCGGCGCCCTGCCTCCCGAGCTGTCGGGCCACTATCTGCGCAACGGGCACAACCCCAAGCCCGGGATCACGCCCAGCCATTGGTTCAAGGGGTCCGGGATGCTGCACGGCATACGCATCGCCGGGGGTCGCGCGCAGTGGTACCGCAACCGCTGGGTCAAGACCCCGGCGCTGGACGGCGCACCCCTCGTACGCGAGGACGGGTCCATGGACCTGACCGCGAGCGTCGCCGGCACCCACATCATCGAGCACGGCGGGCGTCTTCTGGCCCTGCAGGAGGCCAACCTGCCCTGGGAGGTGACGCCCGAGCTGGAGACCGTGGGCCCCTTCGACTTCCACGGGCGGCTGACCTCCGCGATGACCGCGCACCCCAAGGAGGATCCGCGCACCGGCGACCTGCACTTCTTCGGCTATTCGCCGTTCCCGCCCTATCTCACGTACTACGTCGCCACCCCCGCCGGCGACATCGTCCGCGAGCAGGTGGTGCCGGGCGGCACGCCCACCCTGATGCACGACTTCGCGATCACGGCCACGAAGGCCGTCTTCCTCGACGCGCCCGTCGTCTTCGACGCGGCCGAGCAGTCCGGCATCCCCTACCGCTGGCACGACGACCACCCGGCCCGCATCGGCGTCATGGACCGCCTCGGCCCGGCCGACCGCACACCGGAGATCACCTGGATCCCCGTAGCCCAGAAGACGCTCCTGCACGTCACCAACGCCTACGACGCCCCGGACGGCACCGTGGTGCTCGAAGGCCCCGCCTACGACCGCTCCTCCTGGGAGACGTCCTGGAAGTGGTGGACCGGCGCACCAGGCCACCCCCTCGCCCCGGTCACGGGAGCCACGGCCACGCGCTGGGTGCTCGACCCCCGTACGCGATCGGCCCGCGAGGAACCCCTCGACGACCTGTCCACCGACTTCCCCACCATCAACGAGGGCTTCACCGGGCGGAGTTCGGCCATCAGCTACTCCGTGGCCTTCCCCGGCGCAGGGCTGGAGGAGTTCGCCCTGGTCAAGCTCGACACCGCGAGCGGTGAGCGGCGGGTGTACGAGGCCGGGCCGGGCCGTCACGCCGGCGAGGCCGTCTTCGTACCCGCAGCGCAGGCCACGGCCGAGGACGAGGGCTACCTGCTGTCGATCGTCAGCGACCTGCGCGCGAACGCCTCCCAACTGCTCGTCCTCGACGCCCGGAACCTCACACCGGTCGCCGAGGTCCACCTGCCGCGCCGCGTGCCCAGCGGCATACACGGGTCATGGATTCCGGACGAGCGCATCGGCGCCTAGGCGGGGAGGGCTCCACGCGATGGACGCTTGGTTGCGGCGCAGATGCCGCTGTTCAGCAGCGCCGTGCCCAGGTCGGTGGAGGTGTGCAGTGCGGTGTTGCGGTGCCGGAAGGTGGTCAGCAGACCGGCTTCACGAAGCACGGTGGCGTGTTCGCTGACGCTGGACGGAGAGATGCGGGCCAGCGCGGCGAGCTCCTTGGTGCCGCACCCGGGATGCTCCGCCGCGGCGGCCAGCACCGCCGCGCGGGTGGCCCCCAGCAGCATCCTCACCGCCGGGGCTCTCCGGGGGCGTGGATGTCGGGATGAGCAGCTCCCCGCGGTGGGGAGAGCGGGCGGCGAAGGCGGGGTAGGTGACGCACGGACAGGCCGGATCGTCCTCGACGATGGTGTGGGCGGTGAAGACCGACGGTACGAGCAGCAGCCCCTGCCCCTCCAAGTGCAGGTCGCAGTCGACGGCGTTGGGCATGCGCACTTCCAGCACCGGGGGCTTCCACCGCATCCACGCCGGGTTCGCCCGGCTGAGCATCTCCCCGACGCCGCCCTCCAGGAACTGGCGCAGGCGTACGCGAGAAGGAACAGCGGATGTTCAGCACTTGGGGAGGTGGCCCCCGGGGCTGTGGCGTTCGAATTGTTCACGAGTTGCGGCAGCATCGGTCGCCGGTGCTCGGTGACGGTACGCGGTTGTCGCGATCTCGATGAAGGAGCGGATCAACGGGTTGGTGTCACCTTCGTTCCACGCCGCCACCACTCGGCTCGGTGGCATGTCGGTCAGCGGTACCGTGACCAGCTCCGCGGGCAGGTCGTGTCCGAGTGGGGCGAGGCCGACCGTGCCGTTCCACAGCACGGCCTGCAGGCATTCCTGGACGGCGCGCACCACGGGTCCCTGGCGCGGTCTGCCGCCGTTCCAGTACGACTGCCATATGGGGTCGGTGCCCTGCGGGAACTGGAACCAGCGGCGGTCGCTCAGTTCGGCCAGCCGCAGCCCGTCGCGGCGGGCCAGCGGATCGTCGGCGCGCAGCACCACGCCGACCGGATCGGTCCGCAGCGCACGCACCGTCAGGGCGGTCACGTCGAACGGCGCCCGGGTCAGCGCGACGTCGACCAGTCCGGCGCGCAGCCCGCAGGTCGGGTCGGTCAGATCGGTGTCGCGGATGCGGATGTCGATGCCGGGGTGGTGCCGGCGGTAGGCAGCGGCCAGCCTGGCCACTCCCGGGTCGGTGCCGTCGCCCAGGATGCCGATGGTGAGGGTCGCGACGCCGGCCGCCGCGCTCACGCGTACCCGGACGCGGTCGGCATGGTCGAGCAGGGCCCGCGCCTCGTCGAGCAGCACCGTGCCCACCGGAGTGAGCGTGACGCCGGCAGGCGAGCGGGCGAAGAGCAAGGCCCCGACATCGGCCTCCAGTTGCTTGATCGCCCGGCTCAGCGGCGGCTGGCTCATGTGCAGCCGGGTGGCGGCGCGGCCGAAGTGGAGTTCCTCGGCGACCGCCACGAAGTAGCGCAGGGTACGTAGCTCCACGCTGCAACGATACCCATGAGGTATCGGCGAGGCGGGACAGGTCTTGGACAGCCCTGCGGCCCCGGCGGTGAACTCGTGCGCATGACCGAAGAAGCGAAGACCAGCGAGCCGCAGACCCACCCCGCCGTATCGGTGGTGGGACCCGGCGATGGCGAGATGATCGTTCTGGGTACCACGCGCATGCGGGTTCTGGAGGACGGCAGCCACACCGGGCACCGCCTCGCGATCGCCGAGTCCGTGCTCGCCCCGCATACCCAGGGACCGCCGCAGCACCGCCACGCCCGACACGACGAGGGCTTCTACGTCCTGTCCGGCACCGTGCGGTTCACCGTCGGGGACGAGGACTACGACGCCGCCACGGGCACGCTCGTGATGGTTCCGCCCGGTACCCCGCACACCTTCGCCAACCTGACCGACCAACCCGCCGTCCTGCTCAGCACCTTCACCCCCGATCTGTACGTGCAGTACTTCCGGGACCTCCAGGACGCACTCGCCGGCGGCCGGCCGCTGACGCCCCAGGCCAACATCGACGCGATGAGCCGCTATGCGACCGAGCCCGCCACCGACCTCGCCTGAAGCCGACGGCACGGCACGGCCACCCTCCTTTCGGCCGGGAGGACGGTGGTGTCGCCATCTTCTGGTGCCCGGGGTCCTCGGATGACGGACCGGGCCTTGACCAGTGGCTCTTCTGGCAGTTGACGCAATCGACGGGGCTCCGTGAGCCGGTGGCCCGGGAACGGGAACCATGGACATCGCCTATTGGATCGTCGCGGGACTGCTCGCCTGCTTCTACGTCTACGCCGGCACGCTGAAGGTGATCCGCAGCCGTGCTCAACTCCGCCCGATGATGGCCTGGGTCGACCGCATACCCCTGCCCGCCCTCAGGGCGCTGGGGGCGGTCGAAATACTCGGCGCGACCGGACTGATCCTGCCGCCGCTGACCGGTATCGCTCCCTCGCTGGCGACGGCCGCAGCCACCGGCTTCGTACTCCTGCAGACCGGCGCGATCGCCGTCCACCTGACTGGCGAAGACCGCCGAATCGCACTCAACGCCGGGCTCACCGTTACCGCGGCCGTAGCCATCTGGCTGGCCACCCGGCTGTGATCCGGCCCAGTCCTCGACCGGTAGATGCGACTACAGGGCCCGCCGCCCCACGGCCGCCGTCATTGCTCATGAACATCGAACACGCCGCCACGTACGCGCTGCTCAGTGATGTGTACATCTGCTGCCGCAACTCGTGAACAGAGCCACTCGGACGCGCTCCAGCAGTTCCTCGTACGTGCCGGACCGCGCGGGACAGGCGAAGGAGGGAGACCAGCCGACCGCCGGGATGAGGGATAAGGGCATGCGGCATGCCGGTGTCAGCCGTGCGACCACGCGCTGCCGCCAGGCGTGCAGCCACACCGGCAGGCGGGGGGCCTGGAGCGTCCGTGAGGCGAAGTCGAGTTCGGACAGCGGCATCGGGCTCTGCGCCACCCGGGTGCGGACGGGATCCCCACCGGTGAGGTGGATGCGGTAGACCATCGACCCCTCCCCCAACCCCCGTTCCCCGCAACGGAATTGTCCCGGGGTGTCGTGATTCGGTCCAGGCCGAATCTGCTGTCGGTCGCCGCTGCGCCGCTTCCATGCTCAAGGGGTGAGTCCCATCGGGAGGATGCGCCGTCACTCAGTGACCGTTCGGTCGTGGACGCGCGCGGCGACCGAGGGACCCGGCCGGCCGTCTCGCAGCACCGCAGAACAGAACCGAGGGGGAAGACATGCTTCACCACACGCCACGAGGCGCACGGGCGCAGAAACCGCTCCCGCCCACCGTCCCCGAGAGCGCCGGCGTGCCACGGCCGCGCAGGCGGGGGAAGGGAAGGCGGGCCAGGACCCACCGTCTCGGCGACAGGGTGCGGGCCCAGCTCATGGCGCAAAAGCACGCCCACACCACGGAAATCAAGGTGCTGTGGCAATGAGACGCCACGTCATTCGGTGACTGCGGCGGTGGACTACGAACCTCACCCATCTGCGGCGCCGCCGCGGTCGCCATCCGGCTCCGCGACACCATCCGAAAGCCATCAGAAACGCCCTAGTCGTTCTGCCCCGCATCCCTCGCGAGGGCGTGCCAGAACTCCGCGTGGGCTTCTTCGTGGCGCATCCCCAAGGTGAGAAGGCGGGCGCGTGCGCGAGAGGCGGGGTCCTCGGGGTCGAGTTCGGCGAGCCTTTTCCGGTAGGTGCCGAGGAGTTCCTGGTGGCGGGCGGCTTGGGCGGCGGCGAGGCCGGTGGTGGCTGCCGGGTCGAGGAGGTCGGCGAAGAAGAGTTTCAGTTGGGCGGGGTCGCGTGTTTCCGCCGGGGGCGTGGTGGGATCCGCGATCCAGTCCTCGACCGCCTTTCGCCCTTCGGCGGTGAGGTGGAACAGCTTGCGGCGTCGACCGCCTTCTTCGGCCTCTTCGGAGAGCAGCCCGAGTTCCGTCAGCTTGGCGGGGTCCCTGTAGAGCTGAGCGTGCGGGATGGGCCAGAAGAATCCGATGCTCTCCTCCACCCGGGCCTTGAGGTCGTACGAGGTCATCGGGCCGTGACGGGCCAGCAGGCACAGCACCGCGTACGCCGAGAACGTCAGCTTCCCCACCATCAATCCTCCCTTTGACACCGTCTCATTGAGATCATATCGTCGGCGGCTCTTGACCATATCAATGAGACGATGGAGGTGCGGGTGCCCTCTCCCACCACTCCCCAGGCCCACACGAACGGCCCCGTTCACCCGGAGCTGGCCGCGACACTGGCCTCCCTGCCCCAACAGCCCAGCCCCTTCGAAGACATCGAGCGTGCCCGCGAGCGCTTCCGCGATCTGCTGACCCCGCTCACGGAGGAGTCCGACGACCGGCTGCGCATCACCCACACCACCGTCGACGGCCCGGACGGGAACCCCATCGACATCCAGGTGCTCCAGCCCGCAGCGGACGGCCACGGACCCCTGCCCGCCGTGCTCTACCTGCACGGCGGCTACTTCGCGCTCGGCGAGCTGGACGGCCCCAGCGCCATGGCCGGCGACATCGGCGCCCACCTCCCCGCCGTCGTCGTCAACGTCCACTACCGCCTGGCACCCGAGCACCCCTACCCCGCAGGGGCCGAGGACTGCTACGCCGTCCTGCGCTGGCTGGCGGCCCACACCGCCGAACTCGGCGTCGACCCCGCCCGGATCGCGGTGGCCGGAGCCTCCGCCGGCGCCTGTCTCGCCGCCGCGGTGACCCTGATGGCCCGCGACCGGCACGGCCCCGCGATCGCATTCCAGAGTCTCGTGGCCCCCGTCACCGACGACCGCCCGACGCCGTCGCGGGAGCGCATCACCGACCCGCGCGTGTGCAACGGCCGGGAGATCACCGAGATGTGGGACGCCTACCTCGGCCCGGACCGCGCCGAAGCCACGCCCGGTTACGCGGCGCCGGCCCGCGCCGCATCCCTCACAGGACTGCCTCCCGCCTACATCCTCACCTGCGGCCTGGACCCGCTGCGGGACGAGGGCCTCGCCTACGCACGCCGTCTCACCGAGGCCGACGTTCCCGTCGAGACCAAGGATGTGCCCGGCGCCTGGCACATGTTCGACTTCGCCGCCCCGCAGAGCACGCTCGCCCGCCAGACCACCCGCCACTGGCTCGACGCCCTCAAGGCGGCCCTCGCCTGAGCCCCGCACCCACGCCCGTCGGCGCCGGACCAGCGGCGGATTCGGCACCACGTCCCCGTGCCGGCCGCACCACGGGCGGTTGACCCAGGCACGCCGCTTCCGGATCAGCCGTCAGAAGCGCACGCGCGCCCGCGGATTCCGTCCAGGAGGTACGCAGTGCGGCGGTCATAGGCGTCGCGCGGAGGGCGTTCGCCGTGTTTGAGGGCGAGGGCGTTGTCGTGGACCAGGGCCTGGAGGTCGTCCGCCGTGAACTCCGGCCGCAGCGCGCCGGAGACCCGCGCCGCCGCGATGAACTCCTCGTTGGCCTCGCCGCCGATCCGGCAGATCTCCATGAGCTGCTCGGAGTGCGGATAGGTCTGCAACAGGACGTCGTTGAAGGCGGGTTGGCGGTACTGGAGGTCGCGGAGCGCGGTGAGGTAGTACGTGATCCGCTCGCCGGCGTCGTCGAGGGCCCGCGCGTGCTCGATGACGCCGAACACCTCGCTCGCCACGACCTCTTCGATGACGGCCTCGATGAGACCGACCCGCCCGCCGAACCGGTTGAAGATCGTCGCCTTGCTCACCCCCGCCGCCTTGGCGACCTCCTCCAGCGGCACCGTCAGGCCCTGCCCCTGGAAGGCGCCGATCGCGGCAGACCTGATCTGCTCGGAATTGCGCCGGGCGTCGGCGCGCAGCCGGGACCCCGAGGACGCTCCACCGGCCATGCCCCTCACCGTCTCTTCCTGTCACCCACCGACACTTAACTTGACTCGCCGGGTCAGTTTACCTACGGTCGCAGACGCAAGAGAAACTGACCCGGGTTGTCAACTTACGACGCCGCCTCCGGCCACGACCCCTCGCCGTGGGCATTCAGGAAGGTCAAAGCCATGATCGTTGTCACCGGCGCCACCGGCGGGCTGGGCGGCGCCACCGTCGAGCACCTCCTCAGCCGCGTACCCGCCGACCGCATCGGCGTCAGCGTCCGCGACACCGCGAAGGCGCAGCACCTCGCCGACCGCGGCGTACGCGTACGGCAGGGCTCCTACGAGGACCCGGCCGCGCTGCGCGACTCCTTCGCGGGCGCCGAGCAGGTGCTCGTGGTGTCCGGCAACGACCCGGCCGCCGATATGGTCGGCCTGCACCGCAACGCCATCGAGGCCGCGGTCGCGGCCGACGTCGGGCGGATCCTCTACACGAGCCAGCAGGGCGCCGTGCCCGGCAACCCGTACGGCCCCTCGCACTTCCACATCGCCACGGAGGAGATCCTCCGCGACTCCGGGGTCGCATGGACCTCGCTGCGCAACGGCGCCTACGGGCCGCTCGACCAGGTACTCGGCCCCTGGCAGCAGGCCGGAGTGATCGCCCAGCCGATGGACGGGCCCGTCCCGTACACCGACCGCGACGACGTGGCCGAGGGCACCGCGGCCCTCCTCGCCGGCGACCGCTCCCTCGACGGCCCCGTCACGCTCACCGCACGGGCCGCCGTCACCTTCGCCGATCTCGCCGAGGTCGCCTCCGACCTCACAGGACGCGCCGTCGAGCGCGTCGTCCTGGACGACGAGCAGTGGGTCGCCGACCAGGTCACGGCCGGTATGCCGGAACAGACGGCCCGGCTCGTCCTCTCCTGGTACCAGGCAAGCCGCCTGGGCTACTTCGCCGAGACCGACCCCCTGCTCGCCGAACTCCTCGGCCGCGAGCCGCGCACCGTCGCCGATCGACTCGCGGCGGACATCGCCGCCTGAGGATTCGTACGGAAATGGCCCTCGCCGGCGGACTGTTGAGGCCCGGGGATCCGGGGGCCAGCCGTCAAGCAGCCAGCTTCGCCAGCGGTCAGGCCCCGACCGTCAGGCGCCGACCCCGCCGCCCCCGCTCTCCCCGGACGCACCGGCCTGGGGCGAAGCCGCCCCCGCTACGGATCCGATGCCACCCAGCAGGAGTTCGAGCCCGAAGGTGAAGCGCGCGTCGAAGTCGAGCATCGAGTCGACCGGGCCCTCCGCCAGGTGCGGATAGCCGCCGGCGCGTACGACGTCGGCGAGGGTGTCGGACTCCCCTCCCCCGGCGCCCTGCTCCTCGAGGGTCTCCCCCAGCACGTAGCAGAAGACCGCTCCGGCGGCCCACAGGCCGTGGTCGCGCGGGAGACCGGCGTCGCGCACGCAGCCGACGAGGGTGTCGATGTAGGTCAGGTTGTTGCGCTTGGCCGCGTAGTTGCCGCCCACGATGCGCGCCCCGTCGCGCTGGGCCAGCAAGGCCGCGCGCAGGCTCGCGGCCAGGCCCCTGACGCGGTCCGCCCATCCGGCGTCGCCGTCGTACGCGGCGGCGGGCAGCGCGCGGGCGAGGATCGCCTCGGCCATCTCGTCCACCAGCGCGTCCTTGCCGGCGAACAGCCGGTAGAGCGTCGGCAGATGCACGCCGAGCCGGTCGGCAAGACGGCGCATCGTGAGCGTCTCCAGGCCGCCCTCGTCCACCAGCGCGAGCGCCTCGCGCACCGCCCTGTCGGCCCGCGCGGTGGCCAGCGTGGTGCGGCCGCGCTCCGCACCCTCGGTCCCCTCGATTGACATGTTAACGATGTTAGCAGTAGCGTGCGCGCACTCGTTGATAACGCTGTTAACACTTTGAGTCAGGGAACGAGATGCCTTCTTCCGCCTCCACCTCCGCTGCTCCCACCGCCCCTGCCGCCCCCGCCAAGGCCGATTCCGGCCCGCAGCCCGCCGCCGCCCGCGAGCCCGCCGCATCCTCCAGCGGATTCGACGTCACCGTCCGGCAGTTGCGCTGGGAGGCCGACGGCGTCGTCTCGCTCCAGCTCGACAGGGCCGGGGGCGGGCCGCTGCCGCCGTGGGAGCCCGGGGCGCACGTGGACCTCGTGCTGCCGACCGGGATCCAGCGCCAGTACTCCCTGTGCGGCCCGACCGGCGAGGAGAGCTCGTACCGGATCGGCGTACGGCGTGAGCGCGCCAGCCGCGGCGGCTCCGAATACCTCCACGCCTTCCTGCGCCCCGGGCAGCGCCTCCGTCTCAAGGGACCGCGCAGCAACTTCGCCTTCCGGCCGGCCGCTTCGTACGTGTTCGTGGCGGGCGGCATCGGGATCACGCCGATCCTGCCGATGATCCGTCAGGCGGAGAGCGAGGGCACGCCCTGGCGGCTGCTGTACGGCGGTCGCACCGCGGCCTCGATGCCGTTCCTCGACGAACTGCGGCACTACGGGTCGAGGGTGAGCCTCTACCCTGCCGACACCGTCGGCCGCATGCCCCTGGACTCACTCTTCGCCGAGGTCGAGCCCGGAGCGAAGGTGTACGCCTGCGGCCCGGCGTCACTGCTGAGCGCGCTCGACGAGGCCGTGGCGCACTGGCCCCAGGACACCCTGCACATCGAACGGTTCAAGGCCCGCCCCAAGGCGCCCGCCGACGACAAGCCCGTCGACGTCGAATGCCGCGCCTCCGGTACGACCGTCGCCGTGCCCGCGGGCCGCAGCATCCTCGACGGCCTCGAAGACGCCGGAATCCGGGTGCCGGCCTCCTGCCGCTCCGGGCTGTGCGGCTCCTGCGAGACGACCGTGCTGGAGGGGGTGCCCGATCACCGCGACGAGATCCTCTCCGCGGACGAGCGGGAGGCGGGCGACCGGATGTTCGTCTGCGTATCGCGCGCCTGCACCCCGCGCCTCGTCCTCGACCTGTGACCACGAGGGCCTCCCCGCACGAAGCCCCACGAGTATTACGAGGGAAAGGACGGCACGTCATGAGCACAGCTCCCACCATCGACGCACCGGCCGGCACCGCGGCGGACACACCGACCGCCACCGCCGCCGACGCCTACACCCCGGTGACCATGGACCGCATCCGCGAGGTCATCGGATACCCGCCGCGCTTCATCGCGGAGAAGAAGGACTCCCGATTGGGCGAGTTCTCCATCCGGTTCATCGCCCACAGCCCCTTCTTCTGCATGGCCACCGTCGGCGCCGACGGGCAGCTCGACACCAGCCCCAAGGGCGACCCGCCCGGCTCCGTACGCATCCTCGACCCCTGGACGCTCGCCATACCCGACCGTCCTGGCAACAAGCTCGCCGACAGCTTCGAGAACATCACCCGCAACCCGGCGGTCGGGCTCGTCTTCTTCGTCCCCGGCGTGCGCGAGGTGATCCGGGTCAACGGCGACGCGTTCGTCACCGACGACCCGGAGCTGCTCGACATGCTCAGCGCGGACGGCAAACCGGCCGTGCTCGCGACGATCGTGCGCGTCCGCGAGGTGTTCGGGCAGTGCGGCAAGGCGGTCATCCGGGCAGGGCTGTGGGACGGCGACCCCCGCGGACTGGCGGAAGCCGTCCTGGTCAGCGGCGACTTCTACACCCTGTCGATCGCGGAGAACGCCGCGAAGATGGCCGACAGCCTCGGCCCCCTCGCCGACGGCCTGCACGAGGTCATCGACGACCACTACAAGAACGACCTGTACTGACACCGCCGCACGGTCCCCGCCGCCTCCGTCCTTACGTCGTCGAGGGCCTTTACGCCATCGAGGGTCCGTACGTCATCGAGGCTGGTGAACGGGGCGCGGGGCGCGCGCTGATGCGGTGCAGGCGCCGCAGGTACTGCTCGGCGCCGTGGTAGCGCGTGCTCGTCAGGCGGCGGTGGCCGCGCAGGTTGCCGTCCACGATGCCGGCCAGCAGGGCCACCAGGGGTGAGGGCCGGAGTGTGGCGAAGGTGTCGGTGAGGTGGTTGTAGCGGGTCACGGCGGCGTCGCAGGCCGCGGGTATCCCTCCCGCGGAGCGCGCGGCGTGGAAGAGGACGAAGTTGGAGGTGCGGCAGGCGCTCTCGGCGCCGGGTACGGACTCCTTCTTCCAGGAGGCCAGGTCGTTGGCCAGGTAGATCGCCTCGATGGCCTGGGAGACGAGCCCCTCGGCGCCGGAGAGGCGCAGCCCTCGCAGGAGCGCCCACAGGCCGATGTACGCGGGCCCGTGCACGCTGATCTGCCGCACGGCGCTGAACTGGCTCTCCGTCATCGTCGCCGGATCATGCTGGTCCTCGGTGTCGGCCGTCGCGCAGATGCGCGCGATGTCGGCCTCCAGCCGGGACGTGTCCAGCTGCCGGGCGTGGAGGTCGGCCAGCAGTCCGCGGTAGAGGCAGCCGAGTTCGCCGGCCGTGGTCGCGCTCCCCCTGCGCAACTGCTCGGTGAGCTGGGCGAGTTCGTCGGTCGACCCGTCGTCGGCATTGAAGAAGAAGACGAGGTATTTCCCCGCCGGCAGGCTCTCCTGCCATGTCGCGTCCGCCGGTCGGCACTCGATGGCGAAGACCGTCGCGGAAAAGGCCCGCTTGGCGTGCCAGTCGGCATCGCGCCGGCAGACACATCGCGCCTGTGTCCAATCGAGCAATGCCTGGGCGAGAACGTATTCCTGTGGCCGGGTCATGTGCGGCCGGTACGGTTCCAGAAGGTCGGCGGACATGGTGTGTGCTCCCTTCCCCATCACGCTTCCCCGCGCTGCGCGATGATGCTGTAGACCGACACGTGGTCTTTGCGCAGGGCGATGCTCCAGTTCTCGGCGTGCTTGCGGAGTTCCCGCATGACGGCAGGCGGGCGAGGCCCGAAGTGGCGGTCGATGTTGCCTCTGATGTGCGCCAGCCAGCGAATGGACTCCTCATTGCTGGGAAGCTTCCGCACATCCCGTACGGCCAGTCCGCTGGATTCCATGATTTCGGTGAGACCTTGAGGCGTCTTGCGATGGCCGCAGGCCAGCCGGTCCTCTTCGTCCGGGATGGCCGAGGTGTACTCCTGCAAGGGGACGTTGTAGAGGTTCTCGGAGATGACGACGGTGGCTCCCGGGTGCATCCGGGACGCGAGAGTGCCCAGGACGGCCTGGGTGACGGCCGGGCTGAAGTGGGTGATGACCCCGCGCGCCAGGACGAGGTCGTAGCCCTCCGGTACGTGGGGCAGCAGGTCGGCGTCCAGGGCGCTGCCGAGGTAGAGGCGTACGCGGTCGGACAGCCCGTGATCGTGCATGCGTCGGCTGGCGCACTCGGCCTGCGGGCGGCTGATGTTGATTCCGTCCAGTCGCATGCACGCCGGAAAGGACCGGGCCAGATGGACGAGAGAGATGCCCCACCCGAAGCCGATCTCCAGAATGTTCCGGACGTCACGTACGGGCCCCAAGGAGTCCGCGGCGAGTTCCAGTTGGCGTGCCAGATGGCGGCGGCCGACATCGTCGAGCGGTTCGGGCTGCGTGGCCCGTGCATCGTAGATTCCGAACTGGAACCACAATTCCGGGCCGATGATGTCCTGCCACATCTCCGGGGGATCGTCGTATATCCGCTCGATCCTCGGCTGATACGGGTCGGCGTGGAGAGGGTTGATCACGTGGATCGATTCCGTTCCGCCGCTCGGCGTCTCAAGCATGTGAACCCCTGTGGTTGTTGTCGTGCATTGCGGTTGCGCATGAACTCCTGGGTGTGGGTGCGCTGTTGGCGCTCCGAAAGAGCTGGGCGCTTCCCGCCGGGCCTTCGCGGCGTATGCCGCAGTCATAACGCGGGCCATAGGTGGCCACCTGCCTGTTGGGGCGCCAGTGCGGTCTGGATGAGGTGGGGCCTGATCGGGGCCCCGACCGGGGAGGGCCTCGGCGACGTACCCGGACGTACCCAGGGGCCCGTCTGCCGGGGTGTAGGGCCGGCGGTTCCCTCGTACTCCCTATGCCCCTGATGCCTGATCGGCACCAGCGCGCACCGCACCAGCGCGCGCCCGAGCGGCGCCACGGAGGCGGCTCACTCCGCGCCGCTCGCCGCTCCCGTACCGCACGCCCGGCTCACCGATCGCGGTGGGTGAGCACATGGGCCAGGGCCGTCAGGTGCTCGCGCCCGTGCGCGGTGGGCCGCGCCTCGTCGAGGGCCGTACGGGCACGGCGGAGGGCATCAGCGGCGTACCGCCGCGCGATGTCGACGCCGCCCGCCGCGTGGACAAGGCGGGCCGCGTGCGCGACGTCCGCCTCGCTCATCGGCCCCGACTGGCCGTAGAGGGCGGCCAGTTCGCGCCCCGAGGAGGTGTCGGCGGCCAGCGCGGCCAGGATGGGCAGGGACTTCTTACGGGAGGCCAGGTCGGAGCCCACGGGCTTGCCGGTCGCCGCCTCCTCTCCGTACAGGCCCAGGAGATCGTCGGCGATCTGGAAGGCCACTCCCAGCTCACGCCCGAAGGCGGCCAACTGCGCAGCCCGAAGCCGGTCCGCTCCCCCGGCCAGCGCGCCGAGGCGGCAGGCGCAGCCCATCAGCGCGCCCGTCTTCGCCCCCGCCATCGCCACGTACTCCTGGGGAGATACGCGGGCGCGCTGCTCGAACGCCACGTCCAGCGCCTCGCCCTCGACCAGTTCCACCACCGTCTCGGCGAGGAACCCGGCCGCCTCCCCCGAGGCGGAGGCGACGGCGGCCAGCGCGGTCGCCACCAGCGCGTCCCCGCACAGCACCCCGGCCGGCAGACCGAACGACGCCCACACGGCCGGGCGGTGGCGACGCGTGCGGTCGCCGTCGATGAGGTCGTCGTGCAAGAGGGAGAAGTCGTGCACGAGCTGCACCGCCGCCGCCTCCGTACGGGCCGCGTCGGCTGACGCGCCGACCGCCTCGGCCGCCGCGAAGCACAGCGCCGGGCGCACGGTCTTCCCGCACCCGGCCTGCGAGCGCGCGCCGTCGGCCTCCTGCCAGCCCAGGTGGTACGCGGCCACACCGCCCAGCGCCGAGAGGCGGAGGCTCACCTGCTCCTCCAACAGCGGCTGCACCCGCCGCCGTGCCCGCTCCAACACCTCGTGACCGGTGCGTTCCAGGGACTCCACTGCAGGCGCCGACATCCGACCTCACACCCTTCAGCCACCTCGCGTCGCGGGGCCATAGCGGGCAGGGCAACACTGTGACCGTGCTCTCCACGCCACGACGTGGCAAGTGCGCGCGGCAAGGCGCACTGGGGCACGGGCGAGGGAACCCCTTGGCATATGCGCCCCAACGAGCGCGGCTTTACGGGGAGTTGCCGCCCGTGTGCGAGCGCGGTTTCCGTCAGGGCAGCGCCGCGATGCCGCCGTCGGCGTTCGCACAGCAGCCCGTGCAACCGCGCACCCGCGCAGCCCGAATATCCACGAGCACGAGGACATGTGCCCGGCTAGCATCCGCAGGCGTATCCCCTCCCCCAGCCCGGCCCGCTGCCCGAGGAACCTCCCATGACGCGTCGCCCGACCGTTTCCCTCACGGAACTCCCCGTCTCCGACCGCGCGGCCGGGCCCTACGGAATCGCCGCCGGTCCTGACGGCGCGATGTGGTTCACGATGGTCCATCACGGACGGATCGGGAGGGTCACCTCCGACGGCGACATCGCCTCCTACCCGCTGGAATCGGCTTCCGGCGGGCCGTCGGTCATCGCGGCGGGGCCCGACGGCGCCCTGTGGTTCACCGAGTACCGCGGGCACCGCATCGGGCGCATCACCACCACGGGAGACACCGCCTCCTTCCCGCTGCCGACGCCGGACGCCGGGCCGTTCGGGATCGTGGCGGGCCCTGATGACGCGCTGTGGTTCACCGAAACCAACGCCGACCGCATCGGTCGCATCACGACCGACGGCCACGTCACCGAATTCCCCCTGCCCCTCTCGGGGGCCTTTCCTTCGGCCATCGCCGTCGGCCCGGACGAGCGCTTGTGGTTCACGATGAACCAGGCGAACGCGATCGGCGCCCTCGCCTGCGACGGCACCGTCAGCGTCCATCCGCTGCCCACACCCGCCGGCGCCCCGGTCGGCATCACCGCCGGCGCCGACGGCGCCCTGTGGTTCGTCGAGATCGGCGCCGGCCGGATCGGAAGGATCACCCCGGGCGGGACGATCGACGAATACGCCCTGCCCGACCCCGCGTCCCGCCCGCACGCCATCGCCGTCGGCGCCGACGGAAACTGCTGGTTCACCGAATGGGCCGCCAACCGCATCGGACGGATCACCCTTGACGGCCGCATCCACGAATACGACCTCCCCACCCCCTCCTCGGAACCGCACGGCATCGCCCAGGGCCCGGACGGCGCGCTGTGGACCGCTCTGGAGGTGGGAGCGCTCGCCCGTCTCGCCCCACACACGCCTGCGGCACATCAGGAAAGTGACAGCCGAAGAGCCGCGCGCACAGGGACAGGTGCAGCCCGACCCCGTACGACGGCGGGCGCGGGGACCCCGTACGACGACGGGCGCGGGTGAGGCGTGCGGCCCCGCGCCCGCGCCTTCGGGTTCGTACGCCCGCGGTGAAGGGCGGTGAAGCATCGTTGAATGACGGGCGGAGATTGTGCCGAACTGAACCGGCGATCGAGGAATGCGCAGGTCAGACGGTGTCCGGCCACTGAACGGGGCTTGCGGCGGGACCGTACTGACACGTAGGTAAGTGATCATGAACCTTTTCAAACGCAGCTCGCCCTCCCGGCGCGCGACGGAGGATGTGCCCGCTGCGGCCCGCGTCCCCGAACAGTCCCGCGGCCTCCACGCCGACCCGGGCCTCGCGGGGCTGACCGGCGAGTGGATGATCGACTCCGCGCACAGCCGGATCGGCTTCTCCGTGCGGCACGCCATGGTCACCACCGTGCGGGGCGCCTTCACGGAGTACGAGAGCAGGCTCTACTTCGACGGCCACGACCCCGCGCGCTCCCACGCCCGCATCGCGCTGGCCACCGCCAGCGTCGACTCCGGCGAGCCGCAGCGCGACGCCCACCTGACCGGCCGCGACTTCCTGGACGCCGCGCAGTACCCGCGCATGACCTTCGCCAGCACCGGTGTCGAACTCGCCGGCACGGACCTCTACCGCATGACCGGTGACCTCACGATCAGGGACGTCACCCGCCCCGTGCTGCTGGAGCTCACCTACATCGGCCACGTCACCGACGCCTTCGGCGACGAGCGGGTCGGCTTCGACGGCACCACCACCATCGACCGCTCCGACTGGGGCCTGAACTACAACGCGCGGCTGGCCCAGGGCGGCAGCATGGTGAGCGAGAAGGTCCGCCTCCAGTTCGACATCGCCGCCATCCGTACGCCGTCGATGAACTGACCCCCTGACGGGGCTGACGGCAGTGACGGCTGTGACGGCTCCCGTCAGCTCGGGCTGTCGGTGAGCTGTGTTCCGATCACCTTGAGCAGGTCCAGTTTCTCGGCGCTGTCCGTACCCAGGGCGGGGGTGAACCACAGCAGCCGCTGCCCGCCGTCCTCGCTGAGGAGGTGGAGGCAGTTGACCTCCAGCGTGCCGAGCGAGGGGTGATTGATGCGCTTGGTGTCGTCCCGGCGGACCCTCACCTCGTGCTGGGCCCACAGCGCCGCGAACTCGGGTGAGCGCTCGCCGAGTTCGGCGATCAGGCCGCGGACCTCGGGGTCCTTCGCGTCGCGGCGCGCCGCGGCGGCCCGCAGATCGGCGACGAACGCGCGGGACTGCGCGTCGTGGTCCTCCTCGGGATACAGGCCGCGCGCGCCCGCGTCCGTGAACCAGCGGTGGACGAAGCTCCTGTCCTTCCCGCGGAAGACCGAGTGGTCGCCGAGCAGGGCGACGGCCAGCGGATTCTGTACGAGGGTGACGTGCAGGTCCGTGATGACCTGCGCCGGGGTCGAGGTCAGCCGGGTGAGCAGGTCCGTCATGCCGGGGTGTACGTGCGTCGCGGGCCCGCCGTGCGCGGGCAGCGGGCGGTCGGCGAGGCGGTAGAGGTAGTCGCGCTCGTCCGAGGTCAGGCGCAGCGCGCGTGCCAGCGCCGCGAGCATCTGCTCCGAGGGCTGGGAGCCCGCGCCCCGTTCGAGCTCGGTGTAGTAGTCGACCGAGGCGCCGGCGAGCTGCGCCACCTCGTCGCGGCGCAGCCCCGGGACGCGGCGGCGCGGCCCTGCGACGAGACCGACGTGCTCGGGACGTATCCGCTCACGGCGCGAGCGCAGGAACGCGCCGAGTTCCCCATATTTCGCAGAAGCGGTGTGTTTCGCAGAAGCGGTGTATCTCGTAGAGCCCACGCGCCCAGTCTGCGCGATGGCCGTCCGCCGACGGGCGGCCGACAGGGGGGATGAGATCCCCTGGTACGCAGGCCGAAAGCGCCGCAGCGTTGAGGGCATGCAGGCCGTGCCCGCGCCGGATCACACCGCGTCATCGGCTCGTACACACCCGTCGACCACCCGAAAAGCCACCGCAAAGGAAGACCTCATGCCCTTCGCCAACCTCAAGGTCCCCGCCGACACGCTCACCGCCGAGTCCAAGAAGAAGCTGCAGGACGCGGTGACCGACGCCTTCGCCG
Source organism: Streptomyces odontomachicola (assembly GCF_039605595.1). NCBI lineage: Bacteria > Bacillati > Actinomycetota > Actinomycetes > Kitasatosporales > Streptomycetaceae > Streptomyces > Streptomyces odontomachicola. The sequence continues at coordinate 62,714 of NZ_JBCFOK010000014.1, forward strand.
AGGTGTACGGGGAGCGCGCCCGCTCCACCACCCTCGTACTCCTCGAAGAGGTCGCCGACGGCGGCTGGAGCCTGGGCGGAACGATCCTCAACGCGCAGATGCTGGGCCGCAGTTGAGCACGCCGCCCGGCCGTCACGCTCCGGACCGCTGAGCCTCCTCGGTCTCCCCGGTCTCCACTGTCTCGGCGGCCTCCGCGGCCTCGGCTGCGATCCGGTCGAACTGGGCGCCCATCGCCTCGGCGAGCGCCGTGGCCGCGGACAGGGGGCGGACCATGACGGTGAAGTCGTCGATCTTCCCCACCTCGTCGAAGTGGAGGAAGTCGCAGCCCTGGATCTGCCGCCCGTCCACCGTGGCCGTGAAGACGAGGGCGTGGTCGCGGCCGTCGGGGTTCGCGATCTCGCGGAGGTAGGCGAAGTCCTCGAAGACCCGCATCACGCCGCGCAGGATCGCCGCGGTGATCGCCTTGCCCGGGTACGGCTTGAACGCGACGGGGCTGGTGAAGACGACGTTCTCGGCGAGGAGGTCCTCGATGGCGGCCTCGTCGCGGTTCTCGACGGCCTGGCGGAAGGGATGCACGACATCACCTGTAGTCAATTAGTTGATTAGGTGCATCGGAGGCTAGGTTCACGCTGCGCGGACTGTCCACCCCCTCGCGCACGGAGAAGGGCGCGAGGAGAGTCGCAACAGTCACATCGATGACTAATCAACGAGGCGATACGGTGCGGCCATGGCACTGCGCAACGCTGTGATGGCCGCGCTCCTCGAAGGAGAGGCGTCCGGATACGACCTGGCCAAGAGCTTCGACGCCTCCGTCGCGAACTTCTGGATGGCCACCCCGCAGCAGCTCTACCGTGAACTCGAGCGCATGGAGCGCGAGGGCCTCATCGCCGCCCGGGTCGTCGAGCAGGAGCGCCGGCCGAACAAGCGGCTCTTCTCGCTCACCGAGGCCGGCAGGGAAACGGTGCGCACCTACGTCGCCGAACCACCGGGCAAGCCGACGACGATCCGCGACGAGCTCCTGGTCAAGGTGCAGTGCGCGGACGTCGGCGACCTCGCGGCCGTACGGGCGGCGATCGCCGAGCGCAGGGAGTGGGCCGCCGCCAAACTCGCACGGTACGAACGCCTCAAGGAGCGCCTCCTCGACGGCCGTACGGAGGACGAGCACTGCGCACAGGCCGAACGGGTCGGGCCGTACCTGACGTTGCTGCGCGGCATGGCCTTCGAGCGCGAGAACCTCCAGTGGGGCGAGACGGCCCTGCGCATCCTCGACCAGCGCGCCGCCGCGGCCAGCGCAGACCGCTGAGACCACGCAGCCCGCGGTCAGGAACGCGCCGCACCACACACGTAATCCGCCGGCGACCGCCCTCCCGCACGCCCCCTCGCCGTACGAGGCCGTCTCACCGGCGACCTCAGCGTTTCGGCTTCCTTGCCGGCGAACCCCGTCGTACGAGGTGACTTCGGGGGCCCTGGGCTGCCCCGCCAGGTTGGGGCGGTTTTGCGCTCCGTGTCCAACCTGGCCGTGTTGCGGGGGTGTTGGTTTCGGCCGGGCGGACTGTCGCGGGCGACGTCTCGCCCGCGACAGTCCGGGACTCCGCGTAGCCCGGTCAGAACTGGTTCTCACCGCCGTTGACGTGCAGGGTGGTGCCGAGCATGAAGCTGCTGTCCGCGGAGGCGAGGAAGGCCACGGCGGCGGCGACCTCCTCCGGGCGTCCCCTGCGGCCGACCGGGACCCCCGCCGCGAGTTGTGCCTTGACGGCGTCCGTGTCTCCCTCGCCAATGGCGATGTCGACTCCGGGGGTGTCGATCGCGCCCGGGGCAACAGTGTTGACCCGGATGCCCCTGCCCTTCAGCTCGTTGGCCCAGGTCCGCGCGAGGGACCGGACCGCGGCCTTCGACGCCGCGTACAGGCCGAAGCCCTCCCGGCCGTCGTCGGCGCGGATGGAGTCGTTGAAGATCACCGAGGCGCCGTCGTTGAGCAGCGGCAGCGCCTTCTGCACGGTGCCTAGTACGCCCCGGACATTGATGTCGAAGATCTGGTCGAACTGTTCCCCGGTGGCCTCTTCCAGCGGTCCGAGCGTGGCCATGCCCGCGTTGGCGAAGAGCACGTCCAGGCCCCGGCCACGCTCACGAATCGCCCCGTACAGCCGGTCCAGGTCGCCCGGCTCGGCTATGTCACCCGGCACCGCGGTGACGGAGTCACCGATCGTCTCGACGGCCTCGTCGAGCGCGTCCTTGCGCCGGCCGGTGATGAACACATGGGCGCCCTCGGACGCCAGCCGCGCCGCGGCGGCCAGGCCGATTCCGCTGCTTCCGCCGGTGACAACGGCGGTCTTGCCTTCCAGCTGTCCCACTGCTTGAACTCCTCAAATTTAGATACCGATCGGTGCAGAACTGAACCGTAGCACTTCCGCACCGATCGGTATCGAGAGGTAGGGTGAAGCCGTGGAGATCAGCCGGAAAGCGCCTCTCGGCCGACCGCGAGGCTTCGACGCCGACGAGGCCCTGGAGCGGGCGATGAGGGTCTTCTGGGAGCAGGGGTACGAAGGCGCCAGCCTGACCGACCTGACCCAGGCCATGGGCATCACCCGCAAGAGCATGTACGCGGCCTTCGGCAACAAGGAGGAGCTGTTCCGCAAGGCCCTGGAGCGCTACACCGAAGGCCCCGCCGCCTATGCGGCCCGCGCACTGGAGGAACCGAGTGCCCGCCAGGTGGCCACGGCCTTCCTCGCCGGCTCGGTCAACGCGACCACCCGCCCCGGCTGCCCCGCCGGGTGCCTCGGCGTACAGGGCTCGCTGGCCGCCGGCGACTCCGGCCGGGCGGCCCAGGACGCCCTGATCGCCTGGCGCGACGACGGCCGCGCCCGCCTCCGTAACCGCTTCCAGCAGGCCGTCGACGAGGGCGACCTGCCGCCCGACGCGGATCCGGAACAGCTCGCCCGGTACGTCATGACGGTGGCGAACGGCATCGCCGTCCAGGCCGCCGGCGGCGCCACCCGCCCCGAACTCCAGCGGGTGGCCGACGCGGCACTGCGGAACTGGCCGCCCGTCTGACAGCAGGTGCCCGCGGGAGCGTGCCGCGCCGCCCCGAGCGAGGAGCCGCTCACCGGCCGAGCACGTAGACGTAAGATCTCCCAACACCGCGCCCAGGAACCATGCCGCTGGACTTCCTCGCACAGTCGAATGGTCTGGCTGCTGGGCTGCTCACCTACTTCGCTCAGGGCGATGACGAGGGCGCCGATGGCGTCCAGGCCCCTGCTTCGGATCAGCTCCCGCCCATGTGGCGCCGGATGAGCGAGCCGTTGGGGGGCGAACACCGACGACACCACAGCCTGACCGCCCACCGTGCGCAGCGCCGGGAAGCCGCGGCCCGACTGCGCGTCGTCGGGGGCGGCGTCCGGGCCGTGCGATGAGTTCTGCGATGAGTTCACGGGCCCGAAACGGTCTGTTTCGGTGACGAACGGCTCCAGCGATCCGCCGCGAGGGCGACGGAGGGCCGGCCACGAGGGAGGGCGGCACAGTGACCGAACATGTGGGCAAGGTGACCTGCGACCTCTCGATCTCCGTCGACGGGTACGCGGCCGGCCTCAACCAGACCGAGCAGCGCCCGTTCGGCGACGACGGCGGCGATGGCTGGGGCGACAGGCTGCACGCCTGGATGTTCGAGAGCCCGCAGCAGCGGCAGGCCCAGCTCGACCGGCTGGCGGCGGTCGGCGCCTTCATCATGGGGCGCAACATGTTCGGCCCCGTACGCGGCGCCTGGGACCGGCAGTGGAAGGGCTGGTGGGGCGAGAAGCCCCCGTACCACGCGCCGGTCTTCGTCCTCACCCACCATCCACGCGAACCGCAGCCGATGGACGGCGGCACCACGTTCTCCTTCGTCACCGACGGCATCGAGTCCGCGCTGCGACAGGCTCGCGAGGCGGCCGCAGGCCGCGAGGTGTCGGTGCACGGGGGCGCGACCACCGTCAATCAGTACCTGGCCGCAGGCCTGATGGACGAACTGCGCCTCCACATCGTCCCGTTCACGCTCGGCGCGGGTACGCGGCTCTTCGACGGCGTGCCGTCGCTGAACCTCCAGCAGATGGAATCGCGAGCGGCGACCTCGGTCACCCACGTGACCTACCGCGTACTGCCCTGAAAGACGCCCACCACCGCACCACGGACTTCAGCACAGATCGAGCGCTATGCGGCAGTCCTGCCCGCCCAAAGTGCAAGGCGCCCGAAGGGCCAGACCTTCCGCAAGCCCTCCACTCTGGAGCTGGAGGCTGAGGAACTGTCAATTTCCGGGCGCCAACGGACCGCACGGCCATCTCCGCGTAGGAGGCCGGCTCCCACGAGCGGCCGGAACGGTCGATGAAGCGGCCAGACGATCCACGGCCGGTGCGTTCGGCAGTACGCGGCGCCCCTGAAGCTGGCCGCCAGCATCCAGATCGCTTAGCTCAGCAACCGCCGCCTGGCGTCCGCGCTCGTACGCCTCCATCAGCGCGCGAGCCACAGCTCCGTCGGCATCCCGCTCCAGCACCGCTGTGATCTCCTCGACGGCGGCACGCAGATGACCCGCCGACCTCGCCTTGATCGTCGCCCACGCCGGCGCCTCCAGACCCTGCGCAATCGCCTCCCGTAGCTGCTCGATCAGCACCAGCTCCGCGTCCTCGTAAAGAGTGCGCGTTGCGGCAGCGAGATCCGCGATCAGTGCGGGTGAAAATGCCACGGCAACCTCCCTGTACAAGTGGCCTGTTGCAGCCAGTCGCCTGCGCCGCAGATCAGCCACATGCGTCTTACGTGACGGAGAGGAGGCCCGGTTACCGTGCTGATCGATACGGTCGAGCAGGCATGCCGCGCATGGGCAACATTGAGGGGGGAGCAGCGGTGGCACAGCTACAGCATCAGCAGGACATGGACGTATTCGTCGAGTTTTCCGGCTTCTCGCTTCAGGAGTCCGATGAGGATTTTCTGGATGAGGAGTATCCGGACGGGCGGCGGGACGGTGCGGGAATGCTGACCGCGCATGTCTGCCGTGTCGATGTGAAGAGCGAGGGTCATACTCACACCGCACCCCTGACGGCGGAGGTGTGGGACGCCGAGCCGCCGGCGGATACCAGCACGGAGTGGGAGGCGCAGGAAGAAGCCGAGTTGTACTCGCCCTCCGGGGAGCTTGCCGTGTGGAGTTACGGCGGGGCGATGGAGGAGTACCTGTATCTCGGCGCGGAAAAGATGCGCTGGAGTATCCGGGTCCACTGCACAGGCCGGTCGCGCGTGAAGGCCCTGACCGATCACGGAGTGCCGCACGGCGCCGAGCGCTATCTGGTCCAGTTCTGGCCCGCTGATGCGTGACGAGCAGGCGTTGGGAGAGGGACGGCGAGTCGCCCCTCCCCCAACGGTGCACCTCTTGGGACGCGGCAACGACAGAGGGCCGAAGCGGCGCGCGGCCGCACAACCCGTCGCATCAGGGGTCATTAACGGTACGTCATGACACAATTGCGAAGAGTTGCGAACCATTGCGCTAGCACGCCGCCGGGCCGGTAACGCGGCTCCGAGTGCCGAGAGGAACACAGAGTGATCTCCTACAGGGACATCGTCAGTAACGACATCATGTTCAGCGACGAGTTTCCGCTGAGACTCGTCGACGACGTCGTCTTCGAGGTCGCCTGCCCGCCGGACGTGGACGGCCACGATTCCGCGGATAGTGTCGTCCACCGATTCGGGCTGGAGCCGGTCACGTTCGACAAGAGGAGCTACCTGTCACACCTCAAGCACTACATGGGGGCGGTGAAGATCTTTCTTGCGGCGTCGGGTGCAGGCCAGGACGAAGTCACGGCATTCGAGAAGGGTGCCTCGGCGTACGCAAAGCAGATCTCCGCCAACTTCAAGAACTACGCCTTCTATACCGGCATGAGCAAGAACCCGGACGGTTTGGTGGGCCTTAAGGCCTACCGCGCAGACGGCAGCACCTACTTCACCTTCTGGAGGCACGGGCTGAAAGAACAACGGACCTAGGTTCCGGTAGCCGGAGCAAGGACGGCCGGGACCACGGCTGCACGTCGTGGCAACACCGGTACCGCATGGGGATGGTGGGGCAAGGCTCGGCCAAGGCGCAGCAACTGCCCATCGGCTACTACCACCCGGTGACCTCCTTCTTCCGGGCCATCGTGGGGGCGCACGCGGTCACGGTGGCGGTCGAACTGCACGCGGTCGGGCAATCGGTGCGGCAGGCCGCGGCGGCGGACGCTGCCACCATCCCCTCCCGTCCACCGCGGGCCCGGCACCGCATCGAGGAGGTTCGTGGCTGCCAGCTCGATGGGCCACCGGAGGCGGCGCTGGCCACGCTGAACAAGGCGTTCGAGGCGGCGCCCGAGGCGATGCGCGTCAACGGTAGCCGAGGCGGATCCTGCTGGGCCGGATGTACGCCGGTACCAGGGACACCGCCAAGGGCGAGGAGAGCTGGTCCCCTCCGCTCGGCGTTACCTCCGTAACCCAGCCCGCGGGGATCGGCCGAGACACCATGCGCGTACCCGCCTACCTCGCCGCCCGGATGCTGATCCGCCTCGGCTCCGGGAGCGGCGCGCTCATCCGGGGCCCGTACGCCCACCGGGACACCTGGCTGGTCCCGCCCGGCGTCACCCTGGCGTGAGAGCTCCCCTCGTACTGCGGCGTGCCACTGCTGGGCAAGGCGACCTGCCTGGACATCCCGCCGCTCGCGCGCACCCGCACCCGCCATCTGCACTGGGCTCGGCCGTGGAGTGCCCAAGGGGGTCTCATCGACCCGGAGTTGCTGCACGAGCCGTGGAGGACGCGCTGCAGACCACTGCGGACAAGAGGGCAGCACGGTGACCGGATCCGAGCCCCCGGTGCGCCGTGCCCTGGAGCTGGAGCCCGATGGGCGCGAATGGGACGCCGTACGGGTCTCGTGCCGGGCAGGGCAGAAGCTCTGCGCACGGTTGGGGGAGAGCTGCGGCGCCGTGGTGACGGACGGCAGGCATGCCTTCTTCTTCCTTCTTCGTCCCCAGCGGGAGCTGGCAGCACTTGGAGGGCAGCGAACGCGCCGACGTGCACTCCGTGGACGAGTGGCTCTCGATCCCTCTGCCCCATCGCACATGCGGCCCCGGGGCGCACTGGCTGCTCTCTCCCGCCACCGCCGGCCTGATCACCAGCGGTTGAGGGTCTATGCGACGGCCCACGCGCAGGAGGACAGGGTGCTGATCACGGAGCCCGGCTCCCAGGGCAGCGGCCTGCGCGCCCCCACCGGGAACATGTGCTTCTTCTGATCGACCGGATCCACCTTCGGCGGACTGAAGTACTCGACCGCTCGCCAATACCGCAGAATCTGCGCCTGCCGCTGCCGTTCCGCCTGCGACGGCTCGACGACCCCCACTCAGCCCCCCTGAGATCGTTGATCTCCAAGCACGCTAGCAGGATGCGGAGAGCCTTGCCCCGGGGCTACCCGGCTCTTGCGTGATCCGCTACGAATGGCTCGACCGCCAGAGTCTGTCTCATGGACATCGACCACTACCAGGATCCACATCCAGGTCTCCGAGGTGTTCGACTGACCGCCACACGCTGGGTTGTTCACCGAGGCGGCGGCCGGTCTCCACAGGAACGGACTGCCCGCCATGGGAGCCAGGGACCTGCGGAGGATTGCGCGCCGGCTACTCCAACGCTTCAAGAGCACCGGTCGCAAGGGCGCGCGCCACCGGGCCGTACACGGCCATTCGCGACCGCTCCCCGAACGCTCGTACGTGCCCACTTCACAGGGCTGACGCACGGTGATCTGAGCAGTCAACAGCTCCACATACGCCGGCCTCCCTCCCCCGTGGCTGCGGCACACCGTGTGCCGCCGTGTGAACGCCCACACCAACCGCAGAGGTCCCCTCGAGGAGCCGGTTTGTCTATCCGGTGGCGAGTTCGGCGTAGGCCGCCTCTGCCATGCGGCCCTCCGCCGTACCCTGCGGGGCGTGTTCGAGGAACCCACGGGTGTTTCCGGTGTAGGCGATGCGGCCCTGGTCCAGCACCGTCACCTGGTCGGCGTCCTCCGCCAGGTCGACCACATCGTGAGTGGACAGCAGCACCTGGACCTGGCCGGTCAGGGTGTTGAGCAGGTCGCGGAAGATGCGGCGCTGCCGGGAGTCCATGCCCGCGGTCGGCTCGTCCAACAGCAGCGCGCGGGCGCCGTGGACGAGCGCGGAGGCGACGCCCACGCGGCGCAGCTGTCCCCCGGAGAGTTTCCGGGTCTTGGTGCCGGCTTGCTGGGAGAGGTCGACGCGGGCCAGGGCGCGGGAGGCTTCCCTCCAGGCGTCCTGGCGGGACATTCCCTTGAGCCAGCCGCTGTAGGCGACCTGTTCGCGGGCGGTGAGGGCGGCCATCGCGGTGATGTGCTGCGGCATCCACGCCACCCCCGCCCGGTATGCCCGTGTGCCGGAGGCGTGCCCGTCGAGGGTGACGGTTCCCGAATCCGGCTGATTCACCCCGGCGGCGAGCTTCAACAGCGTTGACTTTCCCGCTCCATTGGGGCCGAGGAGGATGGTCAGGCCCTCGCCCATCTGGTAGCTGAGGTGTTCCAGAACCGGCCGGGAGCGGCGGTTGTACGTGTAGGAGACGGAGTTGAGTTCCAGCGTCACGACGGTTTCCCTTGTGCGTCAGGTGCGGGTGCGGTGCGATGCGGTCAGCACGGCGGCGAGTCCGGCGGCGAAGGCCAGCGCGGCGCCGGTGAGGGCGTAGGGGTCGGCCGAGCCCCGTGCGAGGACGGTCCAGAAATACGGGTGCATGCTCGGCCCGTACCCGAAGAGGATCACCAGGAGGATCCAGCCGATCGGCACCAGCGCCGCCACCTGGGACACCACCGCCCGTGCGCACAGCATCAGTCCGGTGAGGAAGGCGGTGTTACGGCCCATCACCAGTGCCTCGTCACCGCTTCCCGCGGCCCACAGCGCAAGGCCGGTCATGGCGGCGGCGATGACCACAGCCGCGGCCAGGGCGACGTCCAGGAGATGCACGGGGCGCAGGGAGGTGTCCTCGGCGGCGTGCAGGCGCGAGTCCAGCGATTTCAGCAGTGCCCCGCACAGCGCGACGGGAGCGAACATGGCGAAGGACACGGGCGCGGTCGCCCCGCTGAGGAACGAGGGCAGGACGATCTCGTGCCCGACGGTGAAGGCCGCCAGCAGGAAGAACAGCGCGTATCCCAGGGCGAGAGTGGTGTGGATCTCGCGTGCTTTGAACCACCAGCGCATCAGGACCTCCCGGTACGCAGCCGGCCGGTGCGCATCTGGCCGCGGAACCACGCGGCCTGGGCATCTTCGGACTCGTTCAGAACGGCACTGACACGGCGGTCGATCGTCCGGCGCATCTTCCCGGCCCTGCCGGAATAGGCGCCGAGTGCTTCCCCCTGATCGGCCCGCTCCGCGCGGTCGGCTCCGACGACCTTCGCGGCCCACAAGCGTGCGCTGTAGAGCGCTGTGGCCTGGTTCGGGGAGCGGGTCTCCTCGTCCGGGTAGTGGAACTTCACGGCCTCATGCAGCGCCTCGAACCGCAGGGTGCCCGCCTGCTGCGACTCCGTCAGCGGCATCCGCAACCTGCCGCGGCGGTGGTCCTCCTGTCCGCCGAAGCGGCCGTCGCCGAGCGTGTCACGTATCTCCTGCGGCTTCCGGGCAGGTACGCCCGCCTTCTCCAGCTTGGAGAAGACGTCCCGGATCTGGTGGCGCGCGGATGCGCGCTCAGCCGCGGAGGACTCCGGCATGCACACGCGCGGTGTCGTGCCCGAGCACTGCATGGAGACCTGGCCGTGGGCGAGCCTCGGGCTGTGGTCCCAGTCCTTGACGATCGTGTAGGCGCCCGCGAACCCGGCTGCCGCAACCGCCGCGGCGGCGACGCGGGCGCCGATGCGCCACGCTCGTCCCCCGCCTTGCCGCGGCAGCCACAGCAGGGCAAGGCCCGCCGCGAGACAGGAGGCGGGGAGGAGGTGGGCGAGCAGGGTGGGGAGGGTGTAGCGCTCCCCGTACATCATCGACGGCAGCATGCCGGAGATATGGCGCGGCCAGTACGGGATGTAGGTGACGGACCAGCCGATGACGTAGAAGACGCCTGCGGCCAGCACCGGGGCGGCGATCAGGCGGGTGAAGCGCATACCGGCTGCGAAGCCGATGGCCGCCCACGCAGCGGAGAGGATCATGCCAAGACCCAGCATCGGGGCCAGCCCCCAGATGGGCCACACGCTCTTGTGCACCAGCACCATGGCGGAGGGCACCAGGAACAGCGACCAGGACACCAGGACGGGCGGTATGAGCGCGTCGAAGGCGATGCAGTAGCGGGAGCGCGCGGGGACGGACTGCCACACCCCCGCGTCCTTGAGACGTCCCGACTCCCACACGCCCAGGCAGGCCGCGATGGCGTAGGCGAGGACGAACATGTATTCCGTCACGTGGGACACCAGGTTCGGGGCATCGGCCAACGGCTCGGCACTGGCGTCGAGTTCGACCTGAATCCCGCCGAAATAGTAGAAGACCGTCAGGGCCAGGGCAAGGGGGCCGGCCCACGGCAGACAGCTCGCGCGCAGCCGCGAGGAGAGTTTCATCGAGCGCTTCCGTTTCACAGGGCGGAGAAAAGGGACCGGGGCGCCCCGCTTGTCTCGTGGGGCGCCCCGGATGCAATGGGGAGCGGAGCGCTACTTCTTGGTCTTGATGTTGACCGTCTTCACACTCAGCTTCGTGTAACGGGTGTGCTCCGTGTCATTGATCTTCGCGATGCGGAAGTAGTAGGTGCCCTTGTCCAACTTGTGGGAGGTCAGGTAACTGTGACTGCCCTTGCTGTTGAAGCAGCCGGTGAACCGCTTCTGGTTGGGGGTGGGGTCCGGGCGCAGCGGCACGTCGCGCTTGAGCTGCACGTGGGTACTCTTGCCCTTGGCTCCGGCGACTGTGCAGCCGGTGAACTTGATCTGGTTGTACTTGGAGTCCGACCACCGCGTGTTCGACTCGAACCCGGACCCGACTCCGGCCAGGTGGCTGGTGAGGCCCGAGGCGGCCTTCTGGCTGACGGCCGTGGGGACGTCCGGGCCGGTGTGCGGCTCGGCGGCCGTCGCGGCGGGACCGGCGGCCATGATGGCGGCGACGGCCAGGCCCGATGCGGCGGCGGCGCGGCGCTTGACGATGCTCATGTATTTTTTCCTGTGCCGTAGTGCAAACGCGGCAAAGGGCGCCCCTGGCTTTGGGATAGGCGGGGCGCCCTTCTTCGTGCGCCCGGGCTCGAAGGTGAGCGCGGGCGGGGTTCATTAGAACCGCCTAAGAAAGTACGGACCAAACCACACAGGGATCTTGTGGTTCAGGTCACCTCATGGAAAACATGCAGGTCACGGTCCTACAAAAAGGACGGCCGCGTGTACAACCCCCGCCCCCTGGTGTGCGTCCGAAGGGCACCACTGTCGTTCGACGCGAAACCGGCGGCCGGCGAGTGCGGACGGTGCCGATCCCGGCAAGCGGATCAGTCCGGAGTGTGGGTCAGACGCCAGGAGTCCGGCGCCCGGCGGACGAGTCGGCGGACCCGGTGTCGCTTCGGGTGGGTGAGCACCTCCACGACCCACTCCACGGACATCAGGGCGCCCTCTTGCCAGCTCGGCAGCGGCGAGAGCTGGCAGCCGATGGCGTGGAAGCGGCCCTCCGGGTAGAGCAGGGCCCCGTAGGCCTGCTTGTCCTCCTCATCCTCGGCCCTCCACTCGGCCCAGCCGCCCGCCTGGTGGGGCACCTTGTGCCAGGCGACGGACATGCCCCGCTCCTCGGGCATGACCCGCCGGTCGTGGAACTCCGGGTGGATGCGGGCGCCGGCCTCCCGCGCGCAGCGCAGCCGCTCGGCATGGCTGCGGTCGCCAAAACGGGCAGCCCTCTTGCCGTAGTTGTAGGCGCCGATCAGCGCGCCCTTGTCCGAGAAGTAGCCGTGGCTGGGATACCAGATCTGCATGATCTCGTGGTCCAGCCAGCTGATGCCGCCGTAGATGTCGTACGTATCGGCCTCCCAGAACCGGCTGTTGGCCTGCCAGCCGAGCTTGCAGGCGGGGGCGTAGCGGCAGTGCCGTACGGCCTCGACGTACGGCCGGGAGAAGCCCTCGAGTTCGAGGGCGGCGAGCCGTGGCAGCGGAATGCTGCTGAGACAGTGGTCGAACCGCCCGGAGCGGGGCCGGCCGTCCTCGCTCCAGGCCAGGTGGACGGCGCCGTCCAGCAGCCGGACGCCGGTGACCGGCGCGCTGTAGCTGATCACACCGTCACCGAGGGCGCCCACCAGGCGTTTGATGATCATGTCCATGCCGCCGACCGGCTGGAACAGGGGGCCTTGCCTGTCGTAGCCGAGCGGCCAGTAGAACCTGTTGTGCCAGTGCTGCCCCTCCACCAGCTCGCCGAGCGACAGCGGCGCGGCGGGCTCGTGCATCTGATGGACGCTCAGCGGCTTACTCAGACCGGCACGGGTGGATCCCTCGTACCGCGAAGTGACCTCATCGAGGTCGCCGAAGGCGCGGAGCAGGTCCAGCATCTCCCGCCGTTGCCCGCGATCGAGCCCGTCGCTGTGCCGCCCTCCCTCGCGGACCCGCTCGGCGGCGAGTTCGGCGATGCGGCCGCGGGTGTCGTGGGTGATGCGGCGCTGTGCGACAGACCTGCCGTCGAAGGCACGGGGCGTGTGGTAGCAGGTCGCGGAGTTCTCCAGGATGTACGGCTCCAGTGCGACGCCGAGCCGCCGGCACAGGTGGAGCACTCGTCGGTGGTGATGGGGAATCCGGCCCGGGCCGAGATTGAGGTAGATCCCCTCCTCGAGCCGGCACCGTTGCGTGCGGGGCCTGCCGTCATCCCAGACCTCGGTCACCTCATCGCCCCCGCGGACGGTGAGGCTGCGCCCGCCGGGGCGGGGCAGGGCCTCCAGGATCCGTACGTCGTACCCGGCATCGCGCAGCTCCAGGGCGGCCGCCAGCCCGGAAAGGCCGGCACCGAGGATCGCGACGCGCTGCCCGTTGCGGGGCCGCCGCCGAGGACGGTGGGCTGCCACAGGTGCGGCAGCGGCCGGGATGGCGCCGGTCATGGCCTGCGCGAGCACGGCGGCGCTCGCCGTGCGCAGGACGGTGCGACGGGAGGCGATCTGCTCCATGGCGTGCGCTCCTCGGCTGGATCCATCGGAGGTCTGCGTGGCGCTACACGGTTACCACCGCGGATGTTGGGGAACGGGGCGGCGCTGCCCGTGTTGTCACATGGGCAGGGGAGGTTCACCCGCGCGCGAGTGCGGACGGGTGTGCGGGACCGGCGCGGGGCGGAGTTTCACTGTCCTGAGGCGCACGGCCGATCAGCGGTGGGCCGATCGGGTAGGCAGCCACCTCGGGTATGGCCGACTCGGCGCATGCGACTCAGCCTTTGCCCGGCTGACGTTCTACCAGTTGAGTGCTGTGGTGCGGCTTGCCGCACGGCAGCACTGCGGCCCCTGGCGCTTTCGGCGAGGGGGATTCGCCCGTCGTGCCCTCGGCGAGCGCGACCATAATCTCGCCCCGCCGCGCCGCACTGGAGGCCGGCGCCGCTCCTGGACGAGAGGGTCGGCTGCGGCGTCATGGGTTTCCTCGCTACCCCACAGCGCGGCCGATGAGTTCGTGGCTCCCGGTCGGTCCAAGCTCGTGGCACCCCTAGGGAAGGAGGCCCGTCATGTCGGAGCTTCTCGTCGACTTCATCACCTCCCTCGACGGCTACGCATCGGGAGAGGGATGGCCCGGATTCTGGGGCCTGGAGGGTCCGGAGTACCTCGCGTGGCTCGGCGAGCAGCCCGAAGTCACCTACCTGATGGGAGCGAACACCTACCGCCTGATGTCGGGCTTCGCCGCCGGCGAGGTCCCCAAGGGCCAAGACGAGTTCCGGGCCGAGGAAGAGGCGTCCGTCGACGGGCTCACGAGGGCGTCCAAGGTGGTGTTCTCCTCCTCCCTCGATGAGCCACTGACGTGGGCCAACTCCACGCTCGTCCGCGACGACGCCGTCGAGGCGGTCCGCGCCATGAAGTCGAGCGGCTCGGGGCTCCTCAGCACGATCGGCAGCCTCAGCCTGTGCCGGTCCCTGCTACGAGCCGGACTCGTCGACCGCTTCCGGGTCGGGATATTCCCGGTGATCACCGGGGCCACGGGCGAAGAACGCATCTACGACGGCTATCCGGACGTCGCCCTCGAGATGATCGACCACCGCACCTTCGACGGCCGCATCCAAGTGGTCGAGTACAGGCCCCGCGTGCTCGAGCACCCGCCGCTCGGCGCTCCTGCGTGACACCGCGCCGCCCCCGGTGAGCCGTGACGTGCCGTCCGGGGCGGTCCACGCGCTGTACTGCAACGGCGCCGATAGCGAGGTCGCCCGGCACCGTTCGAGATGTCGCTGCCGCGGCGGAACGAGTCGGCGGCGCGGCACCGCTGAGCGGTCGAGCCGGACAGGAACGTGATCGAGATCGGGCGCCGGGGATGGACGAGCGCGTCACGCCCCCCGCACGTCCGGGCGGCCCGCCCACCTCGTAAGGAAGCGGGGGACGCCCGGACGCCGGTCCCTCCGGGTGGCTCAGCGCCACGCCGAATGCAGCTCTCGGACCACCAGAGCCTCGATGCGGGCCGGGCCTTCCTCGGCGAAGGCCTGAAGGGCCGTGGCCCGGTCGTCGGGGAAGATCTGGTCGGTGAGGCAGACCCGGCCTTCCTGGGCGAAGACCTCGACCGAGGAGGCGTCCACGAGGAGGCGAAGGCGCAGCGTGCCGCCCTCCGGCACGGCGAGCGGTGCGCGGTGCAGACCGGGGAAGTGGTCATCGAAGCCGACGGCGCCGGATGCGGTGCGGTCCACGTACAGTTCGCCGCTGTCCGCGTCGTAGCCGACCCGGGTGCGATGGCCGCCGCCGGCGCGGATCTCCAGGCCGAAGCGCCGGGTGCCCTGCGCCGCGCCGAGTTCGGCCTCGACCTCGTAGGAGAGGCCGGTGTCGCGTACGAGGAGGGGCGTGCTGCCCGCGGCGACCTCCCTGCCCGCCAGCCGCGCGAGCGTGCGGCCGCGCAATCCCTCCAGTTCGGCGACGGGTTGCTGCACCAGCACCGCGTTCCCCTCCGCCTCGGAGGCGCTGCGCAGGGCGAGTTCGCGCGGGAAGGTCATGGCGCTGCGCCAGGGGGCGGTCGGGATGCGTTCGCCGTAGAGCCAGTTGTTCATCCAGGCGAGGAGGATGCGGCGGCCTTCGGGGGCGTCGTTGTAGGTGACGCCCGCGTAGCAGTCGGCGCCGTGGTCGAGCCAGCGGGTGCCGGGTCCACCGGTGTCGGCGGTGAAGGCGGTGCCGTCGAAGTCGCCGATGAAGTACTGCCCCGCCGAACCCCCCGCCGGGCCGCCGGGGTTGATGTTCACGATCAGCACCCAGCGCGTGCGCCGCGCGTCCCCGTCCACGGGCAGCTCGAACAGGTCGGGGCACTCCCATATCCCGCCGGTCGCTCCGCTCGGGCCGAAGTCGCTGAGGTGGGTCCAGTTCTTCAGGTCGGGCGACGCGTAGAAGCGGATCGTGTGCTCGAGGGACAGCGCCACGGCCATCACCCAGCGGCCGGTGGCCGCGTGCCAGAAGACCTTCGGGTCGCGGAAGTCCTTGGCGCCGATGTCGAGTACGGGATTGCCCTCGTACTTCCTCCAGTTCTCGCCGCCGTCGGTGCTGTAGGCGAGGGACTGGCGCTGGCGGCTGCCGTCCTGGAGGTGGCTGGTGTAGACGGCGACGAGCGGCGGGTCGTCGGCGGTGCCCAGGCCGCTGGTGTTCTCGCGGTCGAAGACGGCGCTCCCGGAGAAGATCATCTCCGTGTCGTCCTCCGGGATGGCGACGCCGCGTTCGTGCCAGTGGGTCAGATCGGTGCTGACGGCGTGGCCCCAGGACATGTTTCCCCAGGTCGCGCCCTCCGGGTTGTACTGGAAGAAGAGGTGGTAGGTCCCGTCGTGGTGAAGGAGCCCGTTGGGGTCGTTCATCCAGTTCCGGGCCGGGGAGAAGTGCAGTTGGGGGCGGTAGGGCTCGGTGTACCCCGCAGACCCCGTGACGGCGGCGGCCGCGGCGGGCGTACTGGTCGACCCCAGTGCGCCCAGTGCACCCGTACCGAGCACCGCGCACGAGGCGGCGAGAAGGCGGCGACGGCTGAGCTGCGCGTGGTGTGCGCTGTGGTGGCTGTGCGGGAGTTGATCGGACACGGCGGCTCTCCTCCGCAGCAGTGCGCGGCGACGCGCCGGCGCACACTCGGTGGACACCGCGCGCATTGCGCACTGCTGACAGTCGTGGTGGCTGTGGCGGCGCCTGCCGCGTCCACGGTCCCCGACAGACCGGAACACGCGGGCACGGCGCCCTGACTGCGGCCCCCGCCGACGAGAGCGGGCCGCAACACACGGAGGAACCCGGCGAGGTGGCCGGGCACGAATGGTCCGAGACTGTACGAGGTGACCGGCGGGGTGTCCAGAAGCGGTGTCCGGCAGGGCGTCAAGCGGTGGTGTCCGGCGGCGGAACCTTCGTGCGCGAAGTCGTCACCGCGCAGGGCGCGGGCCCACGTGAGGGGCTAGGGCCCGTCTTCAAACGTCATCGGATGGTGGACGATGGAACGTTTCCTTCCGGGCCCTCCAGGCCCTCGTGACGCACCGGCCGCGAGCAGTAGACGGCGTTCGACTGCCGGTCCGCACCGCCCAGCCACGTGTCGCCGCACTCGGGGCACTTGGCCAGGCCGGGCACCGCTCAACTCAGCGGCCACCAAAGCTTGCGCAATCGGCGGCCCCGGCGCCACTGCCTGGAACGACAGGCTGCTGAGCCGTACACCGCATCCGGCCGTGCCTCCGGCCTCAGCCGTTCACCGCAGCTCTACGCACACTCGCTCTCCGGCCCCTGCGTCCTCGAACACACGGTCAGTCCAGGCCCCAAAGCTACTCACAACCTGGAATCGAAAAACAGGCACTTAGGAGTGATGAAGAGCGGCACATGAGCGCTTAGCGTCGGGCGGATGAAAGTGATCGACGGCAACTGGCCCAGAGGGGCCACTGATGCGGGCCTGGTCGCCCTGACGGTTCTGCCGCCGCTGCTGTCGCAGCCGTACGTCGACACCTCAAGGCCGGCGTGGGCATCGCTCATCGGCTACGAGGCGCTGGCCGCGGTGGTGTTGGTGCTGCGGCGGCGGTTGCCGGCGACCGCCTTCGTCACGGGCTTCGGTGCGTTCGTGGCGGCGCTGGTGGGGAGCGCGGGCGAGGGGGCCAAACTGACCCCGCTGGCTTTCGTGTCGCTCGCCGTGCTTCTTTACAACTTGGGCAATCACTGCACGAGTTGGGTGCGTACCGCGTCGGCGCTGCTCGGCGGCGGCGTGATCTGTCTGCTCGGCCTGTGGCTGAACCGGATGACAGCCAGTACCAGTGAGTTCCGGGGCGGTTTGGACGTCCTCGCCGCTCTGGCTCCGATGCCACTGGCGTGGGTCATGGGTTTCGCTTCACGTTCCCGGCGTGCGTTGCTCGCCGCGGCCGAGCAGCGGGCGGCCGAGGCGAGTCGCGCGCGGCGATTGGAAGCAGCGCATGCCACACAGCGGGAGCGGGCGCGGATCGCCCGCGAGATGCACGACGTGGTCGCGCACTCGCTCACCCTGCTCGTCGTGCACGCGGAGGCCCTGCGTGCCCGCGGCGACGAACTGCCAGGCTGGGCCCGTGCCCAGATCGACGGGTTGGCGGCGGCGGGCCGGCAGAGCAGCGGTGACCTGCGTGATCTGCTGCGTATGCTCCGTAGTCCTGCGGACGCCGCTCCGCTGCAACCGGTGCCTGGACTTGGTGAGCTGGGCACGCTGCTGGACAGTCACCGCACCGCGGGAGGAACGGTGGAGGTGCGGATGGAGATGGCGGGCTCCGTACTGGAGTCGCTGCCTGCTGTGGTGCAGACGGTCGTGTACCGCGTCGTGCAGGAAGCACTGGCCAACGCTCGCCGGCACGCGCCCGGGGCGGCAGTCCGGCTCACCGTCGACGACACGGACGGCCGACTGCGGTGGCAGGTGGAGAACAGCCGTGGGCTACGGCGCGGCACGGCCGGCGCGGGGATCGGGCTCGGCCTGGTCAGCATGCGCGAACGGGTGGACGCGCTGGGTGGAGAACTCGCTGCCGGGCCGACCGGTGACGGCGGCTTCCGCGTCGTCGCCACGATGCCACTGGAGAAAGCCGGTGCCTGAACAGATCAGCGTGCTCGTGGTGGACGACGAGCCGATCATCCGCGCCGGCCTGAGCGCGATCCTGGACAGTCAGGCCGATCTCACCGTGGCAGGCACCGCCGGGGACGGCGAGGAAGCCGTTGAGGTGTGCGCGCGGCTGAGGCCGGACGTGCTGCTGCTGGACATCCGCATGCCGCGTCGTAACGGTCTGTGGGCGCTGGCCGAGCTGGGCCGGCGGGGAATGCTCGGGCCGGGCCGGAGCCAGGCGCTCATGCTGACGACGTTCGATCTCGACGAGTACGTCGACGACGCGCTCGCCGCCGGGGCGTCCGGGTTTCTCCTGAAGAACAGCCCGTACGAGGAACTCACCAGTGCGGTGCGGGCGGCGGCGGCCGGACACAGTGCGCTGAGCCCGGTGGTGACCCGCCGGATCATCCAGGGCCATCTGAGCGCCCGCCAACGGCCCGGCGACCAGGAGCTGGGCCGGCTGGCAGAACTCACCGAGCGGGAGCGCGACGTGCTGCGGCTTGTCGGGGACGGGCTGAGCAACGCCGAGATTGCCGAGCGGCTAGTGGTGAGTCTGCACACGGTGAAGTCGCATGTCAGCCGCATGCTCACGAAGACCGGCTGCCAAAGCCGGACGCAGGCAGCGGTGTTGGCCAGGAACACGCTGTCCTGACCCTCCTCGGTGGGACGAGGGGCAGCGGGACGCCGCGCCCGTCCACGTCATTCCTTGGAGTGAGTCGGCACCCGCCTGGAAGCGCGCCATCGATCGATGTGCCGGGCGGCCGTCGCTGGCTGAATGGTCTTCCTGCGCAGGGCCCGCCGCGAACCCGCACTGCGGGACGTACGACCGGGCCCTCGACGCACGGAGCAACCGTCATGTGCCGAAGGGAATCTGCCATGCCCGTACACACTTCGTCTCGCCACCGGATCCTGCGTGGGGTGCTGACATTGGCGTTGGCGACCGGGATGAGCGGGATGCTCATGGGCTGCTCGGACGCGGCGCAGGGCGCGGCGGCCGCGTCGGCCCACCAGAGGCTGGCCGGCCTCGCGCAGAAGGCGGCGGACAAGGGTTCCCTGGGGGTGACCGTCCGGGTCGACCGCGGCGACGGGGCGCCCGAGGAAATCGCACGACAGGCCGCCTGGACGAAGCACGATCACCGGCTCGCCGTCGGTGACCAGTTCAGGATCGGGTCCAACACCAAGACGGTCACCGCGACCCTCGTCCTGCAGCTGGTCGCCCAGCACCGGATCGGCCTGGACGACCCGGTGGAGAAGTTGCTGCCCGGAGTGGTCCAGGACGGCAAGGACGTCACCGTCCGGATGCTGCTCAACCACACCAGCGGTCTGGGGGACTTTCTCCTGACACCGGAGTTTCTGCCCTCCCTCATGGGCCAGAAGGAACGCACCTGGCGGCCGGAGGACCTCCTCGCCATCACTCCCGAGCAGGACCCACCGGCCGGGCCCGGTGAGAAGTACTCCTACAGCAACGCCAACTATCTGGCCCTCGGGCTGATCCTGGAGAAGGTCACGGGGAGCAGCCTCGCCGAACTGATCGCACAGAAGATCACCAAGCCGCTGGGGATGAAGGACTCCTTCCTGGCCACGAACGCCGCCTGGAGCGCCGGAAAGCAGCACGTGACCGGCTACGAGCCGAACGCCGGGCGCCTGAGGCAAATCCTCTCCGGGACCGTGGACCTGCCCGAAGGCGTCGGGTTCGCCGGGCCCGAACGCCCCCAGGGCAACGTCGACACCGCCGCCATCGACCCGAGCTGGTCCTGGGCGGCGGGAGGCATGGTCTCCACCGCTCGGGACTGGCAGCGCCTTTTGACCGCGCTGATGTCCGGCAAGCTCCTGCCCGAGGCCCAGATGAAGCAGATGCGCACCACCGTCGCCGCTCCCGAGGAGGGCGGAGGGTACGGACTCGGCCTGATGAAGGTGAACGCGCCCTGCGGCACTGTCTGGGGCCACACCGGGGGCCTGCCCGGCTACTCCAGTGAGTTCTACACCGACGCCGGCGGACACCGCAGCGTCGCGGTCCTGACGAGCACGAACTTCGGTATCAAGGAGAAGACGGCCGCAGCCGCGAACAAGGCCCTCGTCGACGAGGCGGTCTGCCAGATGCTGGACAAGCCGCTGCCTTCGGAGAGCCCCGGCAAGTGACAGTCGCGGCCGGGCATCACCGACTGGGCCCCACCCCGTCGGACCGCCGCCGCGCGTACGGTGATCGATGGCAGCCTCACCGGGTCCGAGATCGCCCCTGTCTGCCGGGAACGGGGCATCGAGGTCACGGTCGCCGAACGCGGCATCGCACCGCTACTGGGTGCGCTCGGCGGGACGCTGGCGAAGTTCTCGGCGGGCCTGCACCGGTCCCACGGTGTACACCTTCGCTGCGGACCGACCGTCACTAGAGCCCGTCTTCAAACGGGTCTTGTCCAGAGTAGGAACGAGGCGAGTGAGACCGCTGCTGCGTATGAGGTAGCGGTCTTGTCGTATCTCGTGGCGATGCCGCGGAAGCCCTTGAGCCGGTTGAAGCAGCGCTCGACGACGTTGCGTCGGCGGTAGGTGGCCCGGTCGAACGCCGGTGGCCTGCCGCCGTGGCGGCCGCGGTTGTGGCGGTGGCGACGCTGGTCGCCCTTCTCCGGGATGGTGTGGGCGATGCCGCGCCGTCGCAGGTAGGCGCGGAATCCGCGGGATTTGTAGGCCTTGTCGGCGATGATGTGCTCAGGGCGGCAGCGTGGGCGGCCAAGAGCCGTGCGCGGGACGCGGACCCGCTCCAGCAGGGGGCGGGCGCAGGGGCTGTCGTGCCGCTGTCCCGGCGTGAGCAGGAGGGGAGCGGGCGCCCTCGGCCATCGCAGGCGAGATGGACTTTGGTGGTCAGTCCTCCAGGGGATCGGCCGAGGGCGTGATCGTCTGGTTCGTCCCGCCGCTGCCTCCCCCTTTTCGGCCGATGGCGGCGGCATGCTGATGGGGACGGACGATGGTGGAGTCGATCTGGACCAGCCAGTCGATGTCCCCGGCGGCATCCGCCCGGGCCTGGATCTGCTGCAGGGCGCGGGTGAAGACGCCGTCCAGGGCGTACCGGCGAAAGCGCGTATAGACCGTCTTGCACGGACCGTAACGCTCGGGCAGGTCACGCCAGGAGATGCCTGTGCGGATCTTGTAGACCACCCCGTTGATGACCTGCCTGTCCGCCACTTGTGGCCGAACGGTCGCAGCCCGCGGGAGCAGCGGAGCGAGCAACTCCCACTCCTAGTCGGTGAGTTCATGGCGACGTATCACCCCGCCATCATCCACCATCCGATGACGTTTGAAGACGGGCCCTACCTGCTCATTCCCGGCCCGCAGTTGCCCCGCCCCCTCCCCCACAGCCGCACGACTCCCCGTGCAGCAGAGTCGACTCCAGCAGGACCGTCTGCCGCGTCCCGCCCGGATCGGCGATCCGCTCCAGGAGCAGGCGTACGGCCGTTGCGCCGATCTGCTCCAGGGGCTGGGCGATCACCGTCAGGCGCGGTTCGATGAGGTCGGCCCATTCGAGCTGGTCGAAGGCGCAGAGCGCCACGTCGCCGGGGACCTGCCGGCCCATGCGGCGCAGGCCGCGCAGGGCGCCGATGGTCATGTGGTTGTTGCCGACGACCAGCGCCGTGGGCGGTCGCTCGATGGACAGCAGGTGCTCGACGGCCTGTTGGGCGGCGAGCGCCTGGCCGTTGCCGGAGACGACCAGGTCGTCGCCCGCCTCCAGGCCCCGGCGCTCCATGCCGCGCCGCCAGCCCCGTACACGCTCGCCTGTGGTGCGTACGCCGCGCCGCCCACTGATCATGCCGATGCGCGTGTGCCCGCAGTCCGCGAGATGGTCGACCAGCCGCGCTGTGGCCTCCAGACCCGCCGTACCGACCTGGTCGAAGGCGGGGCTGGCGCAGCGGTCGAGGAGCACGGTGGGCAGCCCGCTCTCCTTGAGGTAGCGCAGCGAGGGACCGCGCGGCCCGGCGGCGGTGGCGAGCAGCAGGCCGTCCACGCGCCGCTGGTGGAGGTTCTGCACGAGGCGGAACTCCTCGGCGGGATCGTCGTGGGTGTCGACCATGAGCAGGGCGTACCCGGCCGCGCGCGCGGTGGCGTCGATGGTGGACAGAAGCTGCGCGAAGTGCACGTTGGTGACCGTGGACACGGCCAGGCCGAGGGTCTTGGTGCTGGAGGTGGCCAGGGAGCGGGCCACGGTGTTGCCGACATAGCCGGTGGCGCGCACGGCCTCGAGGACCTGGGTGCGGGTCTCCTCCTTCACGAAGCGCGTGCCGTTGAGGACGTGGGACACCGTCGAGACGGAGACCCCCGAGTGACGTGCGACGTCGGCCATCGTTGCCATGCGCTGTTACTCCTCGTGAACCGGCTGCCTGGGGATGCTACAGAACGGCGCCGCATGGCGGCCGCCGCGTGGCACACCGACAGACAAGCGTTTGCGCAACCGCTTGCGCGAGACGGCGCCATGCACCACCATCCTTCGCTGGACGGCCGCTTCCCCGACCGGAGCTCCACCTCGCCACCGCGCAAGGGGAGTTGGCGGCCACCGGGGCCACGTCGTCGTGCCCACCACCCGGCACGACGACGTGGGCCCGCTGCACCACTGCACACACGGAGAGCACGACCTCGTACCACCACGTGCGGCCCTCGTACGGCCACGCCCGACCCGGCACCTGTCTCGTACGACCCTGCACGCCCCCGTACGGCGCGCCCGCCCACCCGCAGGCGCGACCGTCGCCCCATGCGCGCAACACCCCTGCGCGCCGCATGCCTTCGCTGCCGTGCCGAGCCGACCGGCGCGGCAGCGGCCCGTCCCTCCTGCCCGCGGAGTGGGCGCCGGCGTCATGCACCCGGCCGGACCGCAGAATCCGGACGCCGCTGCCCAGGACCGCCCCTCACCCGAAGCGAGCCGCCATGTCCCTGCCCGACTCCCCCGCCGAGGCCACTCCCCCGAGCCCCGGGCCCTCACCCGCCGCCGCGCGCCGTGCCGTCCTCGGCGCCTCCGCCGTCGCCGCGCTGGGCGGCTTCCTCTTCGGCTACGACACCGGGATCATCTCCTCGGCCCTGCTGTTCATCACCCCCGAATTCGGCCTCTCCACCGGAATGCAGCAGGTCACCGTGGCCTCGCTGCTGCTGGGCGCGATCGCCGGGGTACTGGTCAGCGGAGCCGTCACCGATGCGATCGGACGCCGCGGCGCGCTGCTCGGCTCCGCGGCCGTCTTCACGGCCGGCGCCCTCGGTTCGGCCGCCGCGCCGGGCGTCGGCGTACTGATCACCGCCCGCGTTCTGCTCGGGCTCGCGATCGGCGCCTCCTCGCTCACCGTTCCCGCCTACATCGCGGAGATAGCCCCCAAGGACAGCCGCGGCAGACTCGTCTCGCTGCAGCAACTCATGATCACCGTGGGCATCTTCGTCTCCTACCTCGTCGGCTTCGCCTTCGACGGCCTGCACGGATGGCGCTGGATGCTCGGCCTCGGCTGCCTCCCCGCGCTGGCCATGCTGGCCGGCGTCCAGCGCCTCTCGGAGAGCCCGCGCTGGCTGCTCGAGCGCGGGCGCCGCGAGGAGGCACGGGCGGTTCTGCTGCGTACGCGTACGCCGCGGGAGGCCGACGAGGAGCTGCAGGAGATCGAGTCACTCAGCGCGCAGGAGTCCCGCACCGGCTACCGCGAACTGCTGCGTCCGACCATGCGCCCCGCGATCCTGCTCGGCGTGGTCGTCGCGGCCACCAACCAGCTCGTCGGCGTCAACGCGGTCATCTACTACGCGCCCACGATGCTCCAGCAGGCGGGATTCGGCAGTTCGGCGGCGATCCTGTCCTCGATCGGAATCGGGCTGGCGAACATGCTCGCCACCGGCACCGCGCTGCTCCTCATCGACCGCGTCGGGCGCCGTCCGCTGCTGCTCGGGGGCACGGCCGTCGTCGTCCTGTCCCTCGTACTGCTCGGCGCGCTCTATCTCGGCAGCAGCGGACAGCCCGCGTCCGGGACGGTGCTGGTGGCGGGCCTGTGCCTCTACATCGGCGCGTTCGCGCCGAGCCTGGGGCTGGGCATCTGGCTCATCAACAGCGAGATCTTCCCCACCGCGGTGCGCGGCAAGGCGTCCTCCTTCGGCAACGTCACGCACTGGGGCCTGGACTTCGTCATCTCCCTCACCGTCCTGACCACCATCAGCGCCCTGACCCCCACCGGACTCTTCTGGCTCTACGCGGGCTTCGGCCTCCTCGGCCTCCTCTACCTGCGCCGCAACCTCCCCGAGACGAAGGGCCGCAGCCTGGAGGACATCGCGCAGGCGCTGCGCGGGAGCGGTGCGCCGGGTGCCGCGCCGGGCGTACGCAGGCGAAAGTCGTCTGCTTGAAGCCGGGCCGTACGAGGGGAGGTTGGGCGTCCGGCGCATCGCCGCCCCCGCGACGTCGCACAGCCTGGCGTGGGTCAGTAGCCGATGACGATGTCGGCGATGATCGTCGTCGCCAGCGCGGCGTAAACGGCGCTCGCAATGTAATTCAGCACAGTCGCCGCGTTCGTCGTGCCGGTGAGGCGTCGGTGAAAGGCTCCCGCCAGCACTCCGATGCCTCCGTAGAGGACCATCTCCATGAGAACGTCAACGGCACCCAGCATGGCCATCTGCAGGGCATAGTTCTCCGCGCTTCCCATGAACTGCGGGAGCACCGCGAGGAAGAACAGCATGAGTTTCGGATTCGTCAGGCTGACGAACACGCCTCGCAGATACCATTTGCCTGTCGCGATGTCGGTGTGCTCGCTGATCGTGCGGCGCGCATTGCGCACCGTCGTGCATGCCAGCCACAGCAGGTACGCCGCGCCGAACAGTCTCACCGCATCGAGCACCAGCGGGTACGACTCGGCGATCTTTCCCATCCCGATGACGACGGCTGCGGCGTAGATGCTCATGCCTGTGCAGACGCCCAGAATGGCTTTCAGCGCGGCCCGGCGACCGCCTTCGAGACCCACGGCGAGCATGTAGGCCATATCGGGGCCGGGCGGAATGAGGAACAGCAGGATCGCCGCGATGAATCCCGGAAGCACCGTCAGATCCATCATCGGGCGCCTCCCGTACCGGCGTGGCGCGCACGAGCCCCGCAGCGCCGGCAGCGATCACTCCGCGCGCGGCCGCCGCAGCCGACGGCCGCGGACCCGGTGCTGACCTTGGAGGGTGCCATGAGATCTCCGATGCCGAAGTAGAACCACCTATGGTGGTTCTACCACGCTCGGCCTCCCCGCAGGAACCAGCTACGGTGGTTCCATGCCCGCCGCATGTTTCCCCGAGTTCCGCCTTGGCAACGTGCTGACCACCAGCTTCACGGCGACTCTGACGGGGCGTCACGGCAAGACACTGGAGCGCACCCCGTGCCATCCCGGCTCGCGGACTGGCTGGCACTCCACGGCCTGGCGGTCGGCTCCCGCACCCGGTCCCAGCTCGACCACGCACGGGAACTCCGGGAGACGATTCACCGAACCGCCACCGCCGTGGCAGCAGGAAATGGCTGCTCGGACACACGGCCACCACCGTGCGGATTGCCTCGCGACAGGCCCAAGAAGGCAGGGAATGCTCGCGGTGGAAGGCGGGTCTCCGGCCTCCCGCGAGGACGGCCCGCCGCGCCTGGCCCGGCTTGGCGGGGTCAGGCTGGTCAGGCCGTCAGCTTCTGCAGCTCGGGGAAGTACCAGCGCAGAATTCCCCGCAACCGGTCCGCGCCGGCGCGACCCCAGTCGCGCTGCAGCTCGGCGGTCAAAGAGATCGCGGTCACCGGCTGAGCGCCGGCCTGCACCATGCGCCGCATGGCGCTCTCGTGCGCCTCCCGGCTCACCCCGCCGATCGCGTCCGCGACCGGGTAGACCTCGTACCCCTCACGGAGCATGTCCAGCGTCGGGAACGCGACGCACACCTCCGTCCACAGGCCGGTCATGATGATCTTCTTGCGGCCGGTAGCCTCGACCGCGGCCCGGAAGTCGGCGTCCTCCCAGGAGTTGAGCGTGGTCCGGTCGACCTCCTCGACGCCCGGCAGCTCGGCACGCAGCGCCTCGATGGTGCCGCTGTTGGCCCCCATCTCGACGCCGACAGTGCTCAGCACGACCGGCAGCTCGTACGCGGTCGCAGCGCGGGCGACGGCCGTGACGTTCAGCATCATCAGGTCGTGGTCCACCGACCGCACCGTGCCGACCTGCTCGGGCTGATAATCGATCAGCACGAGGGCCGCGTTCTCGGGGCTGAGCAGGTGGTCGTTCGGGCGAACGGGGGTCTCGCCGGCCATCTCGGACTCTCCTTCTGTGGAAGCCATCGCCTGTCGGCGGGCCGCTGGCCGCCGGGCCAAGGACTCGGCGCCCTGTCTTTCCTGCAGCCACGGGGAGGAGCGGAACGCGCAATTCGGCCCCGCCACCACGCCTAGCGCTTGGCGCCCGATGTTCGCGTGGCGCCCCATCCCTTTACAGGGCTAATTGGGTTCGGGTGACAGATCACAGTCGCTATACGAGCGTAAAGCAGATCATCGAGGAGAGGCACGCCGACATCAGTCCGCCAAGGTGTCCAGCGCCTCGCGCAGTTCATCGGCTGAATACCCGGTGCGCAGCGGGTCTGATGCCGCAGGGTGGGCCGGTAAGACGAGTGTGAATCGATCAGCCTCGTCATGCTCCGTGCACATTCGACGGGCACTCCTGAGCAGGTTCAGCAGACCTTCAAGCTCGTCGGCATCGCATCCGAAGCTCTGTAGCCGTTCGACGGGGAACTCCTCAAGCTCGCGCGTCAAGAAGAGGATCCTGGTGAACTCCGATTCGGAGATACTGACGCTGCGGTCGACTCGCTCGGACATTCCGCCCCTCTTATTCCAGATCCTCGAAGTAGGAGTGCCCCTCTTCAGAGGTAAACACGCTGCCGCCGTCTCCGCCCACCATGACCACGGACTCCTTCGCCGGGTCCCAGAAGGCTTCCCGGCCGTTTCGTAGACCGTACTTCGGTTCGATGTTGGGTATGCGCTCGTTGATCACCCCGTCGACGTAGAACTCCAGAGTCTTGGAGTCCACCCCTCGCACAGAGTGCGTTCCGTTGCCGTCGGAACGGAGCGCTTCACCGTCGGCGTGGTCAGCGAGCGCCTCGTCATCGGCGTATCCGACCGGGTCCATGACCACGGCACCCCCACTTCCGCTCGTGTGAACGGCAGAGCCTGGGGGGGGGGGGGGAGTTGGTGCACGGCTTTTCACGGGTGCCTCTCGAGGGCGGCGGGGCAATTCTGTTCGAAACTGTGCCAGTGACCGACGGCGGGCCGGTGAAGGCGGAGCAGCATCCGCGCGCCGGCAGTTCGCAATGCCCCACCAAGGCTCGACTCGCGCGGCGACGACCCCGGATACTCAAGTGCGGTGCGAACTGCCGCCCCCAGGCGAAGCCTCGGGGCCGGCCATTGCGCGCGAGGTGCTGGGCTGCGACGCGCCGTAGAGGTGGGCGAACCACACGCCAGGCGCGCTCGGCGCGGGTACCGCCGGAAGCGAAGGCGATGCACTGCCCGAACGCCGTGTCATCCGGACAGCCGCGAAGGAGATCGTGCTGTGCGCCTTGGCCGAGCCGTGCGCCGAGGACGGCTGGCTTCCCCAACCCGGCCAGTGTTGCGGTCAAGCCCGGCCGTTCGATACCGGACGAGACTTTCGGAGCCGACACGGACGTGCCCCCGCTGGTACACCACCCAGAGAGGTGCGGCGGGCACCTGGAATCTCACCAGCACCCATCCGGCCGGAAGCAAAGTCCTTCAACTCGCCCTCGAAACCACAGAATCACGCGACCGGCACCTGCCGTATCGCTCCACCGCCTAGTCCACCCGCTCGGAGCTGCCTGTAGCGCAGGCGCCGAGACCCCATGGGAAAAGGCGCCCCGGATACTCGACATCGGCGCTCACGCCCCATAAGGAGCTGGAGTTCGAGCAGGTGACAACCGCAATGCTCTATTGACTCGCACTCACAGAACAGCGGAAAGAAGTTGAGGAAGAAGGAATATGACTCCCAGCAGGACCCACAGCACACCCACACCTTGCAGCGATCTGTGCATCACCTTAGGGAAAACGGGATTTACCTTGGAGTCGGTTTCGAAAGTGAGACTCGGCGAAACCTCTGAAGGGCCACGCAGGTCGAACCTCATGACACGACAGTCTGCGAGGTGCACCGATTCCGGTCCTGGTGGCGCACAGGAGCTGCGTCACTCCCCTGCGATCCCCCCAAATAGCAGGCCGGCGCCTACAATGATTCCGATCACCGCGGCCGCTTGCAGGGATCTATGTGTTGCATTCGGCGCGGTAGGATTGACCCTGGAAAGGACATTGAAGGTTGTTTCTGCGAAACCCATAAAGTTGAAAGCCATCGGAGTACTCAGAACGAGAAACGCTACGCCAATTACCACAAAAAACACTGAAACCCCATAAATAGAACTTGCTCAATCGCAGATCACCGGTATCGCGTCTCCTGTTCCGCTACTGCCCTTCCCACAGTTTGACGCCGGTAGTTTTTGTTCCCCCACCGCCGATCTCCGTACTCAGGCCCATCCCCATTCCTCCGGTGAAGTTCTGCACGTCTTCGCCCTTGGAGTTCGTGGTCCCGATCGCCTGGGAATTGTTCAGGAACCCACCGTAGGGGCCGACGCGCAAGGACGCCCCCTTATCTGCGGCATTCCCTTTGAGCTGGCTCCAGTCGTCGGCGTTACTCTTCAGGACACCGATTCCGCCGCCGTAGCCAAAATTCATTCCGGCACTCTGACCCGATCCAGACGTGGTCATGGCAATTTGTTTCCCGCCGTCCGGTTTTTGCGTTTGAACCAGGCAAGCTTCACCGCCTGCGCCTACAACCATTCCCGCGGAAGCATTCAAGCACACTCCCTGTGTTTGATTGTATCCAGTCGCCTCGGAAACTCCCTCCACGACG
Organism: Streptomyces odontomachicola; assembly: GCF_039605595.1. Taxonomy (NCBI): domain Bacteria; kingdom Bacillati; phylum Actinomycetota; class Actinomycetes; order Kitasatosporales; family Streptomycetaceae; genus Streptomyces; species Streptomyces odontomachicola. The sequence continues at coordinate 91,787 of NZ_JBCFOK010000014.1, forward strand.
CCGCTGATCAGCCTGGAAGGGAATGAACCGTTGGTCTTCCCGAATGCCTCCACGCCGCGGGCCACGCCCCGCAGGGCGGAGATGGATACCTTGACCTCTCCCTCGCTCTTCTTTTTCTCTGCTTTCTTCTTCGCTTCCGCTGCCTCGCGCTGCTTGTGGAACTCCTTCAGACTGCCGACGGCCTTGCCGTTGAAGCCGGAGAGGCCGCCCTGCGGGTCGGTGTCGGTGGCGGCGGCCTTGAGGGCCAGCTTGATTTCATGGTCGGCGTGCGCGGCCTTCTTCACCACACCGGCGATGTGCTGCGTCCAGGACCGCTCGGTCTCCTCCCGGGCCTTGCGATCCCGGGTGATCGCCTGGGTCTCCTCGTCGGTGAACCTGCTGAAGTCGTAGCTGCAGACGCCGTCCTGATCGACCTTCATCTTGGCCTCGACAGCCTCGTCCCGGGCCGCCTCCACCTTGCGCTTCCACCCGGTCAGGACACCGTGCGCATCCTCCAGGAGCTTCCCGATGGCGCGGGCCTGGTTCCGCGCGGCGGTGAACTCATGCAGCGTGTGGCCGGAGGTGTCCTGATAGGCATCGGCGCCCTGGCCGACCCAGTTGCCCTTGCGCAGGGCCACCTTGACGTTGTCCAGGTAATGCTGGCGCAGCGTGTCGAAGCGGTTGCCCATGGCCTTCCACTTCCCGGCCGCCTCCGAGAGCGCGGACAAATCGGCCCGCAGGAGATCGTGGTAGGTCAGCGCCATGACTCCCCCTCAGTACTTGGACAGCTTGCTGCGGAACAGGTCCGCGGCGGACTGATCGCCCTGCTGGTAGGCGGCGTTGGCGCCCTGCAGCGCCGCCTGCTCCTTGCCGAGTCGCTCCAGCAGGTTCTTCAACTGCGCGCTCCACTTATCGGCGCAGAAGCGCACGCCCTCCTGGGTCTCCAGTCCCGCCAGGGCGCCCTCGCCTTCGCCCGTGCGGTTCTTGCTCCCGGTGACGTCGTCGGAGGCGGGGTCGGCCTTCTTTCCGGCCGAGTGCACATCCGGGCGCAGGTGCTTCTCCAGATACGAGGCGGCCTGCTTCTTCTCCCGCGCCGAGTGCGCCAGCACGCCCGAGTGATACTTCTCGGCCCAGCTTCCTCCCCCGCCCGGGGCGCTGTTCAGCCGCATCGACGCGTCGTGCCGTCCCGCGGCGGCCTTCGCCTGCTCCCACTCACCCCACGTCACACCCGTACCCCCCTCGCCAACTACACCTGTGTAATAGGCAAGGCTACAAGCCACGCGCACCCGCTTGAGAGCCCACTTACGCGAGCCGTACGAATCACTAACAAGATGCTGTTGACCAGGAGGTGCTGCCTCTGGCGGGGATGCCGGCCGAGAAGACAAAGCACCCACCGCGTCACGCAGCACAGGGAGCCATTGCCCAAGTCCGCGGCCGAGGTCTTCTGCCGCCCGAGTCGGAACTCTGGCATCAGAGGGACCCACCCCCGGACTCAACCTGTCTCACGTGCGATTGGGGCGACGCCGCCCCCACAGCCGCGCCCGCGCGCAAGGCGATCTCCGAGTGGCGGCTCAGCACCGCCTGGGACTCTGCACGGGGCGTACGTGCCGGGGTGCGGGTTGCGGTGCGCTGGCCCGCGTACACGACCCTGCCCTCCTGGATCACGCGGGAGATGATCGAGGAGGCCCGGCAGACCGCGCTCGTGAAGAAGAAACTCCCGGCCATCGCCCGGGTCCGGCACTTCACGCTGCACGAAGGGCCCAGCGCCCGGGTGCTGCACCTCGGCTCGTACGACGACGAAGCGCCCGTACTGCACGAGCTCCACCACACCTACCTCGCCGCCCACGGCCTGCGGCCCACCGGCCTGCCCCACGAGATCTACCTCAGCGATCCGCGCAGGGCCGCTCCGGAGAAGCTCAAGACCATCCTCCGCCAGCCGGCCGAGGCCCTCGGGGCATAGCGGCGCACAGAGGGATCCTCAACTCGCCTGCCCCGCCCCCGAGTTGAGCATGAGCCGCCGCGCATCACGCTCCGGCCGTATGCAGACCACCGCCAGCACCCCGGCGCACAGCATCACGGCCGCGGTCAGCAGGAACGCGTGCGTGTAGCCGGCCCCCGGCGCACCGGCCGCGTCGATGAGGTGGCCCGTGAGGGAGGGGGCGACGAGGCCGGGGAGGGTGCCGGTGGCGGCGATGATGCCGAAGAGCGCGCCGCGCTGCGTGCTCGGCGTGACCTCGGCGGCGGTCATGTAGTGCAGCGGCACGGTGACGGTACCGACGGCGAAGGCCATCGCGATCAGCACCAGCCGCGGCGCGGTCGCGTCGACGAAGGGGAACACGATCATGGCGCAGCCCGCCACGCACACCGCGATCCCCTGCGCGGCACCGCTCGACCAACGGCTGCTCACACCACGGGACTTGAGCAGGTCCATGAGCGGAGACACCGTCAGCAGCAGGACGAAACTGAGCGCGGCGACGGCGCTGATGGTGCTCGCGGCGACCCCCGGGGCCATGCCGAGCTCGGTACGCAGGTAGGACGGCAGCCACGCATGGCTCAGCGACAGGGCCCAGTGGGCGCCGAAGGCACTGGAGATGCTGCCCACCACGGTGCCGGCCGACAGCAGCCTGCGGTACGGCAGCCGCGCGGCGCCGGCCCGCGCACTCCCCCCAGGCGCCTCCCCCGCCGTCCCCTCGGGCGCCGCGCGGGTGTCGTCGAAGGGGCCGTCGTGGCCGACGTACCACCAGATCAGCGCCCAGGCCGCGCTGACGACGGCGAGCGCGAGATAGGCGGAGCGCCAGCCGTGGTCGGTGATGAGCCAGGTCAGTACGGGCGCGGAGATGAGGGTGCCCAGCGCGGCGCCGCTGATCTGGAGCGCCGAGGGGAAGCCGCGCCGGTGCGGCGGGAACCACTTGTACAGGGCGTGCATGGACATCGACGCCGCGGGCCCCTCGGCGGCGCCGAGCAGCACGCGTCCCGCGATCAGTGTGGGGACGGCGGCCACGATGAGCACGGGGAGTTGGGCGAGGGCCCAGGTCAGCGTCATGACGAAGAGCAGGGTGCGGCTGGTGACGCGGGAGGAGAAGAAGCCGACGACGAGCCCGGAGAGGCTGAAGAGGAGGAAGAAGGAGCTGGAGATCAGTCCGTAGGTGCCGTGGCTGATGTGCAGTTCTTCCATGATCGGTACGGCGGCGAGGCCGAGGACGGCCTTGTCGGCGAAGTTGACGACCATGAAGGTGACGATCATGGCGGTGATGAGCCAGGCCCTTCCCCGCCGGTACGCGGGAGGGGCGGCTGCCTCGTCGCCTGGCAGACGTGCGGGCGGCGCGGAAGGCTGGGAAGCCATGGGTGACTCCTGCGGGTAGGGCCTGGCTCCGTGCGGCGACCTGGGCCGGACGCGGGCCTAGGACAGGCGGGGACCTGGGCCGGACGCGAGCTCGGACGGAGGACCCGGGTCGGATGCGGGCCCGGCACGGACGAGGGCCCGGCTCAGACGAGGGCCCGGCTCAGACGAGGGCCCGGCTCAGACGAGGGCCTTGGCGACGGCGTTCTTGTGGATCTCGGTGGTGCCGGTGACGATCCGGAACATGCGCAGCGTGCGGAAGATCCGCTCGACCTCGTGGCCGCGGGTCAGGCCGGCCTTGCCGTGGATCTGCACGGCCTGGTCGGCGACGCGGAAGCACGCCTCGGAGGTGAAGAGCTTGCACATGTTGGCCTCGACCGCGATGTTCTCGCCCCGGTCGGCGCGCGCGGCGGCGGCCATGACCATGGAGCGGGCCGCGTAGAGGTCGGTGGCCATCTCGGCGAGCTTGTGCTGGACGGCCTGGAGGGCGAGCAGCGGCTGCCCGAAGGCGATGCGGCTCTTGGACCACGACACCGACAGGTCCCAGGCGCGCCGCGCCCCGCCGATCAGCGAGGGGCAGTGCAGCAGCCGGTTGAGGGTGATGCGCCCGATGCCGATGCGCAGCCCCTGGCCGATCTCGCCCAGGAGGTTGGCGGCGGGGACGCGACAGCCCTCGAAGACGAGGTCGCCCTCCATCTGCTGCCCGGACATGGGCACTTCGCCCTCCAGCACGCGGACGCCGGGGGTGTCGAGGTCGACGATGAAGGCGCTGTACGACTCCTCGGCACCGCCCTCCTCAGCGCCGTCATCCCCGCCGCTCGCGGCCATGCGCGCCACCACGATCGCGAAGTCCGCGATGGGCGCGGCGGAGGAGAACACCTTGTGCCCGTCGAGCACGTACGCCTCCCCGTCCCAGGTCGCGGTGGTGTGCATCCTGCGGACGTCGGAGCCCGCGTCCTCCTCGGTGACCGAGAAGCAGCAGGCGCGCTCGCCGCGGATGACGGGCATCAGATAGGTCTCACGCTGGTGCTCGGTGGCGTACTTGACGATCGCGCCGACGCGCAGCGGGCCTCCCATGTCGCCCAGTACCGAGTGGGACAGGGCGGCGCCGGAGGCGGTGAGTTCCTCCTTGAGCGCGCACAGCTCGGTGAAGTCCAGCCCCTGGCCGCCGAGTTCGGGCGGGAGGCTGATGCCGTAGAAGCCCAGTTCCGCGCTGCGCTTCCACACGTGCTCCAGCGTGGCGCGGTCCAGGGGGCTCTCGGCGGTGATGCCGCGGGCCTGCTCGTACGGGAGGAGTTCGTCGTTCAGATAGGCGCGCAGCCGGTCGACGAGCTCCTGGAGGCGGGAGTTGTCCTCGTACGAAGGCGTGAGGGTGTAGGTCATGAGGGGTCCTTGGAGGGGGTCAGTGGACGCGGCGCTCGGCGCCGGTCCAGTGGCGCTCGCGGAGCGCGCGGCGGTCGATCTTGCCGTTGGGGTTGTGGGGCAGGGCGTCGGCGAACTCCACGGAGCGGGGCTTCTTCATGCGGGCCAGCCGCTCGGCGCAGAAGCCGATCAGCTCGGGGCCGTCCAGGGGCGCGTCGCCGCGGGGTACGACCACGGCGTGCACGGCCTCGCCCCACTGCTCGTCGGGGACGCCGATCACGGCGGCCTCGTACACCTGCGGGTGCTGGTGGAGGACGGATTCGACCTCGACGGCGTAGATGTTGAACCCGCCGGAGATGATCATGTCCTTCTTGCGGTCGACGATGAAGACGTAGCCGTCGGAGCGGCGACGGGCCAGATCCCCGGTGTGGAACCAGCCCTCGCGGAAGGACTCGGCCGTCAACTCCGGCGCGTTGTAGTAGCCGGGGACCACATCGGGGCCGCGTACGGCGATCTCGCCGATCTCCCCCTCGGTGACGGGCGTGCCGTCCTCGCCCACGATCTCCACCTCCGCCTCGGCGAGCGGCCGGCCGCAGGAGAGCAGCAGTTCCTCATCGCCGTCCTCGATCGCTCGCCGGTGGTCCTCGGTGGAGAGGGAGAGCACGCCCGAGGTGGTCTCGCCGCAGCCGAAGCCCTGCGCGAGCACCGGCCCGAACAGCTCCCACGCCGCCCGGATGCGGGCCGGTGACATGGGCGCGGCGCCGTACATGAGCTGGCGCAGGCTGGAGGTGTCGTACGCGCGGGCGTCCGGCAGCGCGAGGAGGGCGTTGACCATGGTGGGGACGACGAACGCGTGGGTGGCGCGCTCGCGTTGGACGGTCGCGAGGAAGTCCTCGGCGTCCCAGCGCGGCAGGACGACGGCGCAGCCGCCGGCGAAGAAGATGCCCATCAGCGGCATGCCCGAGGCGTGCGTGACCGGGCCCGCGAGGATCTGCCGGTCGCCGGGGCCGATGCGGGTGGCGGGGCTCATGACGGATTTGCGCAGCAGCGCCAGCCGGTTGCCGTAGGTCTGGGTCGCCGCCTTGAGCCGGCCGGTGGATCCCGAGGTGAAGTGCAGGACCGCGATGTCGCTCTCGGCGCAGTCCGCTTCCACGGGCTCGGGTTCTGTGGCGGCGAGGGTTTCGGTGTAGCCGGGGCCGAGGTCGGTGGCCCCGTCGTATCCCAGCACCGTGTCCACCTTGGCCCCGGGGATCGCGGCGCGGGCCGCCTCCAGGTGGTCGGCGTCGGCGAGCAGTACGCGGGCCCCGGACTCGGTGAGCAGGTGGTGGACTTCCGCGGTGCCCAGCCGCGCGTTGATGGGTGCGCGGGTCAACCCCGCCTTGTAGAGGGCGACTTCGGTGACCACCAGCTCGGCGCGGTTGGCGGCGAGGGTGGCCACGCGGTCGCCGCGCTCCAGGCCCCTGTGGCGCAGCGCGGTCGCGAGGCGGTCGCTGTGCTCGTCGAGCTCCGCGTAGGTCAGCCGGGTCGGTCCGCAGACCACGGCCTCGGCATGGGGATGGTGCTGGGCCGACCTGCGCACATAGCGCCCGAGGTTCATTGCGCCTCCGAGTTTCCGAACGAGTTGTTCAGTAACTATCTTGGAGTTCGGAAACGTAAGGGCAGCGTTAGGGTCTGGTCAACGGCCTCGCAGGAGCCGGACACGCCATCAGGACCCGCAGGGTCGGGAGACGAAGGAAGCGAAGTGGACACCAAGCCCGCGGGAGACCGCCGCGTACGCAGGACGCGCGCCGCGCTGCGCCAGGCGCTGGTCGAACTGGTCCTGGACAGAGGGTTCCAGGCGATCACCGTGGAGGAGATCATCGAGCGCGCCGACATCGGCCGCGCCACCTTCTACGCGCACTACCGCGACAAGGAGGACCTGCTGATCGGCGCCGTACGGGACCTCGCCGAGGACCGCGAACGCCTCCTGCCCGCGCTCCGGCAGGCGCGCGCCGAGGGCTTCACCGGGCTGCCGGTGAAGTACATCTTCGAGCACGCCGAGCAGGAGAAACCCCTCTACCAGGTCATCCTGCGCGGCGAGGGCGACGGGCGGGCCCTGCGCGAATTCACCGACCTGGTCTGCGCGCACGCCGAGGACTCCTTCCGCGCGCGCACCCGGGAGCTCGGCGTCACCCCGCGCATCCCCCTCGACGTGGTCGCCCGCGCGTGGACCGGCGAACTCCTCGGCCTGCTCACCTGGTGGGTCGAGAACGACACCGGCTACAGCGCCGCCGAGATCACCACCCACCTGCGCGACCTGTCCGTCTACGGCCGCGTGTGGGCCACGGGCCTGGCACCCTCCGACGCCCCCGGAGCGGTCGACCTCACCTCCTGAGAGCGCGCCCGCCTCCGCTCACCCTGGCCTCATTTCCGAACACTGTGTACGGTAACGAGCTCCACGGGGACAGCGATCACGAGCGGAGCGGTTCCATGACCAGTACGCCTCCCCTGGCCGACCTCGTCTGGGCGCGCGGGTACACCGACCCGGCCTGGGCCCCCAGGTGGTGTCCCCTGCGGCGCCTCGAGCGCCCCTGGTGCAGGCGTTCTTGAAGATGGGGGTGCGGCTTCGGGGGTGAGCGGGGCTGTGGGCGGCGGGTTGGGCCCGGCCCGGGGGGCCGGTCGCCGGGCGCCTGGCTGAGCGCCTTGATCGTTTTTCTGTGGCGGCGGGTGGGCGCCTAGGGTCACCGGGGTCCCATATGGAGAGGAACACGCACCGTGACCGACGGACGACACCGCATAGCCCTGTGGCCCGCGACGCCCCGGCGAAGGATTCGCATGATGCGAGTGGCGACGGTCGTCTACGGGCTCAGCCTGGCCATCCTGCTGATCGGCTCCGCCATCGACGGCAACGTGCTGCTGTTGGTGCTGTTGGCCGTCGGCGGGACTCAGATGCTCCGGAGCCTGCTCCGTGACCTGCGGCGCATGCGGCGGGAACACCGGGAGCACCTGGCGTCGGTCGCGAGCGCCCTGAACGCCTGCCGCATACAGCGCAGCGAGGCGACGGGGCCGAGTAGCGCGTAGGCCGCTGCCCGGATGACGCCCGCGCTTCTCCGCCACGAAGCGGCGAGTGCCCCAGTTCCAGCGCGAGCACCCGCCCCGGCTCCTGCCGCCGTAGACCGGAACAGCCGTCGGCCGGTACGGATCGAAGCGCACAGGCTCGGTCCGTTGCCCCGCCTTCAGCGCCTGGCCCTCTCCGCTGCTCCCCGGGTGATGTCGGCGTAGCGGCGGAAGAGGGCCGGGCGGGGTTCGCCCCGGTCGCGTTCGTGCAGGGCCGCCCAGCACTGGGCGGTGAGTTCCCGGGCCTCGGCGCCGGGCCAGGGCTGGGGCCGCACGGTCACCGCTCCGGCCCCGGCGGGAGTCGTTTACGTCCACGGCGACGGCCCCGTCGACGCCACTCACGACGACGGCTACAAGCCCATGTGGGAGGCGAACGCCAAGGCCGGGTACGCCACCCTGTCCTGGGACAAGCCGGGCGTCGCGGGCGCGCCCGGCGACTGGGCTCGGTCAGTCCATGGACGACCGGGCCGACGAGGCGGCCGCGGCGATCGCCTGGGCGCGCCCGCCCGGACATCGACGGCGCGCGTATCGGGCTCTGGGGCGCCAGCCAGGCGGGCTGGGTTCTGCCGAAGGTCGCCGCCAGGACGCCGGTGAACTTCGTCATCGCCGTCTCGCCCGCGGTCAACTGGCTCCGGCAGGGCCGCTACAACCTCCTCGCGGAGCTGCGCGCCGAGCATGCTTCAGCGGCCCGCACCAAGGCGGAGGTCGCCCGGAGCGACGCCACCCGCCGGCTGCTCGAGCGGCACGCGGGCTTCGCGGAGTACGTCAGGGCGATGGGCGGCGACGCGCACGGCATGACCGCCGACCGCTGGGGCTTCATCTCCAAGAACTACACCGTTGACGCCACGCGGGACCTCAGCGCCCTGCGCGGCGTACCGGTCCTGCTGACCCTCGCCGGCCACGACATCAACGTGGACACCGCCGATACGGAGCGCGTCTACCGCAGGGTGCTGGGCGCGGGCGGCGCGCTGAGGGTCGCGCACTACCCGGACGCGTCCCATTCCCTACTCCAGCAGAGCATCGAGCAGTCCGAAGCAAAGCTCACGCTCACCGCCCTCTTCTCCCCGCGCTCGCTCTTCGCGGACGGATTCCTGGACGGCCAGCGGCAGTTCCTGGAGAAGCTCGCGCGGGGCGGCCACGCCGCCACCCGGTAGCACTCCCGCAAGCTCGGCCCGCGTGGTGACCGCATCCGCCACTCGCGCAGCAACGGCACCAGCTCGCTACGAGACCCACCCCGCCTAGCGTCTGACCCGCGCCAGCAGCGCCTTGCCCACCCGTACGCGGTCGATGCGCAAGGTCAGCGGCGCGTCCGCCCTCTGCTTCTTCGGGCCCTGTGGGGCGAGCGGCTTCGCGTACCAGCGGGCCAAGCCGCGGCGCCAGCGGGCGACGGGAAGCGCCGGCTGCGCGGGTACGGGGCTCTCCCACCCTTCCTGCTCGCCGACGTGCAGGAAGAGGGCCCATTCGCCGGCAGGAAGGTCGTCGAGGGGCACTGCCACGGTGAACTCCCCACCGTGGGGCACCGGGAGATCCCGGACAGTGCCGTACCGGTCCCGGAGCCGCAGGTGAAGCGCGCCGGGCGGGAGTGCGGCGAGCCCGCAGCTCCCGGAGATCTCCAAGGTGGCGGGCCGGTCCTCGGCCCAGGCAGCCGTCGTCGGACGCAGCGACTTCCGCACGCCGTGCTTCTGCTCGCCGACGTCGAGGGTGAGGTTCCCGTACGGGGTGGTGTGGAGGGTGACGGGGAGGAGGCCGTCCTCCGCCGCGAGCAGGTGGGTCGCGGGCGTACGGGGTATCTCGGGAGCGCGTTGGCTGCCCAAACGTGCCTCGCGGGTCAACTGCCCGGTCCCGAGCTCGAGATACAGGTCCCACATCCCGTGGTCGAGCCGCCCGCCGCCGGGCAGCGCGAGGAGGTCCGCGGCCGCGGCGAACCCGACCGCGCCGGGGCTGTCGTACGGGACGGGAGCAGGGCTCGTGACCAGCCGGTGCTCCGTACCACGGTGGTGTTCCCGCAGCACGAACTCGGCCCGCAAACCGGCGCCGTCGAGGCCCGGCAGGGAGGCGTGGCCGCTCACGCGCAGTGCGGTGCCGTGGAGTTCGGCCGCCGCCAGGTGGTGGCGGGGCTTGAGCTCCTCGGTGATGTCGTAGCAGTCCTCGGGGACGGCGCGCCGCGGGTCGCGGAAGAAGGGGTACTGCGCGTAGGCGCGCTCCCCCTCGACCAGGACCGCGGGCGCGGGGAGCGCGCGGTCGGCGACGGTGATGCCCTCGGTGAGCGTGCCGTGGCCCAGTTCGTACGCGATGAGCTCGTGGAGGTCGTCCACCGTGCCGTGGACGACCAGATGGCAGCGCAGCCGCACCAACGCGGGCAGGGTGGCGGCCAGTCGGGGATGGTAGCTGCGCTCCAGGGTCTCCCTGAGCTGCACCAGGGCCTTCTCGCGCTCGGCGCGGTCCGGCTCGCGGTGCAGGTGCACGAGGGCTTCGCGCAGCTCGACGACCAGGTGACGGCGCATCAGCTTGTCACGACCCGAGCCGGGTTCCACGTGCTCTTCGAGGAGGTCGAGCATGCTGCGTACGACCTGGACGCGCTCGTGGAGGTCGCGGTGGGTGGTGAGGATGTTGCCGCCGTCCTCACGCGCCACCCAGTAGTGGCAGTCGTAGTCGGCGACGACGGATATCCCCTGCGCGTGCAGGTAGGCGAGGGCGACGAAGTGCTGGTCCTCGCCGACGGTGTGGTGGGTGGGAAAGCGCAGCCCGTGCCGCTCGACCAGCTCGCGGCGGAAGAGCTTCATGGGGTTGAGCGTCCAGTACACCGGCGAGTTGAAGACGTCGGTGCGCTGGTGGCCGCGCTGGAACACGCCGTCGGGCGCGCGGCGTCCGCCGACCCCGACGGTGCGGCCGAGCACGACGTCGGTCCCGTTGGCGTCCGCGGCGGCCACCATCCGCTCCAGCGCCTCGGGGCCCAGGTAGTCGTCCGCGTCGAGGAAGAAGACGTACCGTCCGCGCGCGTGGTCGAGCGCGAGGTTGCGGGGCGCGGAGGGGCCGCCGGAATTCTCCTGGTGGAAGACCTGGACGAGCGGTCCGTGCTCAGCGGCGAAGCGGTCGAGCTCGGCGCCCGTACCGTCCGTCGCCCCGTCGTCGACGGCGATGATCTCCATCCGCGCGTGCCCGATGCTCTGCTCCGCGAGCGAGGCGAGGCAACGGGGCAGGTACGGCATGGCGTTGTACGCGCCGACGATGACGGACACGTCTGGCGTCGCGGGGGCGCCAGTTGCGGGCATGGGTGTCTCCTGGGTGTGGCCGGGGTGGGCGGCGATCGGTGCATGGGGACGCACCGGACATGCCCTTCTTCGTGGCTTCGTGACTTCGTGGCTTCGTGTTGCGCGGGCGAACGCGCCTCGCACGGCGGGCGCTCCGAAGTGTGCGCAGACGCCCTATATCCGGATTGCCGCATGCGAAGACCCGCGAAGGGGACGAAGGGTTGTACGACGTACGAGGCAGACTTTCCGGGGAGCGGGCCGCGTCAGGACATCAGGGGGTCAAGGCATCAAGGCATCGCCGCGGCACGGCACCGCACCGGGACCCGCCCCGAGAAGACAGCCAGGGCGAACATGCAGGCAACGGCCAGGGCGGCCAGGGCGAGCGGGGACAGCGTCTCGGTCGTCGCGGCGAACACGCCCAGCAGGGCCAGGACTCCGGCGACGGTCAGCCGGGAGCGCGCGACGGAGCCGGTGCGGGCGTAGATGTAGAGGAGGTTGCCCAGCAGATAGAGCACCGGCCCTCCGGTCACACAGCCCGCGACGGCCGGTTCCACGGTGCCGGTGGGGTGCTGGGTCACCTGCTCGATCGACACGGCGACGACGATCGCCCCGGCGATCATGATCGCGTGCGCGTAGGCGAAGCCCGAGCGCGCGATGGCGGTCTGCCGACTCCCTTCGGGGTCTTCCTCGCGCTCCTGAACGATCCGGAAGCCGAAGTAGTTCCACCACAGCAGTACGAGGCCAGCGAAGCCGACGACGGTGGCCGCGAGCACGGGCCCTGTCAGCTCCACCTTGTCCAGGGTGAAGCCCATGACCAGGATGGATTCGCCCAGCGCGATGATGAACACGAGCCGGTTGCGCTCCGCGAGGTGTTCCCGGTGCAGCGGCCAGGTGTGCATGGGCGCCGAACGCAGGCCCGGCACCCAGAAGTTGACCATGGGGGCTGCGTAGTCGACCACCACGGCCGCGATCCACCACCACAGCCGCTGCTCCTGGGGCAGTACGGCACCCGCCACCCACAGCGCTCCGGCCGCCGCGCTCCAGACGAGCAGGCGCGCGTAATTGCCTCCCAGCACCTGCCCGCGACAGGCCCAGACCATGAAGGCACTCCGCACCCATTGCAGGCACACATAGCAGACGGCGAAAAGGACGGCCTCCTCGCCGAATGCCTTCGGCAGTGCCACCGCCATGCCGAGCCCGGCCAGCATCAGGAATGCCGTCAGGACGCGGACCGCCGCATTGCACGGCTCCAGCCAATTCATCGCCCACGCCGTGTAGTTCCAGCCCCACCACACGGCCGCGAACAACACGACCGCCTGCGCGATGCCCGTACCCGAACGGTGCTCCAGCAGAACGCCGGAGAGCTGGATCACGGAGAACACGTAGACCAGGTCGAAGAACAGCTCGATGGCGCCGACCTCGGGAGCCTCCCCGTGCGCCCGCTCACGCAGCAGCGAACGCCGCATGGTCTCGAAAGCCATGCGGGAATGCTAGCCAGCGCTCTCTTTTGCGCTGCGGACAACGCGCAGGAACGCCGGCCGCAGTACGGATTCAGGCCCCACTCATGCGGGCCAGCGGGCCTTCCGCCGGCCCCTCGAATTCGTCCGGGTTCGCGGCGGCCGCGCTCACGGCCGACTTCGCGGGCCGGCTCGCGGATCCGGGCGCGGGGCGAACCGCGTACGAGGGTGCCCTCGTGGGCGTCCTCTTCAGCTCGCTGTTCAGCGGAGAGTCCGTCGCGGTGGGGCGGCTGCGCGCCGCCCTGCGAGGCCGAGCGCCGCGAGCAGGTGGCCGCGCCGGTGTCTGCCGCCGTTGGCGGATCCTCCACGGCGCAGGGCGTACCCCCTGGCGCCACGCGCGCAGAGCGTGCACTGCCGGAGGCGGCTCCGCCGAGCAGCCTCCGGCAGTGCACGGTCCTGCTACTGCGACGACCCGCCGTCGCCGCCGCCCACGCGACCGGCGGCGGAGGCCGCGCTGAGCTGCAGCCCCTTCGTCTCCGGGGCCAGGCGGTGGGAGACGATGCCGCCGACGAGGCTGATGGCCGCCGCGATGAGCACGGTGCCCGCCATGCCGAGCGCCCCGACGGAAAGCGGCAGCAGGAAGGTGCCGGCGGCGGCGCCGACGCGCGAGGCCGCCGTGGCGAAGCCGACGCCGGCTCCGCGGATCCCGGTGGGGAAGACCTCGCCCGGGTAGACGCCCGCGAGCGTGGTGGATACCGCGTTCGCGACCGAGAAGACGAGGAAGCAGACCAGGATCACGGCGGCCGTGGGGTGCGGGAGCAGACCCACGACCGCCAGCGCGACGGCGCAGATCCAGAACGGCGGCACGGCGAGCTTGCGGCGGCCGACACGCTCGACGAGCAGCACGGAGATGATCGCGCCGATGACCACGACCCCGTTGATGGCCAGCGCACCGGTCAGCCCGTCCTTGATGCCCATCTGCTCAAGGACGCTCGGTGCGAACGTTCCGATGGCGAAGTACGGGGTGACGTTGCAGATCCAGAAGGTGCAGATGAACACCGTGGTCTTGAGGTGGTCACGCGAGAAGATCCTGCTGAAGCCCTTGGCCTCGGACGGCGTCTGGGTCTCCAGGTCGCGCTGCTCCGCCTCCTCCATGAATTCCCGCGCCACCGCCGTGGCCTCCTCGGTCCTGCCCTGGCTCATGAGCCAGCGCGGGGATTCCGGAATGCCCAGGCGCAGCAGCAGAACGAGAACCGTGGGAATCGTGCTGAGGGCGAGGATGAGGTGCCAGTCGACCGAGGTCGAGGTCTGCAGCGCGTAACCGGCGGAATAGGCGAGGAGATAGCCGATGTACCAGGCGACCTCCTGGAAGGCCAGCAGCTTTCCGCGCAGCCGCGCCGGTGCGAACTCGGCGAGCAGCGGCCAGCCGATCGAGTAGTCGGCGCCGATGGCGATGCCCATCACGACCCGGACCAGGAAAAGCTCCCACGCCTCGCCGACGAAGAACTGGGCGACGGAACCGGCGAGGAAGACGAGAAGGTCGACCGTGAACATGGGGCGGCGGCCGAACCGGTCGGCGAGCCAGCCGCCGAGCGGCCCGCCGATGAAGATGCCGATCAGCGCGGAGGCCCCGATGAGGCCCTCCCATGTGGCCGACAGGCCGAGGTCCTTCGTGATGGCGGGCATCACCAGACCGATGCCGCCGAGGATGAACCCGTCGATGAACATGCCGCCGGCGATCACGACACTGAGTTTCTTGAGGAACCGCGCCTTCTTGGGGGACAGCGGAGCCGTCCCGCCTTCGGGCACAGCGGTGGTAGGGACAGCGGTCTGGGTCAAGGTAATTCCTGGTCCGGGGGTGAGGAGAGGCTGCGCCGGGGACGGTCCGGGGTTCGGGGTTCGCGGTCCGGGCGTGGGAGGGAGCACACGGCTCCGCCGCTTCGCCGGGTCACGAGAACACGACAGGGCGTCCGGCATTCGAACGCAGCGTCCGAGAACATGTCAGCCGTGCCCGATCACCGTCAAATGCCAGGCCCTGCCACGTACCACCCGCCCGGCGACAGCCACCGCATCCGCGCCGCCGGCGGTGGACGTCCGCGGTGGTCCGGCCTCGTCGACGCCATGATCTGCGCCCTGCGACGACGCCGTCGCGGGAGGGGGTGAGCGGGGTACGTCCGTTACCGGGTGTGCCGCTGTGCTGCGGTACGACGCATCGGACGCGTGCGGTAGAGCGTGCTCGTGCCCGTTGCCGGTCTTCCGCTCCCGCAACTCCGACGCCGCCCCCGGCGCGCCTTCCGCCACACCCCCCTCCGCGTCCCCCTCCCCCACCCTTCGTACGGCCAGGAGACCCGGACGACACCGCGCCCGCTGCACCCCGGCGGGGCGAGGGTGGGGGTACGGCGGCGCCCTGATCAGCCAACTTCCCGGCCTGGGCGCACCTTTGCACGGGGGCGCCGGGGCGTCGCCGCGCGATGCGGGGCCCACACGGACGCGTACGAGGGCAAGCCCCCTGCGCGGCGGGGCCAACTGAGCACGAGCCAGGGGAAGTTGCCGACCTCCGGGGCCTCGCCGAGGTGTGCCGGTACGCCGCTCGCCCCCGGTACGCTGCGCGGCGCCCGAGCCGGACACGGCGCCCACAGGACGCTCCCGCCTCGTACCCGTACTCCCTGCCGGGGTGTTCGGCCCGGCGCCCGACTCGGGCTCACCACCCGGGCTCCCGCCACAGCCGGGGCCCGGCGCCGCTTCCTCCACCACGATGGGAGAGCCATGTCCCGCACCCTGCTCGCAGGCGCCGCACTGGCGGCGTTATGCGCCTCGACCCTCTCCGCCCAGAGCGCGACGGCGCAGGCGCCGCGCTCCTCCGTACCGCCGGAGAAGATGCGGATCGAGGTCGCGACGGTCAACGGCTCCGGCTGTCCGGCGGGAACCGCCGCGGTGGCCGTCTCCCCGGACAACACCGCCTTCACCGTGACCTACAGCGACTACCTCGCCAAGGCTGGCGCGGGGGCCTCCCCCACCGACTTCCGCAAGAACTGCCAGCTGAATCTGATCGTGCATGTCCCGCAGGGCTTCACGTACGCGATCGCCTCGGCCGACTACCGCGGATTCGCCCATCTCGAACGGGGCGCGAGCGCCGAGCAGAAGGCGTCGTACTACTTCCAGGGCTCCTCGCAGACGAGGCCGACGAGCCACAGGTACACCGGGCAGTACAGCGACAACTGGCAGGCCAGCGACGTCGCCGAGATCGGCACGATCGTCTACGCGCCCTGCGGGGAGCGGCGCAACTTCAACATCAACACCGAGCTGCGGGTCAACGCGGGCACCTCTGACCCGAAGACGACCAGCTTCATGACCATGGACTCCACCGACGGCGACCTCAGCACCGTCTACCGCCTCAAGTGGAAGGAGTGCCCGCAACGGGCGTGAGGAGGGCCCCGCGCGGGCGGCATGACCGGCACGCATGAAGGAGCGGGCGGCCCAGGGAGGCGGGCCGCCCGCCGCTTCACCCGCTGAGCACTGGTGCGCCGCTGCCGCCCGCGTACGAACTCGGCCCTCACGCCTGGCGGTTGAGGGAGCGTGCGAAGGTGCGGCGGTACGCGGTGGGGGTGGTGTCCAGTGCGCGACGGAAGTGCAGGCGCAGGTTGGCCGCCGTGCCCAGCCCGCAGTCCCGCGCCACCTGCTCCACCGAGCGGTCGGTGGTCTCCAGCAGTTCCCGCGCCCTGCCGAGCCGGGCGTTGAGCAGCCACTGCAACGGGGTCGTACCCGTCTCCTCGGCGAACCGGCGCATGAAGGTGCGCTGCGAAACGCCCGCGTGCCGGGCGAGCACGCGCAGCGTGAGCGGTTCGCCGAGCCGGTGCAGGGCCCATTCGCGCGTACCGGACAGCGACGCCTCGCCGGCCACCGCGACGGGAGCCGGTACGTACTGGGCCTGCCCTCCGTCCCGGTGCGGGGCGGCGACCAGGCCGCGGGCGATCTCGTTGGCCACCTCAGCGCCCAGGTCGCGGCGCACGATGTGCAGGCACAGGTCGATGCCGCAGCACACCCCGGCCGAGGTGAGCACGTCGCCCTCGTCGACGTAGAGCACGTCCCGCTCGACCGTGACGGCCGGGAAGCCCCGCTCGAAGTCGTCGATGTGCTTCCAGTGGGTCGTGGCGCGCAGCCCGTCCAGTACGCCCGCCGCGGCCGGCGCGAACGCGCCCGTGCAGATCGACACCACACGCCTGCCCCGGTCGCGGGCCTCGGCCAGTGCGTCGAGCACGGCTTCGGGTACGGATTCCGGTACGGCGTCGGGCGCGGCGTCCTGTGACGGGACCGGTTCGAATCCCGGCACGATCACGGTGTCGGCACTACGCACCTGCTCCAGACCCCCGTCGGCGACCAGGCCGAAGCCCGCGGTGGTGGCCACCTTCGGCGCCAGCCCGCACAGGGTCATCTCGTACGGGGTTTCCGGCCGGGCGGTGAAGATCTGCGTCGGGATCGCCAGGTCGAGCGGGGTGACCCCGTCCAGCGCCAGGACCGCGACGCGATGGACTGCCATGGCAAGATTCTAGCGAAGTAAGGAATTTTTGCCTCTCACCAGGTCAGGCCGGTCGCCGCCAGGCTGAAGACATGACAGGACCTGCCCACGGGGCGACCGCCGCTCCGATCACGCTGCCCGGCACACCGCTTGCCGAGGCCGTCATGAACGCCGTCCGGCCGTCGGTAACGCCGTCGGTCTTCCACCACAGCGTCCGCAGCTACCTCTTCGCCCGGCTGGCCGCCGGCCACCTCGGCCTGGCCGCCGGTCACGACTACGACGACGACCTGTTGTTCGCCGCGTGCGCGATGCACGACATCGGCCTGGCCTGGGACGGCCCGCACAGCCAGCGGTTCGAGGTCGAAGGCGCCGACAGGGCCGCCGCGTTCCTGACCGAGCGGGGAGTGTCCGCGACCGACGCGGACCAGGTCTGGCAGGCCATCGCCCTGCACACCTCCCCGGGCATCGCGGAACGCCGCGGCACGCTGTGCGTACTCCTCCGCGAGGGCCTCGCCCTCGACTTCGGCGGCCCGCTGGGCGCCGGCCACCTCGACGCCGTCACCGACGAGCAGGCCGACGCCGTACACGCGGCCTATCCGCGGCTGGACATGGTCCGCTCCCTCACCGACGCGATCGTCGCGCAGGCGGCGAAAGACCCGAAGAACGCGCCCCGGTACTCGATCCCCGGCGAACTCCTCCGCGAACGCGAGACGTTCGGCCGGACCCGCATGGAGCACGCCTGCCTTTCGTCCCGCTGGGGCAACTGACTCACCCCCTCAACAAAGAAGAGGAAACACCGCAATGACCGTCCACACCGTCGAAGTACCCGAGGAAAACGCGGTCTTCGGACAGACCACCAGCGCCTTCGCCAGCTTCGGCTATTCCGCCGCGGTCCGCGCGCACGGCCTCCTGTTCATCGCCGGAACGATCGGCCGCCGCGCCGACGGCACCATCCCGGACACCATCCAAGAACAGACCGAGATCGCCATCCGGAAGATCGAGGAGATTCTCCGCCTGGAGAACCTCGACATGTCGGCCCTCGTCGACGTCACCAGCTACCACGTCGACATCCGCCAGCACCTCCCCGGTTTCAGTGAGGCAAAGCAGCGCCTCGTCCAGCCGCCCTATCCGACCTGGACGATCATCGGGGTCGACGGCCTCGCCAGCCCGGGCCTCCTCGTGGAAATCCGCGCGACCGCCGCGTATCCCGACGCATCCCGCTGACCCCCATCCGAGGCCGGGCTCACCGGCCCGGCCTCGGGCGTGCACGCCGAAATGGCTCACACCCACCACGACCAAGGCCTGCGTCCCACAAAGCCCTGGGGCAGCGGCCGCGCAGCACGTACTCTGCGAGGAATCGCGCGCGTTCCCGGGGCGGTCTCATGGAGTTCACATGGCGTCGGATCGAGGAGCAGGACTTTCCCCTGCTGCGCATGTGGCTTCGGCAACCCCATGTGAAGCGCTGGTGGAATCACGAGACCACGCAGGAAGCGGTGGAACGCGACTTCGGTCCCGCCGCCCGGGGTGAGGAGCCCTCGGAGGACCTTCTCGCCCTCCTCGATGGCCGGCCGGTCGGTCTCGTACAGCGTTCACGTCTGTGCGACTACCCCGAGTATCTGGACGAGCTCGCGGCCGTCGTCCCCGTACCTGACGGCGCGGTGACCATCGACTACCTCATCGGCGATCCCCGCCGCACCGGCCGGGGCATCGGAACGGCGATGATCCGGTCCGTCCTCGTACGCACCTGGGCCGAACACCCGGCCGCGCCGTGCGTCCTCGTCCCGGTCGTGGCGGCCAATCGCCCTTCATGGCGGGCACTCGAGCGAGCGGGACTGCGCCGGGTCGGGGTCGGAAACCTGGAGCCCGACAACCCGGTCGACGACCCGGCCCACTACCTCTACCGCATCGACCGGCCATCGACCGGCGGCTGACGGTCTCACCCGTCGCCAATCCGTAGCTTTCAGCGAACAGGAACGACAACCGAATTCCATGCCGCACCCGTGGGGAATTCCCGCCGCCTTCACGTCACGCTTCGGCCGTGCGGCGAGACGCTGTCCGGCATACGCCGTGTCAGCGTTCTGGCCTTCTCACCCGGAGTGACACCCTTCGCCCCGCCCCTCGCCGCCCCGGCCGGCACTGGACGTACCACCAAAGCCCCGCGCTCCCTCGCCAGTTGCCCGTGTACGGCCGCGCACCGACCGCCGCGCCTCCGTACGTGGCCGGCCAGGCCGCCCTCGCGCCGCCCCCTCCGTTCGTAGGATGCACCAACGCGCGGAGAGGCGGTCAGGCTGTCTTCATAGCTTCCCCTAGACCATCGCCGATCTGCCCTGCACAGGGTTGACCGGGGGATCTGCGGCGACCTAGCTTCACAACGCACCGGCTCGGGATCTGTCGAAGGGAGGCGAAGTCGGATGTCGACCATCTCCGACCTGCACGGCCTCGCCCGGCAGGCCGCCTGGATTCCCGGCCGCGTCGCCCACGGCTGCTGAGCGGCCGAGC
Source organism: Streptomyces odontomachicola (assembly GCF_039605595.1). Classification (NCBI taxonomy): domain Bacteria; kingdom Bacillati; phylum Actinomycetota; class Actinomycetes; order Kitasatosporales; family Streptomycetaceae; genus Streptomyces; species Streptomyces odontomachicola. The sequence goes on from NZ_JBCFOK010000014.1 coordinate 111,287, forward strand.
GGCCGCTTTCCGACGTAACCGGTCGCGGCGCCGATTCCTCCTGAATTCTTTCCCGCCTGCGGCATGCATGAGCGTGCCGATTCGCGCTCCGTATTCTCACGCTACGCACGCACGCCACCGAAAGAGAAAGCCCCTGAAATGGCGACACGGATGACCACTACGCCCGCGCACCCAGATGAGGATGGGTCACCGGCAGCGGCGCGGATCACAGTCAATGGGGAAGAGACGCCGATTTCGCCGGCCTCTCCCCACACCACGGTGCTGGACTTCCTGCGCGAGCGTGGCCTCACGGGGAGCAAGGAGGGCTGCGCCGAGGGCGAATGCGGGGCGTGTTCGGTCCTGGTGGCCCGTCCCGGGGTGAGCAAGCCGACCGACTGGGTGGCGATCAACGCCTGCCTGGCCCCGGTCGCGGCCCTCGACGGCCAGGAGATCGTCACCTCGGAGGGGCTGGCCACCGCCGGCGAGGACGGCACGCCTCCCGCGCTGCACCCGGTGCAGGAGGAGATGGCGGTCCGCGGCGGCTCCCAGTGCGGTTACTGCACGCCGGGGTTCATCTGCAGCATGGCCGCCGAGTTCTACCGGCCCGAGCGCTGCGCGCACACGCACACAGAAGCGGAATCGGCCGAGCCCAACGACTCCGAGCACGGCCCCAACGGGTTCGACCTCCACTCCCTCAGCGGCAACCTGTGCCGCTGCACCGGCTACCGCCCCATCCGCGACGCCGCGTTCGCCGTCGGCGCGCCCGCCGAGGACGACCCGCTGGCGCACCGCCGCGAGCAGGCCCCGCCCGAGCCGGTGGCCACCTCGTACGTACAGGGCGAGAGCACCTTCGTGCGCCCAACCACCCTCGCCGAAGCGGCCCAACTGCTGCGCGAACGCCCCGAGGCGGTCGTGGTCGCCGGCAGCACCGACTACGGCGTCGAGGTCAACATCCGTTCCCGGCGCGAGAATTGCGCGGTCGCCATCGACCGGCTGCCCGAACTGCGGGAACTCCGGGTCGATTCCGACCACATCGAGATCGGCGCCGCGCAGACGCTCACCGAGATCGAGCGCCGCCTCGACGGCCGAGTGCCGCTGCTGGCGCAGCTCTTCCCGCAGTTCGCCTCGCGCCTCATCCGCAACAGCGCGACCCTCGGCGGCAACCTGGGCACCGGCTCCCCCATCGGCGACAGCCCGCCCGTGCTGCTCGCGCTGGAGGCGTCGCTGGTGCTCGCCGACGCCGACGGCGAGCGCGAGGTTCCGCTGGCCGACTACTTCACCGGCTACCGGCAGAGCGTGCGGCGGCCCGGCGAGCTGATTCGCTCGGTCCGCATCCCGCTGCCGTTGTCGCAGGTCACGGCCTTCCACAAGATCGCCAAGCGGCGCTTCGACGACATCTCCAGCGTGGCGGTCGCCTTCGCCCTCGACATCGAGGACGGAATCGTGCGCAAGGCGCGCATCGGCCTGGGCGGCGTGGCCGCCACCCCCATCCGCGCCCTCGCAGCCGAGGCCGCCCTGGAGGGCGAGCCGTGGGCGGAGGAGACCGCCCAGGCCGCGGCCCAGGTGCTCCAGGCCCAGGGCACGCCGATGAACGACCACAGGGCCAGCGCCGGCTACCGCTCAGCGATGCTCGGCCAGAGCCTGCTCAAGCTGTACGCAGAGAACGCACAGACCACCGAGGCGGTGTCGTCATGAGCCATCTGTCCGAGCGCCCCGAGAAGCCCGTCGTCGGCGTACCGCTGCCGCACGAGGCCGCCAGCCAGCACGTGACAGGACACGCGCTCTACACCGACGACCTGGTCCAGCGCACCAAGGACGTACTGCACGCCCACCCGGTCCAGGTCATGAAGGCGCACGGCCGGGTCGCCGGGATCAACACGGAGGCCGCGCTCGCGGTGCCCGGCGTGGTCCGCGTACTGACCGGCGCCGACGTGCCCGGGGTCAACGACGCCGGCATGAAGCACGACGAGCCGCTCTTCCCCGACGAGGTCATGTTCCACGGCCACGCGGTCGCCTGGGTGCTCGGCGAGACCCTGGAGGCGGCCAGGATCGGCGCGGCGGCGGTCGAGGTCGAACTCGACGAGCTGCCCTCCCTGATCACCGTGCAGGACGCCATCGAGGCCGAGAGCTTCCACGGCGCCCGGCCCGAGATGGTGACCGGCGACGCCGACGCCGGCTTCGCCGACTCCGCGCACGTCTTCACCGGCGAATTCACCTTCGCAGGCCAGGAGCACTTCTACCTGGAGACGCACGCCGCGCTCGCCCAGATCGACGAGAACGGCCAGGTGTTCATCCAGAGCAGCACCCAGCACCCCTCGGAGACCCAGGAGATCGTCGCGCACGTGCTGGGCGTGTCCAGCCACGAGGTCACGGTGCAGTGCCTGCGCATGGGCGGCGGCTTCGGCGGCAAGGAGATGCAGCCGCACGGCTTCGCGGCCATCGCCGCGCTGGGCGCCAAGCTGACGGGGCGGCCCGTACGGTTCCGGCTCAACAGGACCCAGGACCTGACTATGTCGGGCAAGCGCCACGGCTTCCACGCCTCCTGGAAGATCGGCTTCGACGCCGAGGGCCGCATCCAGGCCCTCGAATCCACCCTGACCGCCGACGGCGGCTGGAGCCTGGACCTGTCCGAGCCGGTGCTGGCCCGCGCCCTGTGCCACATCGACAACACGTACTGGATCCCCAACGCGCGCGTCTTCGGCCGCATCGCCAAGACCAACACCGTCTCCAACACCGCCTTCCGCGGCTTCGGCGGGCCGCAGGGCATGCTGGTGATCGAGGACATCCTGGGGCGGTGCGCGCCGCTGCTCGGCCTGGACCCGATGGAGCTGCGCGAGCGCAACTTCTACCGGCCTGGTCAGGGCCAGTGCACGCCCTACGGGCAGCCCGTCGCCCACCCCGAGCGGATCTCCACCACCTGGGAGCAGGTCAAGGAGGACGGCGGCATCGCGGACCGCAAGCGCGAGATCGCCGCCTTCAACGCCGCGCACCCGCACACCAAGCGGGCGCTGGCGATCACCGGCGTGAAGTTCGGCATCTCCTTCAACCTCACCGCCTTCAACCAGGGCGGCGCGCTGGTACTGATCTACAAGGACGGCTCGGTCCTGATCAACCACGGCGGCACCGAGATGGGCCAGGGCCTGCACACCAAGATGCTGCAGGTGGCCGCGACCACGCTGGGCATCCCGCTGCACAAGGTGCGGCTGGCTCCGACCCGTACGGACAAGGTGCCCAACACCTCGGCCACGGCCGCCAGTTCCGGTGCCGACCTCAACGGCGGGGCGATCAAGAACGCCTGCGAGCAGCTTCGCGAGCGGCTGCTGCAGGTGGCCGCCTCGCAGTTGGGCGCGAACGCCTCCGACGTACGCATCGTCGAGGGCGTGGCGCGCGCGCTGGGCAACGACAAGGAGCTGGCCTGGGACGACCTCGTCCACACCGCGTACTTCCAGCGGGTCCAGCTCTCGGCGGCCGGCTACTACCGCACCGAGGGGCTGCACTGGGACGCCAAGACCTTCCGCGGCTCGCCGTTCAAGTACTTCGCGTACGGGGCGGCCGCGACCGAGGTGGAGGTGGACGGCTTCACCGGCGCCTACCGCATCCGCCGCGTCGACATCGTGCACGACGTCGGCGACAGCCTGTCACCGATGCTCGACATCGGTCAGGTCGAGGGCGGTTTCGTGCAGGGCGCGGGCTGGCTGACGCTGGAGGACCTGCGCTGGGACACCGGCGACGGGCCGGGCCGCGGCCGGCTGCTGACCCAGGCGGCGAGCACCTACAAGCTGCCGAGCTTCTCGGAGATGCCCGAGGAGTTCAACGTCACGCTGCTGGAGAACGCCACCGAGGAGGGCGCCGTCTACGGCTCCAAGGCGGTCGGCGAGCCCCCGCTGATGCTGGCCTTCTCGGTGCGTGAGGCCTTGCGCCAGGCCGCCGCGGCCTTCGGCCCCGCCGGGGTCAGCACGCACCTCGCCTCCCCCGCGACGCCCGAGGCCGTGTACTGGGCGATCGAATCCGTACGGGGCCAGGGCGCCCAGCGCGAGGGCCACGCCGGCGACAGCCACTCCGGGGACGGCGGCGAAGTCCCCACCGGCACGAGCGCATTGAGTAATGCCTGACATGACCTGGGTGCCCGCGGTCGCACGGTTGCGAGCCCGCCGTGAAGCCGGCGTGCTCGTGACCGTGGCGACCGTGCGCGGTCACGCCCCTCGCCGGGCCGGGGCCAAGCTCGTCGTGGGAGCGACCGGGACCTGGGGTTCCATCGGCGGCGGCAACATCGAGGCCGCCGCCGTCGAACGGGCGCGCGAGATGCTCCAAACGCCGGAGCCCGAGCCGGAGTTGATGGAGTTCGCCCTGAACGACAAGGTCACCAACCAGCACGGGGTGCAGTGCTGCGGCGGCGAGGTCACCGTACTGCTGGAGCCGCTGCCGGTGGTCCCCTCCGTGGCGATCTTCGGCGTCGGGCACGTCGGTCTCGAACTGGCCCGCATCCTGGCCCGCCACAACCTCGACCTGCACCTGATCGACACCCGCCCCGAGGTGCTGGCCGACGAACGGCTGGAGGTGCTGGCGGATGCGGCGGCGCAGATCCACGTACACCACGTACCGCTGCTTCCGGAGGAGGTGCTTGCGGAGCTCGCGCCCGGCACCCACATGCTGATCATGACGCCCGATCACGCCGAGGACTACGCGCTGGCCGACGCGGCCCTGCGTACCGCCCATCTCGGCTCGATCGGCCTGATCGGTTCCGCTGCCAAATGGGCGCGCTTCCGCAAACGCCTGACCGCGGAGGGCGGCCATGACGACGCCGCCCTCGACCGCATCAAGACCCCGATCGGCACGCCCGAGATCACCGGCAAGGAGCCGGCGACGATCGCGGTGAGTGTGGCGGCGGATCTGTTGCGGGCCTTTGAACGGGAGCGGGCCTGAGGGGTGGGGGCGCCTCCTCGACGGTCTGTACGTGATCGAGCGGGCCGTCGTCCCGAGCTCCCGTCCCGGGCCCACCGAACCTCACGAACGACCAGCTCAGAACCACCGAGAGCCACCGAGAGCCACCACTTGAAAGGCAGGCCACGCATGACCGCCAGCACCCAGGAAGCCAGCATCCACGAGTCCGAGCGCGCCTGGATGGAGCAGGTCCTCACGCTGGCCACCACCAGCGCGACCTCGGGGGGCGGCCCCTTCGGCGCGCTGATCGCCAAGGACGGCCAGGTCGTCGCCACCGCGCACAACCAGGTCACCGCGACCCTGGACCCCAGCGCACACGCCGAGGTCAACGCGATCCGCGCGGCCTGCAAGGAGCTGAACGCCTTCGCCCTCGACGGCTGCACCCTGATCACCTCCTGCGAGCCGTGCCCGATGTGCCTGGCCACGTCCCTGTGGGCGCGCGTCGACCGGATCGTCTTCGCCGCGGACCGGCACGACGCCGCGGTGGCGGGCTTCGACGACCGCAAGTTCTACGACCTGTTCGAGAAGCAGCCGGCTTCGCTGTGGCCCGTGAAGGTCGAGCAACTGCACCTGCCCAACCGCACGGCACCGTTCGACGCGTGGGTGGCCAAGGCCGACCGCATCGATTACTGAATCGCTTGCTGAGGGGCGCGACGAGGTGGGACGGCCCGCAGCCGGACGGGCCGTTCCGCCGGCGTCTCCGCCTTCGGCTCCATGATCATGGATTAGCGCGACGACGGGCGCCCGGCCGCACTGCTCGGCCGGGCGCCTGTCCTTGGCTGCGCGGTCCGATGCCGTGAGGTTGGCTGCGCGGTCCGCGATGCCGTGAGGTGCGCGGCCACCGGGGCTACCGCGTCCACTCCAGGCCGTTGAGGAAGGCGATCAACTGGTCGTTCACCTCCCGCGGCCGCTCCTGTTGGGTCCAGTGGCCGCAGCCGGGCAGGATGACGATCGCGCGCAGGTCTGTGACCTGGGTTTTCATCGGCTCCAACGTGCCCAGCCTGTAGGCGGAGTCCATGTCGCCGGTGATGTAGAGGGCGGGCCGGGTGACCGGGAGGGTGCCGAGCTCGGGCAGGTCCGACCAGTCGGCGTCCATGCTGCGGTAGCGGTTGAGGGCGCCGGTGAAGCCGGTGCGCTCGTACTCCGCCACGTAACGGCCCAGTTCCTCCTCGCTCAGCCAGGACGGCAGCCGCCCCGGCTTCGGCAGGGGTTCGAGGAACCCGGAGCCCTCGGGGGTGTCCGTGAGCCAGGCCGGCACCAAGTCCGGGTCGGCATCGCCGGATTGCGCGGCGAACACGCGCAGCAGCGTGTCGCGCACATCCGCCTCCAACTCCTCTTCCGGGAGGCGCGCCTGCTGGAAGTAGGTCACGACGTTGAACTTGCCCGGGCGGTAGGTGGCCAGTGCCCGCGTGAGCGGCATCGGCGGCCGCGGGTGGTAGGGCACACCGAGCGCGGCGACGGCCCGCACCCGCTCCGGATGCGTCTCGGCCAACGCCCATGCCAGCAGGGCGCCTTGATCGTGCCCGACGACCGCTGCCTCGGTCACCTCCAGCGCGTCCATCAGGCCGGTGACGTCGGCCATCATCGTGCGCATGCCGTACGCCTCCACCTCCGCGGGAGCGTCGGTGCGTCCATGACCGCGGATGTCGGGAGCGATCGCGCGATACCCGGCCGCGGCCAGGGCGGTCAGTTGGTGCCGCCAGGAGTACGCGAGCTCCGGGAAGCCGTGCAGCAGGACGACCGCAGGCCCCTCGCCTGCCTCCGCCACGTGCATGCCTATGCCATTGACCGTGACTGTGTGCTGGGCGATGTCCACCATGCCGGGCTTCCTCGTCTGTTCGGTTTCCTCGTCTGGTGTTTCAGTCCGCTCCGCTCTCGCGCGGGGCCGGCGGCTCCTCGGAGGCGGGTGCTTCGCGGGGACGCTGCGTGCGGTCGGGTCTCATCCACCGGTAGCCCGGGTGGACCCCGGGGCTGAGGCCCTGCTGCGCGGCCATGCGCTCGAGGAGCGCGCGCAGGTGTTGCTGCTCGTCGGGGGTCAGCGCCCGGCAGATCTGCTGCTCGTGCGCCGCGGCGACCTCGCGCAGCTCGGAGAGCAGCGCGGCGCCCTCCTCGGTCAGGTGCAGTGCGTACAGGCGCCGGTCGCTGGGGTTTTTCCGGCGCTCGAGCAACCCGCGCTCCTCGAGCCTGTCGGCGAAGGGGACGAAGCGGCTGGGCGGCATACCGAGTTCGTCGGCCAGCTCGCGCTGGCTGCGTCCAGGAGTGCTGGCCAACAGGCGCAGGACGCCCGCCTGCGCGGGGGTCAGATCGAGCTCGGCGACCCGCTCCCCGAACCGGGCGGCCGCGTGCGCGCCGAGCTGGGCCAGCAGGAACGCGGCCCCGCCTTGAGATCTGGCCCCCTGAGGTCGGCCCTCGCCCCGGGGCCCGGCCTCGCCGTCCTCACGATTCGTACTCATGCGAACACCATACCCCCTTGACAATCGTTCCGACTTGTAATCATTATCGCGGGTATAGCGCGGTAGAGAAACGACGGAGGAGCAGCCCATGTCCCTCGCGCAACCTCCCGTAGCCGCATCACGCCGTCCGCGGTCGGGCCCGCCCCTGGTGGCTCCCGTCGGCGCCTTCGCCGTGCTGACCCTCGCGTACGTCCTCGTCAACCGCTCCACCCCGCATCCCGACGCCTCGGGCCTCGCGGTTCTGGACTACACACGGGCGCACGGCACCACGATCAAGGTCGGCGCCTTCCTGCTGTTCTCCTCCGCTGTGCCCCTGGCGCTCTCGGCTGCGGTGCTCTACCGCCGGCTGCGCGCGCTGGGCATCACCGCGCCGGGTTCGGCGATCGCCCTGGTCGGAGGGGTGCTGGCCGCTGCCGCGCTGACGATCAGCGCGATGTTCGCCTGGGCCGGGGGCCGTCTGCCCGCTGACGCGGGTTCCGCGCTCGCGCGCGCCCTGGCCGACCTCTCCTTCGTCTCCGGCGGCCCCGCGTACGCGGTGATGCTCGCCCTTTTCATCGCCGGAGTCTCCGTACCGGGCCTGCTCGCCGGGCTGCTGCCGCGCGCCGTGGCCTGGAGCGGACTCGTACTCGCCGCCGTCGGGATGGTCTCCACGCTCACCCTGGTGGCGTTCGGCTTCGGCTATCTGCTTCCCGTCGTGCGCTTCGGCGGCACCCTGTGGCTCCTGCTCGTCGCGGTGCTGCTCCCGCACACCCGCCACCGCACGCCGCGCCGCTGACGGCAGCGCCGGCAACGGCAACGCCGGTAGGCAACGCCTGTAAAGGGCACGCCGCCCGGCCCCTCACTCATCAGCCGGCCTCCCCCGAGGAGTCCCCCATGCTCAGCGAATACCCCGACCTGCGAGGCAAGACCGTCATCGTCACCGGCGGTTCACGCGGCATCGGCGCGCGTACGGCGCGTGCCTTCGCCGACCAGGGCGCCGCGGTCTGCGCGGTGGGCCGGGACCGGGAGGCCCTGGACGCGGTGGTCGCCGGCATCACCCACCGGGGCGGAAAGGCCCTCGCCGTCGTCGCCGACGTCACCGAGTCCGCGGCGCTGGAGCGCGTGCGCCGGCAGGCCGAGTCCCACCTCGGCCCCGTTGACGTCCTCGCCGCCTTCGCCGGAGGGCAGGGGCATCCCGTTCCCTCCGAGCAACTGACCGAGCAGCGCTGGCGCGAGGTCATCGACTCCGACCTGACCTCCGGGTTCCTGACCATCCGGGCGTTCCTGCCCGGCATGCTCGAACGCGGCCACGGCTCCATCATCACCATGTCCTCGTCCGCGGGGCGCCAGCCCAGCCGGGCCAACCTCGCCTACGGCGTCGCCAACGCCGGGATGGTCATGCTGACCCGCCACCTGGCCACCGAGGTCGGGCCTCGCGGAGTGCGGGTCAACTCCATCGCGCCGTCGACCATCCGCACCGAGCGGGTCGAGCGCGACATGCCGTCCGACATCCAGCGCAAGGTCGCGGCCATGCATCCGCTCGGCCGCATGGGCACGACCGACGACGTCGCCCGGACAGCGCTCTTCCTCGCCTCGGACGCCGCGTCCTGGCTGACCGGCCTCACCGTGGACGTCGCGGGCGGCCGGATCACCAACTGAAGGTCCAGGCAGGAGGGTTGAAAACACCGCCCTTGCTCCCAGTGCATCTCCCAGGGCGGCGTCCGTTTCCGTCCTCCGCCTCGCTCAGGAACGGTTCACTTCACCGGCCGACGCTGTACGGCGACAGCGCCGCTGCTCCGCGCGCTGCCGTGCTTCCCCGCACCCCGTCGCACGCCGCTGGCGCCGGAGGGCGGTGGGCAGATGCTCCGTGTCCGGCGAGGCGGGAGGTCGCGCTGCCGTGGCAGCGGCGGGACTTGGCGCTGGTACAGGCGACGACTCGCGGTCGGCCACCCTGCGCCGGCCACCCGTTCGCTCCCTGCGGCACATCGGAGTCGGCATGTCGGTGTTCGCGGTTCTCTTCACCACCACCCTCCTCCTCTTCTCCGCGGCCGTGGTGATCTACCTGCGCGTGGGGTTCACGCAGCGCCGCGCGCCGATCCCGCTGACCGCGCTGGCCGCCTGGGCCGCGTGGGACGGCATGCAGGTCTTCGGCTTCATGCGGCCTTACGACGCGCTGTACTACTTCGAGCCCGGCTTCGTCCTGGTCGAGGGCCTGCTGCTGTATCTGTGCTTCGCCCATCGCGCGCGCCACTGTCCCGGCGTACCGGTGGCCGGGCTGGCCGCGTACGCGCTCGTAGTGATCGTCGTGTCCTGCGCGGGCATCGCCGCTCTCGGGCGCGCGCTCGGCGATCCCCAAGGGGTCGTCAGCCAGGCGTTGGTCGCCGTGCCGTTCCCCGCGCTGATCGTCCTGCGCCGCACGGGCGCGCTGCGGCCGGGGCAACACCCCGTTGCGGCCGTCCTGTTCGCCCTGGCGTCCGCGGCGGCCTTCGCGGCGATGGTGATCGATCCGCCTCCGGGTTCCCGCCCCGGTCTGAACGCCCTCGCCTACGGGGTCCTGCTCCTCTTCTCCGCCGCCTCCGCGTGGGTGGTCCTCTCGGCGAGGAGGGGGCCGATCGCTGCCCAGCATTCGCGTCCGCGGCCTGCCCGACGCTCACGACCATGCAGCCCACCGGACGAAGCCGCATAGTCGCGGGGCCGCAACCCGCACACGAAGCGGCGCCACCCACGCACCCACAGCCGAAGTACGTGCGGCGCGCTCCCCCACGAGCCCCGCACACTCACACGCCTTCAACGGCGCACAACGGAAAGCAAGCGGCGCACCCCTCACCCCACCACGCGCCAAATGCGCCTCTTCCCCGCGCCCGCACCCTCCCACGTCAACCGAATACCGGATCTACTCACCTCTCACGCCACACAGTTCGATCACGCAAATCGTCTTGGCAACGTCGCCGGGAGCCCCATGTCCCCCGCACCCGGCAACCCTCCCGTGACAACCCAGCCGGGATGTCCCTCCCACCCGAGGAATTCATGTCCCCGAAGTCCCAACGGCCGTCTCCCCTGGACGCGCTGCTCTACCACGATCCCTCGATGACCATAGGAGCGCTCCTCCACTTCCACGGCACGCGCCCGCCCCTCCAAGCGCTCACCGATCACGTCCGCCGGCGCCTCTCCTCCATACCGGCCCTGTCGTCGGTCATGCAGGGGCGCGGCTTACAAGCCCGCTGGCACCAAACCCACCCCACCCTCGAACATCACATCCGCGCCCACCCCCTCGCCGCAGGCGACACCACCGACGACGCCGTACGGGAGCTGGCCCGGGCTCCCTTCGTCCCCGGCGCGCCTCCCTGGGATTTGACGCTCCTGTACGGGTATGCGCGGTACCGCTATGCCGTCCTCTACCGCGTGAACCACGGGCTGCAGGACGGCGGCGGGTTCGTCCACGCTCTGGAAACCCTCTTCACCCCGACGGCGATCCCGTACCACCGCAGCTCAGCGGCGGTCCGTCACCTGGCCGAACCGCCGCGGCCGACTCTCCGCGAAACGACCGCCGCCGCCCGCCTCTTGGCGCGGGCCACCGCCAAGACGGGGCTGTGGCCGCACCCACAACACGGGCACTCCGCTGAACGCATCTTCCAGTGGACCGCCGTCCCCACTCCCACGCTGCGCGCCCTCGCCGCTCCCTTCGCCGGGACGGTGAACGACGCCTACATGGCCACGCTCGCGCACGCCGTGCAGGGGTGGGTCACGCGGTACCACCCTCGCCCGACCCCGCGTACCCCGGTCACGGTGGCTGTCAACGCCCGTACTACGACCACGCTCGCGCTCCCGGGAAACCACACCGCCGCCGGCAGGCTCTCCCTGCCCGGCCCGGGAACGCCCTTGCCGCGGGCCTTATGTGACACCGTGCGCGCTGCCGCCCCGCTGAAATCCCCGGCCCACCGGGAAGCCGTACGGCGGCTGACCTACGGGCCCCCGCCGTGGCTCGTACAAGCCTCCTTCAAGACCCTGCTGCGGCCGGAGCGCGGCTCCGTCTTCTGCTCCCACCTGGTCTTCCGCAATCCGCTGTCCTTCCGCGGCGATCCCGTCGACGCCGTCCAGCCCCTGACCTGCCTCCCGCTCGGCTCCCCCGCTTCCGCCCTTCTCTTCACCCACCGGGACCGCTCGAGCGCCGTGTTCGTCACCGACTCCGCCCTGCCCGGCATGGATGCGCTGCACCAACGATGGCGCGACACGGTCAGCACGGCGGCGACCACGCCGACGGCCGCCCGGCCCACGCCATGAAGGGCGATGGCGTTCACCACGCGGTGAGCGCCATCCCCGACCGCCCCACATGCTGGGTCTACCCGGACGTACCGAACCGCGCCGTGTAAACGCCGAAGGGCTCGATCCCCACCTCGACGCGGCGCTCGTCCATGCGTTCCGGATCCTCACAGGGCCAGGGAATGGGAGCCCCGGAGGCGTCCACGCCCGCGATCTGTGTGCCGTAGAGCTGTTCGCGGCCCTCGTTCACGCGGGTGCGGTCGTAGAGGAAGGCCAGTTGGTCGAGCGGGGCCTCGCCCTGGCCGACCGCCTCGTCGAGCAGGCGCAGGGCCAGCCGTTGCACCTCCAGTTGTCGGTCGGCGTGCTGGGCCAGGAGCCATGCGGCGCGGGACGCGTCCGGGCCGACCCGCGAGGCGGTGGGCCAGCCGTGCTCCTGGAGTATCTGCAGCAGGCGGTCACCGTGCTGCGCCGCGATACGGCGCCACGCCAACTGGTCGGTGAAGTCCGCGCTGTTGGCGAGGTGCGCCGCCGCGTGGTCCTCCTCGGCCATCCGGCACAGTTCCTGCGCGAGATCACCCTCGTACTCCGCGTCGGCGTCCAGTTCCGCGTGGTCCGGTTCGATCGCGTCCATGGTCCTCACCGTAATGGGCACGGTCCGTGCCGCCCGCGGTCACCGGCAGGCCGACCTCAAGCGAGTCAGGAGATCTCCTTGATCACGGCGTTTCCGGCCGCCGCGGCACGCGCGTAGAAGCCGCGTACGCCTTCGAGGCTCGCGGCCAGGGAGCCGTCCTCGATCATGCTCATGCGCCTGCTGCTCCCGTCGGGCAGGCCGACGGTCATGTGGAAGGAGTAGACACCGGCCCGTTCGACCAGGTCGGCGCGCTCGCGGAGCAGGCGGTGGGCGTCCAGGCCCCGCAGGAAGTCGCGTACGGCGCGCACCGCGTCCGGCATCAGCAGTACGGGAGTCTGGAGCTGCGCACTGCTGTCCGCACCGGTGAGAGCCTGGCCGCCCCGTACGGCGTCGCGCGCGGGCGCCTCCCCGCAGGGTGGCTCGTCATCGTCGTGCCGGTGGTCGCGGCAGCCGGTCAACAGCACATGCAGGCCGTCCCAGTTGCGCCGGATGTCGTCGTTCTCCTCCAGGCACTCCAGCGCCGGCTCGCCCTCCCCCGGACTGCGCGGGGACAGTCCCGCGCTCCAGGCCGAGCGCAGCCGCTCCCGTCCCGCCGACGGCCCATCGGGGTGGTCCAGCAACGCGTCGACCCGCGCCGCGTCGTGCCGCGACAGCGTCACCCAGAAACCCACCCGGCCAGCCTAGGCGCCGCCCGGGAGAAGTGAAGCCCGAGCGCACAGCGCTGTCCCGGCCCCGCACGGGACCGGGACGGCGGCTACGCGACGCGGGCAGCACCCGCGCCGCTCACGCGAACGCGCTGTGCCCCGTGATCGACTTCCCCACGATCAGGGTGTTCATCTCGCGGGTGCCCTCGAAGGAGTAGAGGGCCTCGGCGTCGGCGAAGAAGCGGGCGACCTCGTAGTCGAGGACGATGCCGTTGCCGCCGAACAGTTCGCGCGCCCAGGCGACCACCTCGCGCATGCGCGTGGTGGCGAACGCCTTCGCCAGCGCCGCCTGGTCCGCGCGGCCGCGGCCCTCGGCCACGAGCTGGTTGAGCCGTACGACGACCCCGTACATGGCGGTGATGTTGCCGAGCATCTTCACCAGCAGGTCCTGCATCATCTGGAAGCCCCCGATGGGCCTGCCGAACTGCTCGCGCGTGACGGCGTATTCGCGGGCCAGCTCGTAGGCGCGTACGGAAACGCCGAGCGCCTGCCAGGCGACGCCGCCGCGGGTGCGCTCCAGGACGCGGGCGGTGTCGCGGAAGGTGTTGATGTTCTGGAGGCGGTTGGCCTCGGGAACGCGTACGCCGTCGAGGGTGATGTCGGCGTTCTGCACCGTCCGCAGGGCGATCTTGCCCTCGATCTTGGTGGCGGTGAATCCCGGCGTGCCCTTCTCGACGACGAAGCCCTTCACATTGCCGTCCTCGGTGTCCCGGGCCCACACCACGATCAGGTCGGCGAAGGTGCCGTTGCCGATCCACCGCTTGGCGCCGTCGAGCACCCAGGTGTCGCCCTCGCGGCGCGCCGTCGTGCGCATGCCCCCGGCGACGTCGGAGCCGCCCTCGGGCTCGGTCAGCGCGAAGGCGCCGATCTTCTCCATGCGGGCCATGGCGGGCAGCCAGCGCTCGCGCTGCTCGGCGTCGCCGCCGCCGTGGATGCTGCCCATGGCCAGGCCGGTGTGCACGCCGGAGAAGACGGCGAAGGAGGGGTCGATCCGGTTGAGCTCCAGGTTGAGGAAGCCGGGGAAGAGCGCGCCGCGGCGGCGCCCGTCGCCGTACTCGGGGTAGGAGTACCCGGCCAGGTTCAGCTTGGCGATCTTCCCGATGACCTCGGAGGGGAACTCCGCCTTCTCCCACGCGGAGTTGGCCAGCGGCTTGACCTCGGATTCGAGGTAGCCGCGGATCGAGGCGAGTTCCTCGCGCTCACCCTCGTCCAGCAGGGACGCGTAGTCGAGGAAGTCGGGGGTGGTGACAGGGGGCTTGGGCATGATGGACCTTCTTTCTTGCGTACGGCCACTGCGGGATGCCTGTGCGAGCTGCCGTACGGGATGTGTGTACGAGCACCGGGGGACGGCCCCTTCAGGCGCCGGCGTCCGAGCCCTCCAGGGCCCGCTCGATCGCGCGCTGGTGCCGGTCGCGCAGCGCCGCGCGCTCCTCGTACGCCTCGGGGCCCGAGCCGTACGCGGCCTCGGTCTGCTCGACGAGGGTGGCCACGGCGTCCTCGGTCAGCTCCGGGTGGCCCAGCCGCTGCCAGCCGGCTTCGAGGCCGGGGCCCAGGTGCTCCAGCATGTGGCGGATGCCGCCGGGACCGCCGCCCAGGTGGAAGCTCTCGAAGGGGCCGACGGCCGCATAACGCCCGCCCAGCGACGCCTTCATGACGGTGTCCAGCTCGGCGGCGTCCACCACGCCGCTGAGCACGAGGTGGATGGCCTCTTGCAGGACCGCGCTCTGGAGGCGGTTCGCGGCAAAGCCGGGCAGCTCCCTGTGCAGGCGTACGGGCTGCTTGCCCAGCTCCCGGTAGAAGGCGTCGGCTTCGGCGACCACGGACTCCTCGGTCCGCTCCCCCGGTACGAGTTCGACCAGCGGCACGATGTGCGGCGGGTTGAAGGGGTGGGCCACCAGCAGGCGCCGGGCCACGGAGTCCGGCAGCTCGCGGGCGATGTCGGAGGCGATGATCCCGGAGCTGGAGGTGGCGAGGACGGCCTCGTTCGGTGCGGCCTCGGCGATGTCGGCGAAGAGCTGCTGCTTGAACTCCAGCCGCTCGGGCCCGTTCTCCTGCACGAGATCGGCGCCGCGCACCGCTTCGGCCAGGCTCGGCGTCGTACGGACGCGGGAGGCGAGGTCGGCAGGCAGTGCCGCGGCCACCACTTCGTCCAGGTCGGCGCGCGGGTCGGTGACGGTCACCGCCAGTCCGTGGGCGGCGAAGAGGCCCGCCCAGGACAGTCCGATGGTGCCCGCGCCGACGACGGCGATCTGTTGGTATTGCATGGCTGATGCTCCATCCGGCCCTGTGATCAGGGGTGATCAGGCCAGGTAGTCGTGGACGGGGGTGACCGCGTCCAGGGTGAGATCGGTGACCAGGTGGCTGGCCGAGACCACCTCGCGCACGGGGAGGTCGGCCAGGGGGGCGAGGGCGTGCGCGTACAGCTCCAGCCGCGCGGGGCCCGTCCACGCCTCCTTGACCCGCACGTCGCTGATGCGGGTGCGGACCAGCTCGCACACCCGGGGCCGGCCGTCGTAGCCGGGCACGAGCTTGAGCATGTACGTGGGGACGGTGATCTCGGCGCGGGCCCGGTCGAGGTCGAGGGGGTGGTGCTTGTAGCCCATGGTGGCCGTGGCCACGCGCAGGCTGCCGTAGTCCAGCGTGCCCACCAGCGCCGCGTGGTCGGCGTAGAGCGCGGGGCTGCCCTGGACCTTGGGGTAGGCGCTCATCTCGCGTCCTGCCGCGGTGGCGGGGAAGTTGTCCAGGTACATCGCGTGCAGGTATTCGCCCTGCTCGCCTTCGTGGCGCACCGGGATGGCCTGTCCCGCCTCGACGTACGGTCCGTACGCGCTGACCTCGTTCATCTTCATCACCTCGAACCGCACCAGCGGCGCGTCCGCGTCGACCTCCAGCGGTTCGGGGACCGCGGCGCGCAGCGCGTCGTAGTCGGTGCGGTAGACGATGTTGAGGTATTCGCGGTCGGTGAAGCGGGCGGCGACGGGCGGGTAGGCGGGCGCCGTCAGCGGGGTGTTGTTGTGCTGCAGGATCTCTTCGCGGTTCATCGTCCGCTCCAGACCGGGGCGCGCTTCTCGGAGAAGGCGCGCACCCCTTCGGCGAAGTCCTCGGAGGCGACGAGGCGTTGAACGGTCTCGCGCTGTGCGGAGAAGGCGCTCGGCTCGTCCGCCCCGTCCGCCGCCCGTACGACCTCCTTGACGGCGGCCAGGGCGAGCGGAGCGTTGGCGGCCAGTTCATCGGCCAGCTCCAGCGCCGTGTCCAGGGCGCCGCCCTCCGCCGTGACCTGGTTGACGATGCCCAGGTCGCGGGCGCGCGCCGCGTCGAGGGTGCGGCCGGTGAGCAGCAGCTCCATGGCCAGGTGGTACGGGATGCGGCGCGGCAGCCGTACCGCTCCCCCACCGCCCGCGATCAGCCCGCGCTTGACCTCCGGGAGGGCGAAGCGCGCGGTGTCGGAGGCGACCACGAGGTCGCAGGCGAGGGCGAGTTCGAAGCCGCCGCCCATGGCGGGGCCCTCGACGGCGGCGATCAGCGGCTTGCTCACGCGGGCCTCGGTCAGTCCGGCGAAGCCCTTGCCGGGGACGTCGACCTGCTCGCCGCGCGCGGCGGCCTTGAGGTCCATGCCGGCGCTGAAGGTGCCGTCGGCGCCGGTCAGCACGGCCGCGCGGAGGGCCGGTTCCGACTCCAGCCGGTCCAGTGCCGCCGCGATCCCCTCGGCCACGGCGGCGTCGACGGCGTTGCGGGCGCGGGGCCGGTCGAGGGTGATGACGAGGGTGCTGCCGACGGTTTCGGTGCGTACGGGGTCCTCTGTACGTACGGGGGTGGGAGCCGCACCACCTTCGGGGGTGGCGTTCCCGGGTGTGGCGGTCATCAGTGGTTCTCCTTCTGGGCGCCCTGGTCTGCGGCGGCGTCCGCGGGTTCAGGCAGTCCGGTCAGCTCGGCCAGTTCGGCCAGGACCTCGTCGGTGTGCTGGCCCGGCAGCGGGGCGTGGCGGCGTACCGAGGGCGGGGTGGCGGAGAAGCGGGTCGGGTCGCCGATCACGCGGTAGCTGCCCTCGCTGGGGTGCTCGGCGACCTCCAGCAGCCGGCCCTCCCGCACGTACGGGTCCTCGGCTGCGCTCTCCAGCTCCAGCACGGGGCCGACCGGGATGCTGTTCTTGGTGCACACCTCGATCCACTCCTCGGTGGTGAGGACGGGTGTGACCTCGTCCACGAGCGCGGCCAGCGCCTCGCCGTCGTGCTGCGCGTCGATGAAGTCGCCGTTCACGCGCGGGTCCTCGGCCAGTTCGGGGCGGCCGGCCGCGGTGAACAGGTCGCGGAAGTTCTGCGGCGTGTACGGGATGATCATCGCGAGGCCGTCCCGGGTGGGGCGGGCCCTGTGCCCCTTGTTCATGGACAGCGTGAACCCGGTGGGCCCCAGCGGCGGTTCGAAGGTGTGCCCCTGCAGGTGCTCGACCAGGTTGAAGGCGAGCAGCGTGTCGGCCATGGGCACCTCGATGTGCTGGCCCTCGCCCGTGGCCCGCTGGTGCACGAGCGCCGCCAGGGTGGTGTGCGCGAGGGTCAGCGCGGCGACCTTGTCGGCGAAGATGCTCGGCAGCACCACGGGAGACTGCAGGTCACCGGCCCGGTTGGCGATGTCGACCAGCCCGGAGGCGGCCTGCACGGTCTCGTCGTACGCGGCGAGGTTCGCGCGCTCGGAGTCCGAGCGGAAGCCCTGGGCGTGCGCGTAGACCAGCCGCGGGTTGGCGGCGGCCAGGCTCTCGTAGTCCATGCCGAGGCGGCGCAGCGCGCCGATGCGCATGTTGGTGATGAGGATGTCGGCGGTGCCGATCAGCTCCAGGGCGCGGGCGCGCTCGGCGTCGTCCTTGAGGTTGAGGGCGACGCTGCGCTTGTTGCGGTTGACGTTGAGGTTGAGCGGGGTCATGCCCGGGGTGCGGTGCACGGTGCCCTGGCGCACGGTGTCGTTCGGCGACTCGATCTTGATGACGTCGGCGCCGAGGTCGCCGAGGATGCGTGCCGCGTACGGCCCCATCACCACGGTCGCCATGTCGATGACGCGTACGCCTGCGAGCGGCCCTGAGCGGTCCATTGCGTTCTCCTGACGAGGTAATTTCTCGATACATGCAATGGAAACAGGACCAAGGTCCCGACCTCAATACGAGGGCGTCACCATTCCCCGAACAAGGGCGTGACCACAGCGGTCACGCCCTTTATCCGCCTCCTTACCCTTCCCTTACAAAGGGATTTCCGGGCCGTTCTCCGGAGGGTCGACCTGCATGACGCGGCAGGTCGCCTCGATGAGTCCGTGCAGGTCGCCACCCTCTTCCGCGCGGTCGGCGCGCCAGCAGGCGCCGGTCACCAGCTCGGGCGAGAAGTCCCGGAACGGGAGTACGACGGTGGCGTCACTGCTCCTGCCGCGCATTCCATCACCCGGATCCATGATGGTGATCGAGAACACCTCGCCGTTCGCCACGATATCCCGGATGTTGTCGAAATCCCCGGTACGCGGAATGACCCGGCGATGAATTCCGGAAGCCTCCATGCGGGAACTCAGCTCGTCGAAATAGGCGGGCTGTATCCAGCTCGGCGGCCCCACGTAGGTGTGCCCCGTCAGCTCGGAGAGCGAGACCTCGGTGCGGTCGCCGAACTCCGCCGCGGGCAGCAGCGCGCCCAGCGGCTCGCGCAGCACCTGCCGCACGGTCACGCCCTCGGCCTCCGCCGGCAGCCGTACGAGGGCGAGCCCCAGGTCACCGCGCTGCACGGCGCGCAGCAGTCCCTGGCTGCTGCCGGGCCAGCGCTTGAGGTCGTACGCCTGCGCGCAGTCCTGCTGCACCTCGTCGAGGCGGTCGCGCAGGCTGGTGTGCAGGGCTGGCGGTACGCCGATGAAGACGGTGTTGCGCTCGGGCCCCGTGACCGCCTCGCGCAGCTTCCACGGGATGTCGTCGAACCTGCCCAGCGCGTCCCGCGCGATGGGCAGCAGCGCCGCGCCCGCGCGCGTGAGCTCCACCCGGTGCGAGTCGCGGTCCAGGAGCCGCACGTCCAGCTCGCGCTCGAGATCCCGTACCCGCTGACTCAACGGCGAAGTGGCCATGTGCAGTTGGCGGGCGGCCCGCGAAAAGCTGAGGTTCTCGGCAACCGCGACGAAGTAGCGCAGATGGAAGATCTCCATCGGCACACCGTACTCACCGGTCACGACGATGCTGACCAGGCGGGCCGTGGGGACGGCGGGGGGGGCAGCCGATGACCGCCCACGGCGACACCCCGGTCATGGTCTCTCGATACCGGTGCTCAGGTCGGGGTGGACGGAAATGGGTTGCAGCACGTTGGCCTACAGCCCTGAGCCGCTCCACCTCGGGGACCAGGTCCACGACGGCACTCTCGCGCGCAGGAGCTGAGCCCGCGCACGGGCCCCGGCGGTCCACCGGATGCCCTCCTGAGGGGCAGCGGACCGCCGCCTGCCCGGGCGTTCCGTCAACGCTCAGCGGTTGTCGTGGAGCTCCTGGTGCATCTGGGGCTGCTTGTCCTTGTCGTGGGTGAGGGCGTACTCCTGGATCTTGTTGAACGCCTTCGACGCCTTGCCCAGGATCGCGTCGTACGGATTGGTCCCGGTGGCCTCTTCGGCCGCGCCGCCGAGGACGCCACCGAAGGTGCTGCTGGCGAGGTCATGGCCGGCCGAGGCGAACTCGGCGCCGGTGTCGAGGACCGCGTTGCTCGGGATGCCGGCCTTGTCGGCGTACTCGTCCCCGAGCGCCTTGCGGACCATCGCGACGAAGGGATCGTAGAGCGGCGGCGGCACCATCTCCTCCCTGTAGAACTTCAGGGCCTGCTCGGTCATGAACTTGCCGTCCTCGGTCTCCTTCCACTCCGTCTCCCGCTGGATCCGCCACAGCCGGTCCACCTCGTCCGCGTCCTTGGGCATCAGCCACTTCTCCGGCGTGCCGAGGTAGTGGTTGATGTAGTGCCAGGCACACATGAAGCCCTGGCGGTCCTCGTCGGAGACGTGCACGCCGAGGTTCTCGAGCGCCTCGAGGATCTGGACGCTGAAGACGCAGATGGCACCGGCGGTGTACTTCTGTGAGACCGGTTCGCCCCATTTCTCGTAGTCCCACTCACCGCTCTTCTTGTGCAGTTGCCGGACCGAGGAGTGCACCAGCCGCACCTTGGTCACGGTCGCCTTGAGGCTGCCGTCGCGCAGGGCATTGTCGTCGCCCATGCCGATGAACAGCCGCGAGGACTGCGACAGCCGCCGCCCCGGGCCCTCCACACCGCCGAGCCGCCCGGTGGAACGCAGCGTGAAGGCGCCGGTGGGAGAGAGATACGTGCCGATGAGGCCGACCGTGCCCTGCAGCATGGACGCTTCGCCGTGGTGGTTGCGGAAGAAGCCCTCCGCTGCCGCAGCGTCCGCATCGCTCCAGCCGGGCGGGTCGTCGGACGCGTCCTTGAGGAACTCCGCCAGCCTCGGGGGCAGTTGCGAGTGGTCCTGGCCCGGCTTCAGGGTCCCGATCGTGCGGAACAGGCCGTTGACCCCGTCGACCTCGTTCCTGTCGATCAGATCCGACACCAGCGCGTCGGCCGGCGGATCACCTGCCTGGTTCGCGGCCTCCATCTCACCTTCGACGTTCGCGGCCGTCAGCGGCATGGTTGTGTCTCCGTTCTTCGGCATCGCATGGGCGGGCCGGTCCCGACGCCGCCCCGGCACGGCCGGGAAGCAGCAGACGTACAAGGCTGAACAATGCCCGCAACAGCGATCCGTGCCCCGCAGAAACGGACCCGACATGCGCCGCCGGGGGGCGTACAGGGTCACTCGCCATGCGGCGACGTGCCCCAAGGCCACCCGTCCGGGAAACCGCGAAGCCACCGACGCATGGCGGGCGTGCCGCGCCACCGGCGCATTGGGTGGGGCACAGGCTCGGCGCAACCGTTCACGACGCGTCCCACTCCTGGCAGCGGTGAAGCCCACCAAGTACAGACCCCGCAGATCGACACGGGGCGCATGCCGAGGGCCTCGTCGAACGCGCGGCCTGCCGCGTTGCGCGGTGAGCATTCGAGGGCCCGCCGCTCCCCCCTCCGTTCCCCCTCTGTGCGACGCCCTTCGCCGACGTACAGCTCGAGCTCGCCCATGCCACTGCCCGAACATGCGCACCCCAGCCCTAGTTGAGAAGTAAACCTCTCCTCGCGCCTGATCTGCGTCTACCTGGGCCTATGTCCGTTTTCAAGATCGTTTACGTATATGATCTTGGCGCACACGGATTGCCCGGTGCGTGCGGGCTCACCTGCGCGCACGCACCGGTTTTATCGCCACGTAATCGCCATGTATCAGTCATAGGAGGGTCCGTTCATGAAGCGGAGCACGCACATAGCCGGCGGCGTCGTCGCGGCCACGACCGCAGGCGCCATGTTGCTGACGATCGCGCCTGCCGCCCAGGCCAGTGACGGCCCGTCACGGACGGAGCGGGCCGCCCGTACCGTCGAAAGCGCGACCGGCACCCACGACTTGGCCGCCACCACCTCAGCCCAGGACGCGGCGGCGGTCGCGCGGACCGAGCGGGACGGCCGTACGGGCGTCGCCAAGGCTCCGCGGAACGCCGCGGGCGAGGTCCGGATCGTCGCGCACGACGGCAGTACGGCGGGCCTGGGACTGCCCGAGAGCCGCACGGTCGACGGCTCCAGATCCGACACGGGAACCGTCGTCTACCCGGATGCCGCCCAGTCCACCGACATCGCGGTCCAGTTGACCGGGGACGGCGGCGCCCGCGCCCTGACCACGCTCAAGGACAGCGCGGCACCCACCCAGCAGCGCTACGAACTGAACCTCCCGGCAGGCACCGAGGCCGTCGCCAACGAGGACGGCGGCTACGACCTGGTGCGCAAGGCCGATGGCGACAAGACCGGTGACGGCAAGACGGGTCACGGCAAGGCCGGTGACGACCAGCCCGCCGTGACCGTCGGCACCATCGAGGCGCCGTGGGCCAAGGACGCCAACGGCAAGAAGGTGCACACGAGTTACCGGCTCGAGGGCGACACCCTCGTCCAGCAGGTCGACACGACGAAGGACACGGCGTTCCCCGTGGTCGCCGACCCCCAGTTCAAGTGGGGAATCATCACCGGCACGCTGTACTTCAACAAGAGCGAGACCAACAAGGCCGCGCTGGGCGGCGGCTTCCTCGCCGCGGCCGCGGGCATGATCCCCGGGATCGGCGCCCCCAGTTCCATCACGCTCGCCGGCTGGACCACCATGGCGAACATCGCCAAGTCGCACAACAAGTGCCTTAAGATCAACACCTGGCTGAAGCCCGATGAGTACAAGGGTGGCTACTGCCGCTGACGGAAGGGAGGTCGCAGGCATGACAGGGTTCTGGCTCGTGGCGATCGCCGTCCTGGCGATCGCCCTGGAGACCTTCGTCTACTTCCGCAATCCCCGTCGCTCCGTCGTGCGCTCGGTCAACGGCGACGGGCCTGCCGTCGTGGTGGGGCTCCTCTGGTGGGCGTGCGCCGTGGGCGTTTCCTGGGTGAACGACGGCGATCCGCTCGGAGGCGCGGTCTACGGCCTGATGGGCGCTGCGATCATCGGCAGCCTTGTCGCCATGGTCCGCCGCGGGATCTCCCGCCGGCGTAGGTCCCACACCACTTCATGACTTCATGAGGGAACGTGTGGGGCACGGCGACCGCCGTGCCCCACACGGGACTTGGGCCCCTTCTCGGGTGCGGGGCTCCTGCGGGACTCCTCAGCCGCGGTACGCGTCGGTTGCCGTACGCGCTCACCCGCCGGGCTGACGGCGTTGATCCGCCGCGGCGCGATCTCGATCGCGCCGCCCGCACGAAGGCCTCCACCGCCCCGTTCGCCCTCGAAGCCGCGCTGCTCGTGGGGATCGGATCGCGCGCCAGCACCCCGGTGATCAGCGTGAACGAGCCGCGCTCGGCGACGTACCGCACTCCCTGCCGCACCAGCTCGATCTGGCTGCGCACCTTGCCACGGAACGCGGACTCGTAGTCCTCCGGCTCATCTCCGCCACCGGCCGGTACGGGGCCTTCGCCCCCATGAGCAAGACCAACAGGCCCGCGCCGAAGCTCACGCGCGGGCGATCCTCACCAGCGGCCTCGGCGAGCGCGGAGTCCGTCCACGCCAGGATTCTGGAGGCGGTGACCGTCGCCGCGTTCGGCACCCTGCTGGGGCTGGCGGGCGGGGTGTTCGGCGCCTGGTCGGTCGGCGCGTTGGCGGACGGGGCGGTGCGGCAGTACGCCTTGGCGCCGCCGTGGGGGACGCTGCTCCTCATCTGCCTGGCCTCCCTGGCGATCGGGGCGCCGGCCGCAGCCTTGCCCGCGCGCCGGGCGGTCGCGCCGAGCCCGCTGGAGGCCGTCGCGCGGACGTGAAACCGGGCCTGCGCACACGGGTGTCGGCGGTACGGGGATGATGTTGGCGGTACGGGCGCGCCGATGCGCCCTCAGCACACAGCACACAGCACACAGCATTCGAGAGATGGCACCGGGAGGTGCGGTGAACGCCGTACAGCGAGATGACGTGGAGCGGGCGGCCGTGGGGGCCTCGTCGCCGAACCGCGGGCGGATGCGCCGGAGAAGCCGGCCGGCGGCGGTGATGTTGGCGGTGCTCGGGGCCCTGCTCCTGGCGGCGCCCACCGCCTCCGCGGCGCCGGTCGCCCACCAACGGGCGGCCGCGGCCCCGCATTCGGCGACCACCGACACGGGTGGTACGACCGTCACCACGGCGCGGCACAAGGGGCACGCCGCCAAGGTCTCGGTGATCGAGAAGAAGTCGGGCAAGAAAAAGAAGAAGGGCGGCTTCTTCAAGAAACTCGGCATCTTCCTGATCGTCCTCGTGATCCTCCTGATCGTCTTCGTCGTGGTGGTGATCGCGCTGATCGTCCACTTCGTACGCAAGGCCTTCAAGGGCCGCCGCAACTGAGGGACACACAGGCCCGACGGTGAGGCCGGCGCTCCCAACGGGGCGCCGGCCTCATGCAGTCGGCCCTCCCTCACGCCGTAAGACCGCGACCTACCGGAAATCGAGGGGGCCCCATGGCGGACCGCGGCACAGAGAAGTGGCTTTACCTCAGCGGCGTCGCCGTCATGGGCCTTCTGATGCTCTTCGCCATCGGCTGGCCCGCCGTGGTGATCGCGGCAGGCGCCCTGGCGTTGGGCTCGGCCGGCCTCCTCGTCGTGCGGGCCGCCCGGCGGGGCACCGCGGCGCTGCGTGCGGGGAGCGGCCGACGTCCCGGAACATGGCTGGCGCTCGGCGCGGCAACAGCGCCCGTGGCGCTGCTCGGCCTGCTCGTCTCCTACGCCGTCGGCTTCTTCTCCGGCGCCCTGGACGTGCGCAAGGCGTGCGTAGCCCAGCAGGAGCACTACGACGACAGCTACCGACAGCAGCACGCCGGGGAAATGGGCCACCTGTTCCCGCTGCACAACAAGTGCAACGCCGACTTCGACCTGGTGCCCGGCTGGGTGAACCCCGTCATCGTCATCTGCGCCGTGCTTCTGGCCGCCGGCATCATCACTGCCGCTGTTTCCGCGGTGGCACATATCGCGCTGAGGAGGAGGCACCGCAGCGCGGCGCGCTCTTCCCAGCGGCAAAGCGCGGCATGACGCGCGCCTCACCGTGAGCTGTGAGCCTGAGCTGTGGGCCGTGAGCACAGCCC
Source organism: Streptomyces odontomachicola (assembly GCF_039605595.1). Taxonomy (NCBI): domain Bacteria; kingdom Bacillati; phylum Actinomycetota; class Actinomycetes; order Kitasatosporales; family Streptomycetaceae; genus Streptomyces; species Streptomyces odontomachicola. The sequence goes on from NZ_JBCFOK010000014.1 coordinate 135,878, forward strand.
TGCTCACCTACCGGCGCGGTCCGACTCCCCCACGCTCGCCGACAACGCGGAGCCGACGACCATCTGCCGGTGCTGCGGCTGGGCGGACAGCCAGGTGCCGAGTTGGTGGGGTGCCCCGGTGAGGCGTACCACGGAGAGGTCGGACGAGGTGCCCAGGGCGGATTCGAGGCCGGCGGTGACCCCTGCGGGGATGACCTCGTCCGCCTCCGGAAGCACCAGTACGGCGCGGCCGGTGAACCGCGCGAAGACGTCGAACGCCGCGCTGTCCCGCCAGCTTTCCGGCTCGCGGATGAGCTCGGTGAAACCCGCGCCGAAAGGGACATCCGCTGTCCGCTGCCCGTATACGCCAGGGGCGCACAGCACGACCGCGGCCACCCGGTCCCCGAGGGGGTCCATCAGGTCCGCGACCGTCTGGCCGCTCATGCTGAAGCCGACCAGGATCAGGGGGAGTCCGGGAGGGAGCACCTGCTCGATCACCCCCGACGCCTGGTCGCGACGGCGCCTGAGGCTGAGTTCGGGCAGCGTGCCCGAACTCTCACCATGGCCCGAGAAGTCGAGCGCGACCGCCGTGTGCCCGCGCGCGGCGAAGTCTTCCGCCAGCGGCAGATTGCGCTGCTTGTCGCCCGTCCCCGCCCCGTGCATGATGACCACCCCGTGCCGGCCGGCACCGGCGGTCCCGGGGTTCACCGCATAGGCACTGAGCAGCTCGCCGTCGATGGAATGAACGGTCTTCCGCACGGCATTCACTGCATTATTCACTGCATTCATAAGAACTCCGGAGGCGGTCGATGCGACGGGGCCGTCACGGCTTGGCCGATGCACGGCACTCAACGCCCCTCCCCCCTCACCGCCTCAAGCCCACACCGCTCACCACCCCTCATCTGCCCACTGCTCCAGCAGGTCCTCGTCCGAGGCGTCGGCCGCAGGAGACGGCAAAGGTGCGTGGAGGGACTGTTCGGCCCAGATGGCCTTTCCCCGGGGGGTGTAGCGCGTTCCCCAGCGTTGGGCGTACTGGGCGATCAGGAACAGGCCGCGTCCTCCCTCCTCCGTGACCGCCGCCCGTCGCAGGTGGGGTGATGTGCTGCTGCCGTCGGCGACCTCGACGGTGAGGTGGTTGTCGCGGATCATGCGGACGCGGATGGGCTCGGCCCCGTACCGGATCGCGTTCGTGGCGAGTTCGCTCAGGATCAGCTCGGTCGTGAAGGTGAGGTGGTCCAGGCCCCAGGTCTCCAGCCGGTCGCGGCAGGCGGCGCGGATCTGCGGTACGGCCGTGGGGTCGCTGGGCAGGTCCCATTCGGCGACCTCCTCGGAACCCAGCGTGCGGGTACGCGCGATGAGCAGCGCGATGTCGTCCTGGCTGTCGCGGGGCCGCACCGCGTCGAACACCGCCCGGCACATGGCCTCGGGCTCGCAGTCCGCCGCGTCGGCCAGCGCGCGTTGGAGCAGCTCGCTGCCCGTGCCGTGCGCGCGGTGGCGGTCCTCCACGAGGCCGTCGGTGTAGAGCGCCAGGCGCGTGCCCTCGGGCAGGTGCATCTCCGTGGTCTCGAAGGGCTGCCCGCCCACGCCCAGCGGCGGTGAGGTGGGCACCCGGGGCAGCTCGACCGTGCCGTCGGGGTGGACCAGCGCGGGGCCCGGATGCCCGGCGCTGGCCAGGGTGGCCACCCCGGTCACCGGGTCGTAGACGGCGTACAGGCAGGTCGCGCCCGTCACCGGCGGGGCGTCCTCGCGCTCCTCGCGCCCGCCGTCCCCGAGGTCCGCGCCGTCGTTCTCCCCCTCGGCTTCCTTGTCCGCCTGGTCCTCCTCGTCGATGCGGGCCACCAACTCGTCTAGGTGGGCGAGGAGTTCGTCCGGGGAGAGGTCGAGGGTGGAGAAGTTGTGCACCGCCGTGCGCAGGCGGCCCATCGTGGCCGCCGCGTGCAGCCCGTGGCCGACGACGTCGCCGACGACGAGCGCGGCCCTGCCGCCGGACAGCGGGAGTACGTCGAAGAAGTCGCCGCCGACGCCGGACGGTGCCGGGAGGTAGCGGTGGGCGACGTCGAAGGCGTTCTGCCCGGGCAGCGTACGGGGCAGCAGGCTGCGTTGGAGGGTGACGGCTGTGGCGTGCTCGCGGGTGTAGCGCCGGGCGTTGTCCATGCACACGGCGGTGTGGCCGACGAGTTCGACGCTGAGCGCCACGTCGTCGGGCTCGAAGGGGTCGGCCCTGTCCGTGCGCCAGAAGGTGACCAGCCCGATCACGATGCCGCGGGCGCGCAGCGGTACGGCGAGGAGGGAGTGGGCCCCGGGAGGCGCCCCCGGAGCGTCGAGCCGCCCCGCCGGCGCGGCAGCCGCGACGGCACCACCCGCACCCTCCCGCGCCGCCGAATCGACGGCGGGGTCGACGACGGCCTCGGCCGTGTCCAGCGCCCGCCCCTGCGGCGAGGACGCGGCGTACGCGACCGGCTCCCCCGTCCTCTCCGGGAGGTCGCCGACGGCCGCGCCGCGTACGGCCGTTCGCCGCAGCGCCAGGGCGTCGGCCTCCGGCTCGTTGCCGTGCAGGAGCGCGTCGGCCACGTCGACCGTGACGACGTCGGCGAACCGCGGCGCGGTGGCCTCCGCCAACTCCTCGGCGGTGCGCGGCACTTCGAGGCTGGTCCCGATGCGCAGGCCCACGTCGTTGAGCAGGGTCAGGCGTTCCCTGGCCCCTTCGGCGCGGTCGGAGAGCGTGCGCAGTTCCGTGGTGTCGCGCAGCGTCGCCACCACGCCCGAGGCCCCGTACGGCTCGGTGTGGCGGACGTTGACGGTCAGCAGCCGGCCCCCGACAAGATGCAGCTCGTCGGTGGCCACGCGGCCCGAGGTGAGCAGCTCGGAAATGGCCTCGGGCAGGGGCAGTTCGGACAGCCGCCGGTATCCGGCGTCCAGGGGCAGGCCGAGCAGGCGGCGCGCCTCGTCGTTGACGAGCGGCAGCCGGCCGTCGGCGCCGACCACGACCACGCCCTCGCGCACGGCGTGCAGCACCGCGTCATGGTGCTCGTACATCCGCGACAGCGCCGTCGGCCCCAGCCCGTGGGTCTCCTTGCGCAGCCGCCGCCCCAGGAGCACGGCGCCGCCCGCGCCCAGCAGGAGTGCGGCGCCCGCGGCGACGAAGAGCATCGGCAGTTGGCCCTGCACCACGTCGTTGACCTCGTTCACCGTTATGCCGACGGAGACGATGCCCACGACCTTGCCGCGGGTGTCGGAGACGGGGACGACGGCGTTGACCTGGCGGCCGAGATTGCCGGTGAAGTCCTGCACGAAGGGCTTGCCGTGCGCGGCCTTCTTGTACGGGCCGACGACGTGCTGCCCGATGAGCTCGGGGTGGGGGCTGCTGCTCCAGCGGATGCCGCGGGTGTCGTAGGTGGTGATGATGCCGACGTCGGCGAGCCGGCGCGCCTGCTCGGAGCGCGGCTGGAGTTCGGCGGTCGGGTCGGCCGAGGTCATCGCGTCCACGGTGCCCGGCGCGCTGGCGAAGGACTGGGCCACGCCCAGCGCGTGCTCGCGCGCCTTGCTCTCGCTCTGCCGGTGCGCCTGGATGACCAGCGCGGTGAGCCCGACGGCGACGAAGAGGACCACGACCAGGAGCTGCAGGACCAGCACACGCCCGGCGATGCTCCTCACGCGCAGCGCCGACCGCAGACGTGGCTTCCGGCCGGGCGGGTGCCGGTGCAGATCATCCATGGGCCAATTATCGACGCTCGCGGAGCGTGACCGCCCACCGGCCCGCGCGGCGCGTTTCGTGCCGTGACCAGCTTCTCCCGGGGGCCTCCGAGGCCGCCTCGGTACGCGGGGGCGGACCCTTGACGGTTCCCGATGGCCGAAACTACGCTCCCGCCATCGGAACGACCCTTCCGTCTTGTGGAAACGCACAGGCCATCGCGCCGCCGGGCGCCACCGCGAGATCTGACGGAAAATAGGGGGCAGCCTGTGACTGCCATGGACGACCACTCCCCCGCGACCGCGAAGGACACCGGAGGCGCCAGCCCCGTGCTCTACGCGTACGACCTCGCCCCGACCAAGAAGGACGGGCGCCGCTGGGGCGCCTACAACGTCTTCACCCTCTGGGCCAACGACGCCCACAGCCTGGGCAACTACGCCTTCGCCATCGGCCTGTTCGCGCTCGGGCTGAGCGTGTGGGGCATCCTGCTGGCCTTCGCGCTCGCCTCCGTCCTGCTCTTCCTGCTGCTGACGCTCTCCGGCTACATGGGCCACAAGACGGGCGTGCCCTTCCCCGTGATGAGCCGCATCGCCTTCGGCGTCAAAGGGGCCAGGATCCCCGCGATGGTGCGCGGCGGCGTGGCCATCGCGTGGTTCGGCATCCAGACGTACCTCGCGGCGACCGTGCTCAAGTCCCTGGTCCTCGCCATGGCCCCGGGCCTCGAGCCGCTCGCCCGCGACTCCGTCCTGGGCCTGTCCACCCTCGGCTGGATCTGCTTCCTGGCGCTGTGGGCGCTCCAAGTGCTCATCGTGAGCTACGGGATGCAGGTGATCAGGAAGTACATGGCCTTCGCCGCCCCCACCACCCTGATCACCATGTGCGCGCTGGCGGTGTGGATGTTCGTACGCGCCGACGGCTCCATCGCGCTGTCGAACTCCCACCCGCTGACCGGCGGCGCGATGTGGCTCCAGATCCTCCAGGGCGCCGCGCTGTGGGTGGTCATCTACGGGACGTTCGTGCTCAACTTCTGCGACTTCACCCGCTCCGCGCGGAGCCGCGCCGCCATCGTGCGCGGCAACGTCGTGGGCATCCCGATGAACATGCTCTTCTTCGCCCTCATCGCCGTGGTGCTCAGCGGGGCGCAGTTCAAGCTGAACGGGCGCGTGATCACCAGCCCGGCCGACATCGTGCAGACGATCCCGAACACCTTCCTGCTCGCGCTCGCCTCGCTCGCCCTGGTCGTGCTGACCGTCGCGGTGAACCTGCTGGCCAACTTCGTCGCGCCCATCTACACGCTGATCGACCTCTTCCCCCGCAGGCTCAACTTCCGCCGCGCGGGCCTGGTCAGCGCCCTCATCGGGCTCGCCATCCTGCCCTGGAACCTCTACGACAACCCGCTGGTGGTCAACTACTTCCTCGGCGGGCTCGGTGCCCTGCTCGGCCCGCTGTTCGGCGTGATCATGGCCGACTACTGGCTGCTGCGCCGGTCCCGGGTGAACGTCCCCGACCTCTACACCGAGGACGCGCGCGGCGACTACCACTACCGCCGCGGCTACAACCCGCGCGCCGTCGCCGCGTTCGTCCCCGCCGCCGCGGCCGCGGTCGTCCTCGCGCTGGTGCCCGCCTTCCACGCGGTGGCCGGCTTCTCGTGGTTCATCGGCGCCTTCGCCGGCGCGGCGCTCTACGCGCTGCTCGCCGACCGCAGCAGGCCGTGCCGCGACGTGGACGGCGAGGAGATCGCCGTGGCCGCCGAGTGAGCGGGGCGGCTTCGCCGAGCGGGATCGCGTCTTCGAGCAGGATTGGGTATCCGAGCGGCAAGTACGCTGCTCGGCGGTGCACTTCACCCCGTACGGCCGCAGAGGAGCAGAAGTGGCGCAGCAGTGGGTACCGGCCGTCTTCATGCGCGGCGGCACGAGCAAGGGCGTCTTCTTCCGTGAGGAGGTGCTGCCGCCGGCGGGCGAGGAGCGCGACGCGCTCTTCCTGTCGGTGACCGGCAGCCCCGACCCCTACGGTCGCCAGCTCGACGGCATGGGCGGCGGGGCGTCGTCGCTCTCGAAGGTGGTCTCGGTGCGCGGCTCCGAGCGCGCCGACGCGGACGTCGAGTACACCTTCGGGCAGGTCGCGATCGACCGTCCCGTGGTCGACTACTCCGGAAACTGCGGCAACCTCTCCTCGGCCGTGGGCCCCTTCGCCGTCGACGAAGGCGTGGTGCCCCCGCCCGACGACGGCTTCGTGACCTTGCGCGTGCTCAACACCAACACGGGGAAGCTCTTCCGCTCGGCCTTCGAGGTGCGCGGCGGGACGGCCGTGGTCTCCGGCGACCTGGAGGTCCCCGGAGTCGCGGGTACGGGAGCGCCCGTACGGCTCGAATACCTCTCGCCCGGTGGAGCGCGTACGGGCTCGCTCCTGCCCGCGGGGAGCGCGAGCACGCGGCTCGACACCCCGCGCGGGCCGGTCACCGTGTCGTGCGTCGACGCCTCGAACCCCGTCGTGTTCGTCGCCGCCGGCGAGCTCGGCCTCACGGGAGCGGAGACCCGCGAACACCTCGCGTCCGACGGGCAGTTGATGGACACGCTCGATCACATCCGACGGGAGGGCGCGGTGGCCACGGGCCTCGCGGCGAGCGCCGCGGCGGCTCCCCTGGCCAACCCGAAGGTCGCGGTGGTGGCGGCGCCTTCCGCGTACGAGACGCTCAGCGGCTCCCGCATCGCGCCCGACGCGTTCGACCTGGCGGTGCGGATGCTGTCGATGGAGCAGGTGCACGGAGCCGTGCCGGGCACGGGCGCCCTGTGCCTCGCGGTCGCCACGCAGATCCCCGGCACGGTCCCGCACCGCCTCACGAGCGCGCGCCCCGGCGCCCCCACCCGGCTCGGAACTCCCTCCGGAGTGCTCCCGGTCGAGGCCGACGTCGTGGCGGGGGACGGAGTGGCGCAGGCGAGGACCGCTTCCCTTTACCGGACCGCGCGACCGCTCATGCGGGGCGCGGTCGCGGTGCCGGGCGATACGCGCCTTCCTTGAGGCACAGCTCCGCCCCGCCCCCCTGGTCGCGCCTCGCCCCGGGGAAGCGGTTACTCGTCGAGCTCTTCTTGCACCGGCGGCTTGGAGGCGTCGCGGAGCTGCTCTGCCATACCGGTCTTGCCGTGCTGTGCCGCCTGCTTGGCCCGCTGGGCGTCGCTGTGCGGGGCGTCGGAGTCGGGATCGACACGTACGGAGCGCGCCACCTCGTTCTTGTTCTCGTACTGCTCCGGGGGCATTTCGCGGAGTGCGTCCATGACTTGCGGAGGCGCGTGGGCTTCTTGGGCGGCCTTCATGAGTTCTTCCTTCCCCGCGGGGAAGGAGGCGTCGGTGACGGCCTTGAGCACTTCTTGCACTGTTGTGTGAGCCATGGACCACGGGTGCCCGTCTCTGCCGCTTCACACTTCAGGTCCCTCGTCTGCATGCGGTGGCGCCATGAGGCCGGCCCGGAGCGAATTGACCGCCTCCATTTGGAACTGCGCATTCCCGGTGTGAGAACTCCGGTTCGTCGGCCCAGTACGAATTCCGTGTCTGCCTCCCCAAGGAGAATGCCGACGCGTACTGCGACGACGCCGACGACTGGGTCACCCAGTAAGCGCATCGCAGTTCCGGCGGCGCGCATTGTCCGGGCCGGGCGCGGAGGAAGTGCCCGGCCCGGTCCGCGCGGGAGGGCGTGCGGTTGCCGCTGGCCGGCGAGGCGGCACCCCTTACCGCTCCCCCAGCCCCGCCGCGATCTCCGTCACCGCCTCCATCGCCCGCTGCTGGAGCCCGCCGCCGAAGGTGATCCGGGTGGCGCCCAGGGCGGCCAGCTTCGCCGGTGAGGGGCCGTCGGGGAGGGCGAGGGCGTTGAGGGGCAGTCCGATCTCCGTCGCCAGCAGGCGCAGATGCTCCGGCGGCGCGCCGATCGGGTAGACGCAGTCCGCGCCCGCCGCCGCATAGCGCCGCCCGCGGTCGACGGCCGCCTGCGGGTCGGTGACGCCGCGGAGGAAGGTGTCGATGCGGGCGTTGACGAACAGGTGGCCGTCGGCCGCCTCGCACACCGCCGCCAGGTAGTCGGCCTGCTCGGCGGGATCGCGCAGCCGCTTGCCGGGGAGGACGGTGTCCTCCAGGTTGCAGCCGACGGCGCCCGCCTCGGCGAGCCGCTCCACGAGCTCGCCGGGCGGCAGTCCGTACCCGGCCTCGACGTCAGCGGAGACGGGCACGTACACGGCCCGGGCGATGCGGCGGATCGCCGCGAACATCTCGTCCGGCGGCGTGAGTTCGCCGTCGCCATAGCCCAGCGACTCCGCGACCCCGTGGCTGGGAGTGGCGAGCGCCGGGAAGCCGGCGGCGGCGAAGACGCGTGCGCTGGCCGCGTCCCAGGGCCCGGGCAGGATCAGCGGGTCCTGGGGGCCGCGGCCGTGGTGCAGGGCGCGGAAGGCCGCCACCCCGGTGGCCGGACCGGTCATCCGTGCATGCCCGGCTTGTAGTGGCCGCCCGGGGTGCGGGCTGCGACGTTGAGGCGGTTCCAGGTGTTGATCGTCGCGATGACGCCGATGAGTTGGGCGATCTCCTGCTCGTTCCAGTGCGCGGCGGCCCGCTCGTACACCGCGTCGGGCACGTGCCCGTCGGTCAGCACGGTCACCGACTCGGTCAGCGCGAGCGCGGCGCGCTCCTTGGCGGTGAAGAACTCCTCGGCCTCCTCGAAGGCCGCCACCATCGAGATCTTCTCCTCGGACACGCCGGCGTGGCGGGCGTCCTTGGTGTGCATGTCGAGGCAGTACGCGCAGTGGTTGATCTGGGAGGCGCGCAGCTCCATCAGGTGCACCAGCCCCGGGTCGATGCCCTCGCCGACCGTCCTGCTCAGGGCGAAGACGGCCTTGTAGATGTCGGGGGCCGCCTGGAAGAAGTTCAGTCGCTGTGTCATGTGAGCGACCCTAGGCTCCCGGCGGCCCAGGTGTATGGTGCAATTCCATGCCTTCCAACTGGGCCACTTCGCTCGACCTCCACCTGGACGACGTACGGGGCGGAGGCCGCGGATCCGGCGTCGCGCTGGTCCGGGCGCTGCGCGAGGCGGTGCGCAGCGGCCGGCTCTCCCCCGGCACCAAGCTGCCCTCCTCCCGGGCGCTCGCCGCTGACCTGGGCATGGCGCGCAACACCGTCGCCGACGCCTACGCCGAGCTGGTCGCTGCCGGCTGGCTGACCGCCCGGCAGGGCTCGGGCACGCGGGTGGCCCAGCGGGCCGAGCCCCAGCGGGCGCGCGCCGGGCGGCCCGCGCCCCCGCCCCGCCACCCGCTCAACCCGGCCGCCACGTACAACCTCCTGCCCGGCCAGCCGGACGCCTCCGCCTTCCCCCGTACGGCCTGGTCCGCCGCCACCCGCCGCGCGCTGGCCGCTGCCCCGAGCGAGGCCTTCGGCTACCAGGGGCCGGCGGGACGAACGGAGCTGCGCCACGCCCTCGCGGATTACCTCGCCCGCGTACGCGGCGTGGACGCCGACCCCGAACGGACCGTGGTGTGCGCGGGGTTCACCCACGGGCTGGCGGCGCTGGCGCGGGTGCTGCGCGCGGCCGGGGTACGGCGGGCGGCGGTGGAGTCCTACGGCGCGCCGCACCACCGTGCGCTGCTGGCCGGCGCCGGCGTACGGCTCGCGGCCCTCCCGTACGACGAGGACGGCACGGCCACCGCCGCGCTGCCGGAGCTGGACGTGCAGGCGGCGCTGCTCACCCCGGCGCACCAGTTCCCCACGGGGGTGGCGCTGCCGGCGCGGCGGCGGGCGACGGCCGTGGACTGGGCACGCGCGGCGGACGGCCTGCTCGTCGAGGACGACTACGACGGCGAGTTCCGCTACGACCGCCAGCCGGTGGGCGCGCTCCAGGGCCTCGATCCGGAGCGCGTGGTGTATTGCGGCACCGCGAGCAAGTCGCTGGCACCGGCGCTGCGGCTGGGCTGGATGGTGCTGCCGCACCGGCTCGTCGGCGAGATGCAGGAGGCCCTGTCAGGACCGGGCCAGGGCGGCGTCGTGGGGTCGGTGGAGCAGCTCACGCTGGCGGAGTTCCTGCGCTCGGGGGCGTACGACCGCCACGTACGGGCGATGCGGGGACGCTACCGGCGCCGCCGGGACCGCCTGGTGGCCGAACTGGCCCGCAAGTGCCCACAGGTGCGGGTCTCCGGCATCTCGGCCGGGCTGCACGCGCTGGTGGAGCTGCCGGAGGGAGCGGAGGAGCAGCGGGTCGTGCGGGCGGCGGCGCGGGAGGGGCTGGCGGTCGGCGGCCTGGAGCACCTCACCCACGCACCGGCCGCGGTGCCGCGCGGCGCGCTCGTCGTCGGCTACGCGACACCTCCGGAGCACCTCTTCCCCGGAGCACTCGCCGCCCTGTGCAGGGCGCTGAACGCTCAGCGATAGCCGCCCCGGGGTCCGCGGCGGTGTCGCGTCCGGTCCCCGGCGGGTCAGGTTCCGCGCGCGTGCGGAGCCCGGCTGCCCGGCGTACTCAGTCCACCGAGGGCGACGGCGACGGCGAGGCTCCCGGCGGCTGCGATCACGGCGCGGTCCTCGCCGCTGGTGCGGGGGCGGAACCGGGCTCGTCGGCGGGTGGGACCTCGGCGGCGCGCGGCCGGGGGATGAGGAAGGAGGCGGCGTAGGCGGCCGCGAGTACGGCGGCGCCGGTGAGCATGGCCGCCACGTACCCGCCGTCGGAGGAGCTGCCGGCCGGGCTGCCGGTGACCTGCACGGCCGACAGCAGCGCGAAGCTCAGGCCCGCGCCGAGCCCGAAGGCGGCCGAGATGAGCCCCGGCAGGAAGCCAGGATGGTCGCGGGGCGCGAGCACGACGCCGAGCAGGTTCAGGATGATGTTGGCCATGCCCGCGTAGGTGACGCCCAGCAGCAGGGCGCAGCCGATCATGACGGGGCGCGCGTGCACCCCCACCAGCGCCATCACCACGACCACCGCCACGCTCCCTGCCAGGCCCCAGCGCAGCATCCGCCCGTATCCGAGGACCGGCGCCAGCCGCCCGGTGAACGGGCCGACGAGCCAGCCCACCAGGGCGAGCGGCGTGAGGAAGAGGAGGGAGGCGGTACCGGGGTCCATGCCGAATCCCGCGTGCCTGTTCTGCGCGAACGAGATCAGTACGCCGTTGACGAGGGCGAACACGCCGATGAGCGTGAGCAGCGTCGTCAGCAGCGGCGCCCAGCTCGCGCGCTGCTTGAGGTCGCCGATGCGTACGAGAGGGTGGCGGCTGCGTTTCTCGATCCGCCAGAACGCGGCGAACGCGAGCGCCGCGACGGCCAGAAGTCCTGCAGCCAGCGGCCAGTTCGCCGCGCCGAGCTTCTTGGCCTCGTCGACGGCCAGGAGCAGCGCGGCGGCCGTCACCACGAGCGGGGGCACACCGGGCCAGTCCATCGGCGTCCCGGCGGACGGGCGCGATTCGGGGCAGCCCAGCGCGACGGCCGCCACGGCCAGCGCGGCGAAGGCCGCGATCGTCCAGAAGACGCTGCGGAAGCCGAAGTTCGAGGCCAGCCAGCCGCCGGCGAGCGCGTCGACCCCCGCGATGCCGCCGTTCACGGCGGTGATCACGCCCATGAGCGTGCCGAAGCGCCGGGGCTCGGAGATCTCGGAGCGCAGCGTCAGCAGCGAGATCTGCACGACGGGCCCCGACACGCCCTGGACGACCCTGGCGATGTCGAGCACGGCGATGTTCGGCGCGAGCGCGGCCCCCGCCGAGCCGGCCGTGAGCACGGCGAGCATCCACAGCAGGACGCGGCGGCGCCCCGCGATGTCGCTGAAGCGGGGCAGGAAGAGGGAGAAGACCGCGCAGGCGGTGAAGTAGGCCGTCTGCGAGAGTCCCGTGCCCGCCTCGTCGGTACGCAGTTCGCGGGCCATGGTGACGAGCGCCGGGCTGAGCATGCTGGCGTTGAGCTGGAAGGCGACGCAGGCGGCGAGCAGGGCCGCCATCAGCGCGAAGGTGCCCGTCGCCCTCTTCACGGGCGGCACGGGCGGCACGGGCGGCTCGGTGAGGGGACCGGATGTCATGGCGTCTCCCGCCCGTCGTGTCCGTCCCGCCGGCCCGTTCCGCACAGCCGCTCGACGAGCAGTTCGGGGAAGGTCCCGTCCGTCTCCAGCACCACGCGCGCGTTGGCGCCGGGGAGCGGGGGATAGCCCTGGTGGATGCCGCGCGTGTCGGCCACGACGGCGCCCCGCGCCGCGCCGTCCGCCGTGTCCACGGTGACCGGCACCCGGGGCGCCGAGAGGGGCTCGACCTCCCCGACGGCGATGCCGGCCGCGAGGGGATCGTGCAGGGCCGAGCCGCGGAAGGGCAGGGCCGTCTCCTCGTGGAAGGCGAAGTAGAAGTCGAGGATCTCTCCCGCCAGCGTCCCCACGGGAGTTCCGGCGGCGAGCAGCCGTTGCCGGTGCGCCTCGGTCAGGTTCTCCCGCATCGTCACGTCGAGCGGGACGAGCGTGAGGTCCCAGCCGGCCGAGAGCACCAGCTCCGCCGCCTCGGGGTCGTTGCCGATGTTGGCCTCGGCGACGGGGCTGATGTTGCCCGGATGGTGCACGGCCCCGCCCATCACCGTGACGTGGCGGACGAGTTCGGGCAGGCGGGGTTCGGCGCGCAGGGCGAGCGCCAGGTTCGTGAGCGGCGCCGTGGCGAGGATCTCCAGCTCGCCGCCCGCCTCACGCGCCGTCGCGACGATGAGTTCGGCGGCGGACCGGGGGTCGGGGTCGGCGGCGGGCGCGGGCCGCACGACGCCGCCGAGCCCGCCTTCCCCGTGCACATGGTGGGCCTCGGCGCGCGTGACCCCGCGCAGGGTGCTGCCCGCACCGGCGGCGACGGGTATGCGGGTGCGGCCTGCGGCCTCCAGCACCTGGAGCGTGTTGCGCGCGGCCTGCGCGGCGCTGGTGTTTCCCGCGACGGTCGTGACGGCGCGCAGGTCGACGCCCGGGGTCTGGCACAGGTAGAGGAGCGCGACGGCGTCGTCGATGCCGGTGTCGCAGTCCATGAGCAGCGGGCGGGAAGGGGAGACGGGCATGGGATGACTTCCGGGTGAGGGGGAGGGAGCGAGGTCGGCCAAGATTGTCGGACAATCAATGGCTGGCGACAGTAGCCCCGGCCCCCGGTCAGGACAAGAGGTCTCGGGCACGAACGTACGAGGCAGCGGGCGAGGTTACGCTGGGGTGCGCACTCGGCCGGCGCTCATCCGGCACAGGTCACAGGTGCACGTGCGCCAGGAAATGTCCTACAGAAATCCCCACGGATCCGGAGCCGCCATGCCCCCCAAGGGAGACCGCCGGCACTCCCCCCGCGTCCGCCTCTACCAGCGGGTCGTGGCCTCCATCGACGACGGCACCTTCCCGCCGGGCGCCAGGCTCCCGCCCGAACCCGAACTCGCCGCCGACCTGGGCGTGAGCCGCTCGGCCCTGCGCGAGGTGCTGATCCTGCTCCAGGAGGACGGCGTCATCACCCGCCGCCAGGGCGCGGGGAGCACCGTCAGCCAGCTTCCGCCCTCCCCCGGCCTGGAGCGCCTGCTGCCCGTCGAGGCGCTGCTCGGGCCAGGGACCGTACGGTGCCGCCGTCGCGCCGTCGAGCTGGAGGAGCCGACCGACTTCTCGGGCCACCACCTGCGCATGGCCCCCACGGAACGCTCCCGCTTCTGGGAGACCGTCGTGGAGGTGGACGCAACTCCCGCCTGCTTCGCGCACGAGTGGGCCGCCGACGCGTCCGCGCTGCGCGCCGTCGCGGGGCACGCGCTGCCCGACGCGCTCGAGGCGTCCGGCGAGGAGGCGGCCCCCGGCACCATGCTCGCCCTTTTCCTGGACCTCGCCCCCGGCCTCGCCTTCACCGCCCGCGGCACGCTCGGCGCGACCGTGCTGGGCGAGGAGCGCGGCCGCGCCGTCTCCCGTCCGGCCGAGACGCCCGCGATGCTGCTGACCCAGACCGTCTCGGCGTACGGCCGCCCCCTGCTGACTGCCAAGTACCTCTTCCCCGGAGGCGCCCCGCCCCTGCCCCTGACACCGCGCCGCTGACGCCCCGCCACTGACGCGTCGGGCAGGGTGCGCGCGGCTCGCTCAGCATCATCCACCGTACGAGTGCGGCCCCCGGTCAGTGCTTCAGCGCGAACTTGAGGGCCACGATCAGCAGAGCGATCACGAGGTTGACCACGTCGGTGAGGACCACCTCGCGCCAGACGGCCCCCGCGCGCCGCGCGGCAGCGGTCGCCCAGCCCATCTGTCCGAGCAGGGCGACGGCGAGGGCGAGCCAGGTCGCCCCCTGGACGTCCAGGCCCAGCAGGGGGCTGACGAGCACGGCGGCCGTGGGAGGCACGGCGGCCTCCACGATGGGCCACTCCTCACGGCACACGTGCAGCACCGCTCCCCTGTTCCAGGAGCGCTGCGCCATGCGTGCGCCGAAGAGTTGGGCGTGGACGTGCGCGAGCCAGAAGACGACCCCGGTGGCCAGCAGCAGCAACGCCAGCTCCAGCCTCGGGAAGGCTCCGAGCGTGCCGGCTCCCACCACGACGGAGGCGGCGAGCAGCGAACCGTAGACGCCACCGGTGTAGTCGGCGTACGTCCGGCGTTCCGCTCTCCGTCCCCGTGCCTGCGCCCTGAACTTCTCCAGCATCCGTGGCTCCCGGGATCAGCGGGCCGGGCACGCGCGTCCGCCGTCACGCCGGGAGCGTTCCAGGGCCGGAACGGGTCGGGCCGGGCCGGGACGGGCCGTGGGCGGCGAGGCGGCTGGGGCGGCGAGTGGACGGCGAGTGCGATGAGTTCGGCGGCGTAGCGACCGAGGCGCTTCACCTCGTACACCGGGCCGGGCGGCCACGCTCCAGGACGGCCTCGAAGCGGTGCCGGCCCACCGCACCGACCAGCGTGGCCGACCGGCCTCGGACCGCGGCCGCATCGACGTCGCCTCAGTACGGATCGAGGGGCCCCAGCAGCCATGCGCCGGCCGAAGTCGGCTCCTCCGCGAAGTAGTACTCCCTGATCGCCGCCAGCATCTCGTCGCGGCTGATCAGACCGTCAGCGTCGCGGTCGAGCCGGCCGAAGACCTCCCGGGCGTCCGCCTCAGCCAAGCCCATCAGCGCGCCGGTCCAGCGCACCTGTTCGTCCCGGGTGAGCTTGCCGTCCTGGTCGGTGTCGGCGATGTCCATGATGGCGTCGAGGAAGGGAGCGTAGCCCGCGTCGAAGGAGGCGGGGGTGACCAGCAGTCCCGCGGCGAACGCCGCCTGGTACTCGGCCAGGTCGATGCGGCCGTCGGCGTCGGCGTCCGCCGCCTGGGCCAGGCGCTGCCACACACCGTCGCTCAGCTCCCGCAGGTGCTTGAGCTCCGGGGCGTCGGCGCCGAGGGCGAAGGCGGCGCCCAGGCGGTCGCAGGCGGACTGGAAGTCGGCCCGGTCGATGTAGCCGTCGCCGTCGGTGTCGAAGGTGGCGAATCGGCGGGCGAGCTTGCGCAGCAGGAACGGGGACGTGCCGGCAGATGCGTCCATGGGCCGCATCCTGCTCGCGGAAGGGACGAGTCAGTAGGTGCGGTGAGGGCTGCGCTCCCCGCGCCCGTGGGGTTGGCTCTTGTCCCCTTCTGGGCGGCCATGCGGGAGCAGAGCGGCGCGGGCTGCACGACCCTGTTCGCCACGCACTCTGGAGGAGACCTGCGCAATGGCCAACCGGGTGCTGGCGCTGCACCGCGGAGGCTGCATCCGGCCGAAAGCGCTGGTGGGGCCCTCGTTCAGCGGACACCGTGGAACCGCGCCGCGGTGTCCCCGACCGCCCTCGGCCCCGCCCCGCTCACCCGCCGATGCCCTCCACCATCTCCCGCAGCCACGTGGCGAATTCCGGCGAGCGCAGGAAGTCGGAGTGCCCGCCGGGGACCGTGTGGTGGGTGAAGGCCCCTTCCGTGGAGCCTTTCCACTCGGTGACCGCGTCGTCCGGGGCCAGCGGGTCGTGTTCGCCGCGTACGGCCAGGACGGGGCAGCGGACGCGGGCGAGGGCGGAGTCGGCGGATGCGAACTCGCCGAGCAGGCGCAGGTCTTGGGCCGCCGTCTCGGCCAGGACGCTCCGCCAGTCCTCCGAGGGCGCCTCGGCCAGCAGGCGGGGGTCGACGGCATCGAGGTACGACGCCGCGCCCTCGGGTGAGCCGGCTGCCTCCGGCGGCACCCGCACCAGCGCGGGAGCCGCGGCGCCGGCCACCACCAGCGCCGCGACCTCGATGCCCGCCTCGGCGAGCGCGAGCACCGACGCGTACGCCACATAGGCCCCGTAACTGTGCCCGAACAGCACCGGGCGCGGGTCGGCGCGCCCGGTGACCTGCTCGACGCACGCGCCGACGACCGCGTCGAAGGAGGCGGCCGGTTCGCCGAAGTCGCGCCCGAAGCGCCCCGGGTAGCGCACGGCCCAGGACGCCGGGCCGAGCGCCTCCGTCAACGGCCGGAACTCGCTGCCGAAGGACCCTGCTCCGGGGAAGAACACCGTGGAACGGTCTCCGTCGTTCATCGCACACTCCTCCAACAGCCGCCGTCCTGACCCCTATTGCGGGGCTTTCACGCGTTCGGGCTCGGCCTCCGCCGGCGTCTTGCGGCGCAGCAGCGCGAAGACCAGCGCGACGAGGGCGAACAGCACCCAGGACGACCACATGGACGGCCCCGCCAGGAGCGTCACGCACACCACGGTGACGCCGCACAGCACGCTCACGATCCGCGCCCTGCCGCCCCGGGCCAGCCGCGCGAACGCGGCCGCGCCCACTCCGTACAGCACGAAGTAGATCCCGCCCGACACGATGAACAGGGCCTCCAGCGGCACGAGTCCGCTCGCCACCAGGACGGCGATGAGCGTCAGCAGCGCGCCGACGGTCAGCACCGAGGTGACCGGGTTGCCGTCCCGTACGCGCGTCCGGGTGAGCGGCGCGGGGAGGTACCCGCTGCGCGCCATGCCGAAGACCAGGCGGGAGAGCGCCAGGACCGAGGCGAAGACGTTCGCGGTGATGGCGGAGGCGACCAGGATCAGCGTGGCCGGGCGTGCCAGTTCGCCGAGCGAGCGCTCCGCCAGCAGCAGGAGCGGCGCGGAGTCGAGTCCGTCGTTCCCGGCGTCGACGGTCGCGAAGAGGCTGAGCAGCAGCAGCCCGTACAGCGCCACCACGATGAGGTAGGAGGCGGCGAAGATGCGCGGGATGGCGTCGGGGCGCTTGTGCTCCTCGAAGGTGAAGGCCACCGTCTCCCAGCCGGTGAACGCGACGAACACGGCCGTGAGCACCGCTCCGAGCGTGCTGAACTTCGGCAGCCCGA
This sequence comes from Streptomyces odontomachicola, assembly GCF_039605595.1. NCBI lineage: Bacteria > Bacillati > Actinomycetota > Actinomycetes > Kitasatosporales > Streptomycetaceae > Streptomyces > Streptomyces odontomachicola. Next base: position 152,811 of record NZ_JBCFOK010000014.1, read on the forward strand.
CGCTCGGCGCCTCGACGCCGTGCGCGCCGAGCCCGACCAGCGCGGTGCACAGGACCAGCACGAACAGGGCCAGCACCAAGGTCACCTGGAGCCGGCCCGAGACGTTGGCGCCCGCGCACGCGACGGCGGCGCCGGCCGCGAGCACGAGCACGGGGAAGAGCCAGGTGAAGCTGTGCACCCCGGAGAAGTCGGCGACGTAGCGCCCGCCGGTGAGGGCGGTCGCCGGGATGCCGGTGACCAGCGCGAGGATCGCCAGCAGCCCGGAGGAGCGCGCGACGGTCGGGTTGAAGGCGACTTCCGAGTAGTGCGCCACCCCCGAGGCCGAGGGGTAGCGGCGGCCCAGCCACGCGTAGCAGTAGAGCAGGGGCACCACGGCCAGTGCGGCGATGGCCCAGGGCATCCATGCGGCGCGGCCCAGTTGGTGGTAGCTGGTGCCGGGCAGGATCATCATGCCGCTGCCCAGGATCGTGGACAGCGCCAGGAAGGTGCCCACGGCGCCGCCCAGTGATTTCTGCAGACCGCTCATGCCACCCCCGCTTCGGCGCGTACCAGGACGGCGTCCACGGCGCGGGCGAGGGCGTCGGTCAGCGGGGCGTCGAGGGAGTGGCCCCCGTTCGCGAACGTCAGGTGGAAGTCCCCCGATACATGCTCGTCCCAGGCCGCGCAGCGCTCGGCGGGGATGAAGGCGTCGCCGCGCGCCGAGAGCACGTGCAGCGTGTCGAGCGGGGCGTGCGAGGCGGTCCGTTCGGCGAGGTGGTCGGCGACGACGGCGTCCTCGCGCAGGCCGTCGGCGATCTCCGCGAGTGTGCCCTCGTCGTCGAGGAGGTCCTGCGGGAACCCGTCGCGTGCCAAGATCTCGGCGATCTCGGTGTCTTTCATGTGCGACATCGTCGGTATTCTTCCTGAAGAGTCCGGGCAAGGGGTGTTGACGAGGAGCAGCTCGGGCGGCCGGCCGAGCCGCGCCGCGAGGGCGGCGCGCAGGGTGACCGCGGAGAGTCCTCCCATGGAGTGTCCGGCCAGGAGGACGTGTCCTCCGGGAGCCCCGGCGCGGGCGCGTCCCGCCTCCGCGAGGCAGTGCTCGCTCCACTCCCCCGATTGCAGGGCCGCCACCGATGCCGGGTTCCGCAGGCTCAGATGAGCCGCGCCGCGTCGCGCGGCGATCTTCTCCATCTGCGCCAGTCTGGTGTGGCCTGCGGCCGGGAAGGAGACGATCAGGCCACTCGCCCCGCCCGGCCCGCTCACCGGCGTACGTCCTTGGCGTCTACCACTTCGACCTGCAGCTCGGTCAGTCCGAGCATGAAGTTGGAATGCAGCCGCTGGGGTGGCTCGACCACCACGAACTCCTTGTCCCAGGCGGCCAGTTCCTCGATGAAGGTCTGGATCTCGAGTGAGGCCACCGGGGCGCCGATGCAGCGGTGCACGCCCGCGCCGAAGGCGAGCTGCTTGTTGTCGGGACGGTCGATCACGAAGGTGTCGGGCCGGTCGAAGACGGCCGCGTCGCGGTTGGCCGACATGTTCCACAGGGCGACGAAGCTGTTGGCGGGTATGACGTGGTCGCCGACGGGAAAGTCCTCGACGGTCAGCCGCTGCACGTAGCTGTTGGTGGAGGTCCAGCGCAGGAACTCCTGCGTGGCCACCTCGCAGGACACCTCGCCGTCCACCACCTTCTGCCACTGGGCGCGTTCGGCGTGGAGGGTGTCGATGGTCAGGCTCGCGGTGTGCGGGGTGGTCTCGTTGCCGCCGACCGCGACGTTCAGCCCGTTGAGCACCGCCACGTCGAAGGGGATGTCGCCGGAGGCGACGAGCCGCGCGAGGAAGCCGATCATGTCCTCGTCCGAGCCCGACTCCATGCGCTCGGTGAGGAGTTCGCCGATGAACTCCAGGACGTCGAGCTGCGCGTCCACGAGCGCGTCCAGGGGCGAGGTGCCGGTGTACGCCGCGTCGCGGTAGCCGATCATCGTGCGGGTGGCCTCCAGGAGGTCGTCGGCGTCCTGCGGCGCGATGCCGAAGAGCACTTCTAGGACGCCCTTGGGCAGCGCGGGGGCCACGGACTTGCTGAAGTCGATGCGGTCGCCGGCCGACAGCTTCTCCAGCTCGTCGCGGATGTTGCGGCGTACCGTCTCGCCGATCCTGGCCAGCATCTTGCGGTTGAACCCGCTGCTCTTGATCGGCTTGCGGATGGCCGTGTGCTCGGGCTGGTCGGCGACGATGAGCATGCGCCCCGAGGCGGAGTCCTTCTGCGGGAGGTAGGAGCCGTCGATCATGGTCCCGTAGGCGGAGCTGAGCCGCCGGTGGTCGACATAGGCCGCGTACACGTCGGCGTAGCGGGTCAGCGCGTAGAACTCGTAGCCGTCGGCCCTGCGGTGGATCGAGACCGGGTTGTTCTCGCGCAGGTCGGCCAGGTACTTCCAGGGGTCGTCGACGGCGAAGAACTCGGCCGAATACAGCGGGCTGTCCTCAATCACCAGCACTGTGCGCTCCCATCAGGTCGGCGATACGGGCCGGTGTGCGCCCCTCGAAGAAGACGTGGCCCGGCATCTTCACGCCCGTCTGCTCCTTCAGCCGGGCACGGCAGCGCAGGACGGCGAGCGAGTCGACTCCGGCGGCGAAGATGTCCTCGTCCTCCCCCAGTTCCCGGCCCAGGACGTGCTGCAGGCACTCGACGATCGTGGCTGGCGTGAGTTCTTTCATTTCTCTCCGACCCTTTCGCTTAAGTGAAAACTGTTCATCAGGGAGGGGAAATCGATCTTTCCGCCGGGTTTCGTCGGGAACGCGTCGACCAACTGGAGCCGGATCGCGGGCGAGAAGGCCCGGACGGCGCTCGCGAGATCCGCGCGGACGGCCTCGCCCGCCGAGGCCCCGCCGCCGTGCCGTACGAAGGCGACCGTGCCGCGGCCGTCCTGGGCCACCCGGCACTCCAGGACGTCGGGGAGGCTCGCCACCTCGCGTTCGAGGGCCGCGGCGTCCACCCGCTTCCCGTTCACCTTGATCTCGCTGTCGAGCCGGCCCGCGAAGACCAGGTTGCCGTCGCCGTCCTCGCGCACCATGTCGCCGGTCCGGTAGGAGGCGTGACCGTCCAGCACCGGGAAGGGCCGGGTGAGTTCGCCGTCCTCCAGGTAGCCGGCGCACACGAGGGGTCCGGAAACCACCAGGTGGCGTACGTCGTCCGGGTACCCGTCCAGGTCCTGCAGGCTCTGCCGGCAGCCGTCCAGCGGGGTGCCGATGGGCATCGTCGCCTGCGCGAACGCCTCGGGCGGGTCGTAGCGGTGGGTGGCGAAGGTCGCCTCGGTGGGGCCGTAGAGGTTGACGAAGCGGTTCGTCAGACCGGCCTCGCGGGCCTGCCGGTAGGTGGCGGCCTGGAACTGCTCACCGCCGCTGAACACCCACGGAATGCCGGCGATGCACTCGGGCACCGAGCCGACCACCGTGGCCACCACGGCGGCGGGCAGCAGCACGCGGTCGATCCCGTACTCCTCGGCGAGCTCCGGCCAGGCGAACACGTCCTCGTTGATATGGGGCAGGCACACCACGCGGCCGCCCGCAGCGACCGTGCGCCAGGTGTCGAACCACCAGCCGTCGTACGCGGGAGTGGCGAAGCTCCCCGCGGTGAGCTCCCCCTCCTCCACCTTCACGTCCAGGCCGCGGTCCGCGAAGGTCGCGATCAGGTTGCCGCGCGTGACCGCCACGGCCTTGCGGCTTCCTGTGCTGCCCGAGGTGAAGTTGACCGCGACCACGTCCTCGGGGATGCGGTCGGCGCGCAGCCGCCGGTCGACCCGGCGGACCTCCTCGACCACCGGATCGGCGCCTGGCCGTACGGCCAGGGTCACATCCGGCCTGACGTGGCCCAGCGCGTCGGGCCCCAGGGTGCCGTCGTCGGCAACGGCGACGCAGCCGGCCCGCCAGGCGCCCAACTGCCCGGCGAAGAAGCCCAGTCTGGTCTCCGCCCGGAGGGCCGCCACCCGCACGTCGCCGTGGAGGGCGAGCGCGTCCTCGACCGCCGCCGCCAGCTCGCCCACCTGGCGTCGGCTGTACTCGGTCTCGTTCTCGACCCACACGGTCTCCCGGGAGCGCCACTGCTCCGGGCCGATCAGGTCCTTCCACGCATCGGTCACTTCCGTCACAGCCGCAGCCCCAACTCGTCGATCACCGCACTGATGCTGATCAGGCTCAGGCGCACATCCCACTTGTCCGGCGCGGAGGCGGCGGCCACCCGGTCGAGGGCGTCCGGGTGGAAGACCCCGCTGGACGCGACGAGCTCCCGCCACTGCGCCATCCGCGGCCCGCCGGCCACCGCGTCCAGGCTGTACGCCGTGAACCCCTGCTTCGCGCGCCGCAGCACCTGCCGCGGCACGGTCTCCTCGTACGCCGCCTTCAGGCACGCCTTGCCCTCGAAGTCGGCCACCTTCTCCTCGTCGCCGGTGCGCAGCGCCAGCGACACCACCTCGTTGCCGAGGAAGGGGTAGCGCCCCTCCACCGAGTTGGCCATGAGCATGGAGTCGCCGTGGTCCCCGAGCAGGTGGCCGCCCAGTTGTACGTACACGTCGGCGATGGACCGCAGCTGCATCGGCGTGAGCGCTGCGGCCTCCTCGTCGGTGAAGGGGATCAGCCGCTCCCGCCAGAACTCGTTGCCGGCCAGGGCCTCTTCGGCCGCGGGCGCCACGCACAGGCTGCGACGCTGCTCCAGCCGACCCCAGTCGACCTCCCAGCCGAAGTCGGCCCTGCCCCAGGCCCGTTCGTTCTCGTGGCGGTTCTCGCGCGGCTTCCTGCGCGCGCTGTCGAAGACATAGGAGTCGTAGCCGAAGAAGAGCTCGTCGGCGCCCTCGCCGGAGATCACCCCCTTGAGCCCGGTCTGCCGCACCTCCTCGGCGAGCATGAGCGCGGCCACGTTGTACGTCTCGCGCTGGGGGTAGCAGCAGTGCCGCACCATCGCCTCGAACCCGGCGGCGATGTCCCGGGGGCTGCACCGGATCTGCCGGTGCTCGCTGCCCACGGCCTCCGCCACCTCGCGCTGGAAGCGCCCCTCGTCCAGCGCCGCGTCCTCGAAGACAACCGAGAACGTCCTGGGCGGCTTCTCGAGGAGGCCCGCGGCCTCCATGACCAGCGCCGAGGAGTCGAAGCCGCCGCTGAGATAGGCGCCGATCTCGACGTCGGCGCGCAGCCGGTCGCGTACGGCGCCGCGCAGGGTGCCGGACACCTCGCCGCCTGACGGGGCGTCAGCCGTCTCGAAATGCCCGTACCGCCAGTAGCGCAGGGTCTCGGGAGCCCCGTCGCCGAACCGCACCACGCATCCGGGCTCCACGGCATGGACGTCCCGCACCAGGGTGCGCGGAGCGAGGATGTTGCCCAGCGACAGGTACTGGTCGACCGCGCCGATGTCCAGGCCCCATGCCTTGGGCACGGACGTGACCAGCGGTTTCAGCTCCGAGGAGAAGTGCACGTGCGTACCGGCGACCGTGTAGAACAGCGGGCAGATCCCGAACCGGTCGCGCCCGAGGTACAGCAGGTCCCGGCTGCGGTCGTGGATCGCGGTGGCGAACTGACCGTCGATGAGTTCGAGCCCGGCCACGCCGTAGCGCGCGAACAGCTCCGGGACCACGGCCACGTCGACCCGGTTCGCGGACTGGTGCCGCCCGAGGCGAGCGTTCAGCTCGGCGGCGTTGTAGATCTCCCCGTTGGTCATGGCGGCGAAGCGGCCGCTGGAGTCCTCGACGGGCTGCCAGCCGTCCCTGAGCGCGGTCATGCCCAGGCGGCCCAGCTTCACCGACAACGAGGGCGTGCTCAGCGAATAGCTCTCGTCCGGTCCCCGGTGCGTGAGCTTGGCGTGCATGGTCGCCGCGACGGCCCTGTCCAGGGTGCCGTCCGGCGCGAAGGTTCCGCACAGGCCGCACATCGCGCTAGACGCTCCGTTCCGGAAGCTGCTCGGTCAGCCCGCGCAGGTTCTCGGCGCGCAGCACGTCGCGGATGCCCACGTCCCGCCAGCCCAGCTCCTTCATCTTGGTCACGAGCACGACCGCCGAGGCCGAATCGCCCCCGACGTCGAAGAAGTTGTCGTCCAACTGCACGTCCTCGACACCGGTGAGGGTCCGTACGAGGTGCAGTACGCGCTGGTCGGGCCCGCCCGCGGAATGCGGCTCCCGCTGCGCGGAGACCCGTCGCCGCCCGGCGCGCAGGGCCTCGCGGTCGACCTTCCCGTTCGGGGTGTAGGGGAAGGACTCGACGCGGTCGAGCACCGAGGGGATCTTGTACGAGTCGAGGACCCGCTCCAGATGCCGCCGCACGGTGCGCGCGTCGGTGCCGCCCTGGTAGTAGCAGACCAGCACGTCCAGGTCGTCGGCGTCCGCGCTGTCGTGCGCCTCGGCCACGACCACGGCGTCCGCGACGGTCTCCAGCCGGCACACGGCGTTCTCGATCTCGCCGGGGTCGAGCCGGTAGCCGCGCACCTTGACCTGCCGGTCGGCGCGCTCCACGAAGTGCAGGCTGCCGTCGCGCTCCTCGACGATGTCGCCGGTGCGGTAGACGGCCCCGGCTCCGTCCTGCTCGGCCCCGTACGGCTCGGCTCCGTACGCCTCGGTCCCGTCCTCCCGGAATGGCCGGAGGCCGTGCTCGGTGAGGTAGCCGAGGGCGACGCTCTCGCCGGTGATGACCAGTTCGCCGCGGCGGGGCCGGGCGCCCTCCGCCTCCGTCTCCAGTTCCGGCTCCGTTTCGCGGAGGTGGTAGGCGCAGTCCCCCACCACGGTGCCCAGCGGCACCGACTCGCGGCACTCGTCGGGGTCGAGCGGATCGGTGAGGAGGTTGCAGACCGTGGTCTCGGTCAGTCCGTAGGCGTTGTGGAAGCGCGTGGCCGCCGACCACTTCCGCAGCACCGAAAGACGGCACGGGCCGCCTCCGTTGACCACGTGCTCCAGGCGCATCGCCGGGGTCGGCGCGGTCACGGTCAGGGCGAAGGGCGTGGTCTTGAGGTGGCTGATCCGGGACCGCTCCAGGGTCTCCGCGAGGATCGCCCCCGGCGCCAGGCGTGACTCGTCCAGCACGACCAGGCAGGCCCCTGCGGTGAGGGTCCACAGGATCTCGGTGAGGCAGCCGTCGAAGGTCAGCCGCGCGAACTGGAGCGTACGGGATCCCGGGCCGACCTCCAGGCGCTCGACGTGGTCGCGGATCACCGGAGCGAGCGGCGCCGCGCGGACCAGGACGCACTTGGGCTTTCCCGTGGAGCCCGAGGTGGAGATCGCGTACCCCACCTCACCGCCGTCGGAGGGGAGTGCGCGCGGCGGCTGCCAGGGGATGCCGGGCGCGCGCCCGTCGGGGAGCCACCGCCGCGGCACCTCGGTGAGGTCCACGTGCCCGTCGGGCGAGGAGGTGGCGGCGAGGGTACGGAGTCCGAGCAGCCGTACCTTGTCGGCGTTGGAGGACTCGCTGTCCCGGCCGTCGATGATGACGAACGGCCGGCGGGCCTTGAGCGCGCCGACCACGGCGACGACGGCGCCCGCGTCGCGACGGCTCTCGATGCCGACGAACTCCCCCGGCGCAGTGTGTTCGGCGAGCCGCCGCGCTAAGTCGTCCGTGAGCGCGCCGAACTCCCGGTAGCTGAAGGTCCTGTCCGCCGTCTCCAGCGCGTCGTGGTCCGGGAACTCCCGCACGGCACGGTCGACCGCGCCGGCGACCGACGTGTAGCGAGTGTGCACCTGGCCCTCCTCCTGTGTGATGTGCCGTTGCCGGTCCGGGGGTGCGGGTGCGCACGCGTGCGGCGCACCCTTCGTACGGCCGGCTTGTCGTTCGGATCGGCCCGTCGTACGGGTCGGCCTGTCGTGTGGACCGGCCTGTCGTTCACAGCGGCCTGTCGTGCGGACCGGCCTGTCGTTCAGAGCGACTTCGCGAATCCGCCGTCGCAGCGGATGCCGGTCCCGGTGATGTAGGCGGCCCGGTCGCTCGCGAGGAAGGCGACCAGTTCGCCGAGGTCGTCGGGGGTGCCGTAGCGGTCGAGCGGTATGGACTCCAGCGTTCTCGCGCGCACCGCATCGGCGTCGGTGCCCAGCCGTTCGGCGGTGGCCGCCTCGACCGCCCGCAGCCGGTCGGTGTCGACCTTGCCGGGGACCACGTGGTTGACGGTGACGCCGAAGGGTCCTGCGCTCTCCGCGAGCAGCTTCAGGTACGACTCCACCGCCGACCGCGCCACGGACGAGGCCGCCAGGCTGCTGATGGGGGTGAACAGGGAACTGGAGGTGACCGCGACGAGCCGCCCCCAGCCCCGCTGCTTCATCCCCGGCAGCACCGCGGCGACCACGCTGTGCAGCGACAGCAGCATCACGTCGATCGCCTGCTGGAGATCCCCTACGGACAGCTCGTCCACCGGACGGGGCGCGGCCCCCGGCGAGTTGAGGAGGACGATGTCGAAGGGGCCGGCGCCTGCGACCCGTTCACCGACACCGGCCGGATCCCGGAAGTCGCAGGCCAGCGAGGCGTGCCCGGCCCCCGGCAACCCGTCGGCCGCCTTCGCCGCCCGGTCCTCGTCGGTGCCGGTGACCGTGACCGCGGCGCCCTCGCGTGCCAGGCACCGCGCGACGCCGAGGCCGATACCCCGCGTGCCGCACAGCACCAACGCGCGCTTGCCCACGAGCTCCTGCGGCACCGCGCCCGGTTCGGCCGCGGCGTTCCGTGCCGCGCTCAACGGACGGGGTGGGCGAGCGTGCCCACGCCCTCGACGACGGCCTGGACCCTGTCGCCCGCGTTGATCACCGTGGCGCCCGGAGTGCCGGTGCAGATCACGGTGCCGGGGGCGAGGGTGCGGCCCGCGGTGAAGTACTCGACCAGATACCCCACGTCGTACTTCATCGAGGTGGGGGCGGCCGAGGCGACCGTCTCGCCGTTTAGGACCGTGGCGATCCGTACGTCGTCCAGGGTGTGCCCGAACTCGTCCAGGGTCACCAGGACCGGGCCGATGCTGCAGAACGTGTCGAAGCCCTTGGACCACGGGATGTACCGCGGGTTCTCCCTGATCGCGTCCTCGGCGGTCATGTCCAGGACGCCGGTGACCCCCGCCACCACCGACTGCCAGGCGTCGCGCGGGACGTCCTTGCACTCCGTGCCGATGACCAGCCCCAACTCGGCCTCCGCGGTCACCCTCTTGGACTGCACGGGCAGCTCGATGTAGTCGCCGTTGCCGATGAGGCAGCCGGACGGCCGCAGGTACGAGCCGGGGCCCGAGGACGGCTGCTGGGTCTCCAAATCCTCGGAGTGGCGCAGGTAGTTGAGGCCCGCGCCCCAGATGTCGGTGCCGCGGTCGGCGACCGAGGCGGCCAACGCCTCCTCCACCTCCACGGGTTCGGTGGCGTCGCCCTGCCGTCGCAGGGCCTCACCCAGTTCGCGCAGCTCCTGCTCGCCCACGAGGTCGGCGATGCGGGTGATCCCCGCGTAGCCGTGCATGTTCTTCAACGGCAGCCACCTGTCGCGGTGGCTCACCACGATCTCGCTCGGGCGCGTGGCGGGGGCGGTCCTGGCCAGTTTCACTGCTTCTCCTGTTCGCCGGTCGGTCGGAGCGCTGCCGGGGATCGCATCCGGGTGCCGTTTCCGCATGCCGCGTCCGGATGTCGCTTCCGGGTGTGGAGCTGACGGGGGCGTGTCTCGCGGATCGGCTCTAGGCGTCGATGCGGAGGGCCGCCTCGCGGAAGTCGTCCTTGCCGGGGCTGTGGTCGGCGATCACGACCGCGGTCTCCATCAGCCGCGCGGGGTCCGTGCGGTACTCGGCCGCGAGCTGCTCCACCAGCGGGAAGAAGCCGGAGTGGATGCCGATGACGGCGCCGAGGACCTGCATGGTGCGGTCCTCGCGTATGGCGTCCATGTTGACCCGGGAGTATTCGGCGAGCTGGGCGAGCTCCTGGTAGTCGAACAGGTCGCCCCGCTCCAGCTTGACCACCCCGGCCAGCGACTCGATCGCGGCGTTGCCCGAGCCCCGCCCGATGCCGTTGAGCGTGGCGTCGACGATGGTCGCGCCGGCCTCGAAGGCGGTCATGCTGTTGATGTTCGCCATGCCGAGGTTGTCGTGGCCGTGGAAGCCGACCACGGGGAAGTGCCGCCGTACCGCGCTGACATAGCTGTGCACGGCGTCGGGGAGCATCGCGCCGTAGGAGTCGACGACGTAGATGCCCTCGACGGTGTCGGGGACGTCCTCCAGAAAGCCGAGGAGCCTCTCGACCGGGGTCGCGCTCGACTTCATCAGGTTCAGATAGACCTGGTCGCAGACCTCGGTGCACCGGCGCACGTACTCGAGGTTGCCGGGGACCTTCTCGGGTTCCATCCCGAGGCGGACGAAGGACATGCCGTTCTTGCTCAGGTTCTCGATCGTCTCCAGCCTGCTGAAGCCCGGCTGCGCGAACATGCCCCACGGCTTGTCCGTCAGCGTGACGCCGGCGATCTCGCTCCAGCGGTCCTCGTCGATGTTGCAGGCCCTGATCCCGGTCCGTTCCGCCTCGAGCCCGAGCCCGTGACCGATCTCGACCTTGCTGACCGGGGTCTCGTTCAGCCGGGTTAACAGACTCGTCACGAACCCTTCGTCGAGCTGGAAGTCGACGGCGTACGAGCCGTCGCGCAGGGTGCAGTCGAGCAGTTCGATCTTCGACGTTCCGGTCTTCGACGTTCCCATGAGGTGGCCGTCCGGCAAGGACATGTCGCCACTCCTCTCCGTAGGATGCCGCAGGAAATCCACTGTCGCGCCGACCCCGCGCATCGCACAGCAATGCAGGGCAATATCGAGGGAAATTCTCGGCGGCGCGCAACCAAATAGAGATAACGCAGCCGGGAGCCCGGCAGAACACAACCTTGAGCGCGGAACCAACATCCCGGCTGAGCGAAATGCGCGCACCGGAAATGGCCGGCACTTCACTCAGGGGTCGATTCCGATTCAGCGCACCTCAGGGCCGAAGCGCGTCAGGGAAACCACTGCCTGGCGCAGAGACGCGTCAGACACACGCACACACGAAAGCCGACCAACCAGCGCATCTCCTCGGATAGTGAGAATTGCTCCGCCATGCCCGAACAGGTACGTACCACAAAGCCTGCACAGCCTCTGGATCACCTGTCAAGGCCCCCATTCGGCAGAGAACGCCCAGCAGACGGGGCGGCCTAATTTTCCTCGGACGAGCTTAATGGAGCTTATGCCCGATTTCTCCATCGGGTCACCCCTGGGCCCCCGCCTGGGGATTCACATGCGGCGATCCGGGTACTTCCGACGCATGGCGAGTAATAACAAAGTCATCTCCACGGAAAACTTCGGGATTCACGTCCCGACTCCATGTGCGCGCAGCATCCTGTTCACCGCACCGAGATGTACGGGCGAATGAATGAGAGCGCGCTGAAATTCTTTCATCCTCGGTTTCCGCAGGTCATCCGCCACGATTACACAGGGAGGAACCGCCGGGAGCGCCGCGGAAATCAACGCCGCGCAAGTAACGGAACTTCACATTCCGTAGCCTGCTCTTAAGCCTCCACGCCACGGCAGGGCACGCCGTTCCGCGTTTAGGCTCTGGGCCGTACGCCGTCCAGGACCACCCGCGGAGAGCACTGATGGACATTCGCCAGCTCGCGTACTTCCTGGCGATCGTCGACGCCGGCAGCTTCAACCGCGCGGCCACCGCCCTGTACGTCTCGCAGCCCTCGCTCTCGCAGACCGTTCGCGCCCTGGAACGCGATCTGGGCTCCGAGCTCTTCCACCGCATCGGCAGGCGCGCCGTGCTGACCGAGGCGGGACGCGCGCTGATCGAACCGGCCCGCGCGGCGGTGCGCAGCCTGGAGACCGCGCGGGCGAGCGTCGCCTCCGTACACGAACTGCGCTCGGGGCGGCTGGACTTGGCGTCGATGCCCTCGCAGGCCGTCGAACCGCTCACCACGCTGATCCGCTCCTTCAGCGGCCGCTACCCGGAGGTGGTGGTGGCGGTGAAGGCCGTGTTCACCACGCGCGACGTCGTCGAGGCCGTGCGCACAGGGGCCGTGGAACTGGGACTGCTCGCCTCGGCGGGACCGCTGCCGGACAAGGAGGTCACCTCGCTCGCCCTCGGAGAGCAGCGCTTCGTCCTCCTCGTACCGCCGGGCGACGCGCTCGCCGCGCGCCGCAGCGTGGCGAGCGGGGAGCTGGCAGGGCTCCGGCTGATCGTCGGCCAGCCGGGCACGGGCATGCGGGCGTACGTCGACTCGCTGCGGGAGCAGGGCGTCGACTTCTCCGTCGCGGCCGAGATCGAGCACCGGGTGGCGCTGCTGCCGCTGGTGCTGGCCGGGGTCGGCCACGCGGTGGTCACCGAGTCCTGGCGGGACCTGGCCCGGCAGGCGGGGGCGGGCGTCCTGGACATCGAGCCCGCGACCGCCCTGCGGATCGGCCTCGTCAGCCGCCGCGGCCCCCTCTCCCCCGCTGCCGCCGCGTTCCTCGACACCGCACGCGCCCACGCCGGGACAGGCTGACCACCCCGCTCGCCGCCAACCCCCGCTTGCTGATAACCCCTGCTTATAAGGCAGATGCGAACTGCGTCTTGGACGCCGTGTCAGGCGCGTTGCTGGAATCGGCGGCATGACCGACCACCGCATCGCCCTCATCCCCGGCGACGGCATCGGCGCCGAAGTCCTGCCGCCCGCGCAGCAGGTGCTCGACGCCATGGGCCGCCGCCACGGCTTCACGCTGGGCTACACCGCCTACGACTGGTCCTGCGCGCGCTATCTGCGCGAGGGCGCGATGATGCCGGAGGACGGCATCGACCAACTCCGCGACAAGGACGCCGTCCTGCTCGGCGCGGTGGGCTACCCGGGCGTGCCCGACCACGTCTCGCTGTGGGGCCTGCTGATCCCGATCCGCCGCAGCTTCCGACAGTACGTCAACCTGCGCCCGGTCCGCGTCTTCGAGGGCATCGAGAGCCCGGTGCACGGCGCGGTGGCGGGCGAGGTCGACTTCGTCGTGGTCCGCGAGAACGTGGAGGGCGAGTACAGCGAGGCCGGCGGCCGCCTCAACCGGGGGTTCGAGGACGAAATGGCCGTCCAGGAGGCCGTGTTCACCCGCGCCGGCGTCACGCGGGTCCTGGAGTACGCCTTCGAGCTGGCGGACCGTCGCGGCGGCCGGCTCACCTCGGCGACCAAGTCGAACGGGATCGTGCACACCATGCCGTTCTGGGACCAGCTCGTGGCCGAACGCGCCGCGCACCACCCCGGGGTGGCCTGGGACCAGGAGCACATCGACGCCCTGGCGGCCAAGTTCGTCCTGGAACCCGCGCGCTTCGACGTCGTCGTCGGCTCCAACCTCTTCGGCGACATCCTCAGCGACCTGGCCGCCGCCGTCGCCGGGTCCATCGGCATCGCCCCGTCCGCCAACCTCAATCCGGCGGGCGAGTTCCCGTCCATGTTCGAGCCGGTGCACGGCTCGGCGCCGGACATCGCGGGCCGGGGCGTCGCCAACCCGCTGGGCGCGATCTGGTCGGCGGCCATGATGCTCGACCACCTCGGCCACCCCCGGGCCGCCCACGAGATCACCGAGGCCATCGCCGCCGTCCTGGCCAAGACCGATCTGCGCACCCGCGACCTGGGCGGCACGGCCGGCACGGCGGAGTTCACCGACAAGCTGCTCGAACTGCTGTAACCAGCCGCAACCGGCTGCGCCCAGCTCCAGCCGACGGGCTTCCCCGGGGCGCTCACGTCTCCCGGAGCGGCATGGCCCTCCCGCGCACAGCCGCGCCCCGGATGCCGCGTCTCGGCTGCCGCGCGTCCCGGCTGCGCCCCGTTCCTCGACGAGGAGAAACGCCATGGCAGCACCCGTACAGCCCGTACCACCCGCGACGCCGCAGGCCGACGGGGCCGAGCAGGCCAAGAAGCCCTGGCACCGGCAGCTCTACTTCTGGGTCCTCACCGCCATCGTCACCGGCGTGCTCACCGGCTGGCTGTGGCCCTCGGCGGGCACCGCCATGGAGCCGGTCGGCACCACCTTCGTCGCCGCGATCAAGATGCTGATCACGCCGATCGTCTTCCTGACCATCGTCGCCGGCATCGGCTCCGTGGACAGCCTCGGCCGGGTCGGCAGGGTCGGCCTCAAGTCGCTGCTCTACTTCCAGGCCGGCACCCTGGCCGCCCTCCTCGTCGGCCTCGTCGCCGTGAACGTCTTCCAGCCCGGCGCCGGCGTCCACGCCCACCCCGGCGACCTCCACCTGGCGGGCGAGGCGGGACAGTACGTCAAGGAGGGCAAGGGCCAGTCCTGGTGGCACTTCCTGACCGACCTCGTACCCACCAGCGCGGTCGGCGCCTTCGCCGAGGGCGACATCCTCCAGGTCATCTTCTTCTCCGTGCTGTTCGGCATCGCCCTCAAGGCCGTAGGCCCCGTGGGCGAGCCGCTCGTGGAGGGCGTCCAGCGGCTCAGCGCGGTCGTCTTCAAGATCCTGCAGTACGTCATGCTGGCCGCGCCGGTGGGCGCGTTCGGGGCGATGGCCTACACCGTCGGGCAGTACGGCATCTCGACGCTGTCCAGCCTCGGCCACCTCATCGGACTCTTCTACGGCACCTCGGCGTTCTTCGTGCTCTTCGTCCTCGGAGCCGTCACCGCGGCGCTCCGCATCAACATCCTCCGGCTGCTGCGCTATCTGCGCGAGGAGTTCGTCCTGGTCCTGGGCACCTCGTCCTCGGAGAGCGCGCTGCCGCGCCTGATGACGAAGCTCGAAGGGCTCGGGATACGCCGCGACATCGTCGGCCTCACCGTTCCGACCGGCTACTCCTTCAACCTCGACGGCAGCTCCCTCTACCTCTCCCTCGCCGCCGTCTACATCGCCCAGGCCACCGACACCCCGCTGAGCATCGGCCGGCAGCTCGGCCTGCTCGCCGTCATGCTCCTCACCTCCAAGGGGTCGGGAGGCGTCACCGGCGCCGGCTTCATCGCGCTGGCCGCCACGCTCTCCACCGTCGGCACCGTTCCCGCGGCCGGCATCATGCTGATCTTCGGCATCGACAAGTTCATGTCCGAATGCCGCGCGCTGACCAACCTCGCGGGAAACAGCGTCGCCACGCTCGTCGTCGCCCGCTGGGAGAGGGCCCTCGACACGGCCCGCGTCAACGAGGTCCTGCGCACGGGCACGCCGCAGCCACAACCACCACCACAGCCCGCACAGCAGGAATCACGGCGGGACGCGGACAGCGTCGGGGCGCCCGCCAACGTCTGACCCGGCCGCGCGTCGCTCCGTCGGACCGGGCGGGCCCAGTGGCGGTGTGCGGTCGCTGCCTCGGCGAGGGCCGGGAGGTGGGCGGAGACGGTGACCGCGCCATGGTCGGTGGTCGGTGTCGCCTGGTCCGCTCCGGCCTCCAAGCCCCGGGGTCCCCGTGCCCCTGGAAGGAGCTCGGCGGCCAGGCGAGCGCCAGTCCGTAGCCGCCGACCGGCTTTCCGTGCCGGTAGGCGTTGCGTACGAAGCGAGGCGCGGCATCCCCGGCGAAGCCCCCCGGCAGGTCCAGCCCGTCGGGCAGGACGACCGCGTCGTAGAGCACGGCCGCGACGGTGGCAGCGCGCGGGTGACCGGGACGTTCTGGCTGCTCGCCGCGCTCACACTCCCGTTCTGCGGGGTCAGCACCTCGACGTTCGCACCCCGGTCGGCCAACGCCTCGGTGAGCGCGTCCAGTTGGTCGCCGCCCACGCCGTCGGTGGCCGGTACGGCGATCCGGCGGGTGCAGGGAGCCGTCGCCCCGGTTGTCCTCCAAGCTGAGCGCCGGCGAGGGCCCGGGGCGCGGGCGCTCCTCACGGGGGGGGGGCGGGCCACGCCCACGCCGTCGGCCACCCAGTGCAGGCCCTCCTTGCGGAGGAGTTGCCTGTTGGCGGCGGTCAGCCCGCCGACGTCCCGCTCGGGGCGACGGGAGGGCCTCGATGCCGCGGGCACGGCACGCGTCGGCCGGCCCGCCGGGCGGACCGCAAGCATGCCGTTCCCCGCCAGGGGCCACTCGGGACGGCAAACGCGCCGCCCGCCATGCCGCACGTACGGGCACGGCACACGCTGCTGGGGAACGCTCCGCGAGGCCGGGCCCCTCAGGGCAGGGCCTGGTGCACATGCCGACGGTTTGCCGCGCGCCGGCGAGGCCGCCGGGCGATGGTGGAGGGCGAGGAAGGGAGCGCGCTCGTGGGTGACAGGCTCGGTGAGCTTCCCCGGCTGCTGACGGCCGCGGAGGAGGCCGCGCCGGCGGAGACGGTCGAGGTGGTCGCGGACGACCTGCGGCAGCGCTTCGGCGCGACGCGGGTGAGCTTTCTCCTCGTGGACATGTCGGGGAGGGCCGCGGTACGCCTGACCACGTCCGCCGGACAGGACGAACGGGTCGAGCTGCCCGACAGCACGTACGAGCAGGTCATCCGCACCCAGCAGGCGCACCGCGAGGACACGCAACAGGGATGCCGGGTGATCGCCCCGGTCACCAACCGCGGCGACGCGATCGGACTGCTGGAACTCCTGCTGCCCGCAGGTGCCGACGCCGACACCTTCGAGGACGTACGGCAGGCCGCCCACGCGCTGGCCTACATCGTCCTCGCCAACCAGCGCTTCACCGACCTCTACACCTGGGGCAAGCGCCCCCGCCCCCTCACGCTCGCCGCCGAGATCCAGCACCGGCTGCTGCCGCCGTCGCTGACGTGCGAGGCGGCACAGTTCGCGCTGTGCGGGGACCTCGCGCCCTCGGAATCCATCAGCGGCGACACCTTCGACTACACCCTCGACCGCGACGCCCTGCACCTGTCGGTCACCGACCCCATGGGCCACGATCTGACCTCGGCGCTGACGGCCACCGTGCTGCTCGGCGCCCTGCGCGGGGCGCGCCGCTCGGGCGCCGACCTCACCGGCCAGGCGGCGCGGGCCGACCGGGCGCTGGCCGAACACGGCGCGGGTCACGCCACAGGACAGCTGCTCCGCGTCGGCCTCGCCTCGGGCCGGGCGCGGCTGGTCAACGCCGGCCACCCGTGGCCCCTGCGCCTGCGGGACGGCGCGGTGGAGGAGGTCGCCTGCGCGGTGGACCGCCCCTTCGGGCTGCCTCTGCCCGTGCCCTGCCGCTACCGCGTACAGGACCTCGACCTGCGCCCCGGCGACCGCCTCGTACTCCTCACCGACGGCATGCTCGAACGGCACGCGGAGAAGGTCGATCTGCCGGCCCTGGTGGCGAGGACCCGCGATCTCCACCCGCGCGAGACCGCGGGGACGCTGACCGACGCCGTCCAGGAGGCCGCCGGCGGGCGGCTCCAGGACGACGCCACGGTGCTGGTCCTGGACTGGCACGGCCCCCAGGAGACCCAGCGCCACGTGGCCTCCGGCGCGGACCCCGAGCAGGCCTCACCGGCGCGCCCGCAGCTCTAGTTCCTGTGCTTTTCGGCCGGGGCGCGGGCGCCGGTCTGCGGACGGGCCCGGCACGGGAGTTCAGCGCCGTGGGCGAGTGCGGGGTTCCGGCGGGGCCGGAGGACGCAGCGCGTCGACGAGCAGGTCGAGGAGTCGGTCGATCCGCTGCGTGGTGTCGGTCGCCGTCGTCGAGAGGAACACGCCCAGCAGCATCATCGTGACGTCCTCGGGATCGACGTCGGCGCGCAGCGAGCCCGTCTCGGCGCCGCTCCGCAGGATCAGGGCGAGGGTCTCCGTGATGCGTTCCCGCGTAGTGGGCGTGGCGATGGTGCCCGACGCCCAGCCGGCGCGCAGCGTCTGCGACATGCCGCGCTTGATCTCAAAGAAGGCCGCGTACCGGGCCACCCACGCGCGCAGGGCCGCCGCGGGCTCCATTTCGTCGAGCAACTTCGGCGCGTCGGCGACGACTTCGTCGAGCTCCGCGGCGTAGAGCGCCTCCACCAGCGCCTCCCGGGTCGGGAAGTGCCGGTAGAGCGTGCCGATCCCGACGCCGGCGGCGCGGGCGACCGCGTCGAGGCGGACGTTGTCCGGCGTCGTCGCGAAGGCGTCCCGGGCGGCGGCGAGGAGCCGGTCGCGGTTGCGCCGCGCGTCGGAGCGGGCCGGACGGGCGGGCGTCCCCGCGGCGCGGCCGTCGGCCGGGGGCTCGGACTCGGACTCGGTCCCAGGCAAAACGGAGAACCTCCGGTTAGTGCTATGTTCGATGAAACGGAGTGACTCCGCTTCGTCCATCCTCCCATGCCCCGCCGCGAAGGAGACAGTCCATGACCTCCCCCGACAGGTCCGATCACGTCACGGCGTCCGGAGCACCGCGCCCCGGTGGAGCCGGGCGGCTCGCGCACCGGACCGTTTCCCGGGTCGGCTTCGGCGCGATGCAGCTGGAGCGCCTTCAGGGCGACCGCCCGGCCGCCGTCGCACTGCTGCGCCGCTGCATCGAGCTGGGCGTCGATCACATCGACACGGCCCAGTTCTACGGGCACGGCTTCGTGAACGAGGTGATCCGTGAGGCCGTCCGGCCCGAGGACGACGTCCTGGTGGCCAGCAAGGTCGGCGCCGAGCCCGACCGCGAGGGCCCGATTCCGCTCCGCCTCGCCCAGCGTCCCGAGCAACTGCGCGCCGCGGTCGAGGACAACCTGGCCACCCTGGAGGCCGAGCAGATCCCTCTGGTCAACCTCCGCCGTACGGACACGGGTCCCGGCCTGCGCGCCGAGGGGGACCAGCTCGTGCCCCTCGACGACCAGCTCGCCGAGCTGATCGCGCTGCGGGACGCGGGCAAGATCGGCGCGATCGGCCTCAGCAGCGTCTCCATGGACGTGCTGCGCCGCGCCCTGCCCGCGGGCATCGCCTGTGTGCAGAACGCGTACAGCCTGCTGAGCCGCGACGACGAGGACATGCTGGGCCTGTGCCGGGAGGAGGGGATCGCCTGGGTTCCGTACTTCCCGCTCGGCGGCGCCTTCGAGGGGATGCCGAAAGTCACGGACGAGCCCGCCGTGACCGCCGCAGCACGGGAGTCGGGCGCGACCCCGGCTCAGATCGGCCTCGCCTGGCTGCTCCACCACGCGCCGAACGTGCTGCTGATCCCCGGCACGGCGGACCCCGCGCACCTGGAGGCGAACGTCGCGGCCGCGGACGTCACGCTCAGCCCGGCCACGCTCGGCGCCCTGGACGCCGTTCCGCCGCGCTCGGGAGACAGCGCGCTGGACTAGCGTCCACAACGGGCCCCGGGCCGACCGCCGGCGGGCGGGCTCGCGCCGGTCACCGGTCGCCGGTACGGGACGCCGGCCACCCGTCCGTACGAGGTGACGGTCCCCCGTTCTCCCGTACGGGACGACGGTCGCCTCGTACGGAGCACCGTTCACCGGCACGGAGGGGCCCGCTCCCTCACAGCATGAAGATCCACGCCGCGAAGAAGATCACGAAGCAGAGCACCACGATCCCCAGCAGGACCAGCGGCGTCGCGGCCCAGCCGTGGGAGGGGTTGTGCGTCTCCTCGGGCCCCGCGTCCGGCGTCCCGCCCTCGGCGGGCGGCGTCTCACCGGGAGGCACCTGGCCCCCGCGTTCCAGTCCCGTGGTGCTGCGCGGGTCGGGGTCGGGGTTCTTCTCGGTCATCTCCGCCGGGTTGCCATCCCGGCGGGACACAATCACCGCTCTCGCGCCGACACCACGAAGGTAGGAGGGCGCGGCCGGGGGTACCCCGCGCCGGGGCGGATCCGCCCGCCCCTCACAAGCGCGCTGCACGACGGAGGCTCTGGTTGTCCCCTGACTCGACGGGCACGTCCCCCACCCAGGCGGCCGCGCGCGTGCACGACATCGGGTGGGTGGAGCGGCGCCGCCGCGCCGTCCACCGCCTCAAAGAGGCCGCGCACCGGATGCGGGCCTACGGAGGCCCGGAGCGCGAGACGCTGTATCTGCTGTTCAAAAGCGGTCTTGCCGGAGTGACCGCCTGGGTGCTGGCCCAGGACGTGATCGCCTCGCCTCAGCCGACGTACGCCCCCTTCACCGCGCTGCTGGTCGTGCAGTCCACCGCCTACCGCTCCCTGATGCAGACGCTGCGCTACGTACTGGCCGTGGTCGTCGGCGTGCTCGCGGCCGGGGCGGCGGGGCCGCTGCTGGGGCAGAACGCGTGGGCCTTCGCGGCGATGCTGGCCGTCGCCCTGGTGGTGGGCCGCTGGCAGCGCCTCGGCAGCCAGGGCCTGCAGGTGTCGGTCGCCGCGGTCTTCGCCTTCAACGCCCTGCTGGGCACCTCCACCACCACCGTGTGGCAGATCATCGCCATGGCGCTGCTCGGCGCCGGCGTGGGACTGGCGGTGGCCCTGCTGGTCATGCCGCCGCTTCGCTACCGCACCGCCTCCCAGGGCATCGCCCACGCTTCCGACGCACTGTGCGCGCTGCTGCACGACATGAGCGAAGGGCTGGAACAGGGCATGCCGGAACGCGACACGGTGGCCGACTGGCTGCACCGCTCCCGCCCGCTGGACATGAGCGTCAACAGCGCGCGGCAGGCGGTGGAGTCCGGTTCCGAGAGCGTCGTATGGAACCCGCGCCGCCTCATACGCTCCCGCCCCACCCCCACCAGCTTCCGCGGCTACCGCACCCTGCTGGAGGCCCTGGCCCGCGCCGGAGAACAGATGCGCAGCATCTGCTACGCG
This sequence comes from Streptomyces odontomachicola, assembly GCF_039605595.1. Classification (NCBI taxonomy): domain Bacteria; kingdom Bacillati; phylum Actinomycetota; class Actinomycetes; order Kitasatosporales; family Streptomycetaceae; genus Streptomyces; species Streptomyces odontomachicola. The sequence goes on from NZ_JBCFOK010000014.1 coordinate 173,326, forward strand.
CTGCTGCGCATCATCGACGACCCCGACACCCCCGCCCCGGGCGACGGCTTCCTCTCCTCGTACGCGGAACTCCTGCGGGTGGTGGAGAACGTCCCCGGCGTCATCGGCACCCCCGCCGGGGAGGACGGCGGCGGTTCCCCCGCCGACGGGGCGCTGGTAGAGGGCCGGGCCCGGCAGCGTGACCTGCGGACGAACTGCGCCTCCGACCCGGCCTGGCCCACCTACGGGGTCCTGCTCACCGACACCGAGAGGCTGCTGGAGGAGTTCGCCACCGCCCACGACCACGGCGCCCAGCACCCCGAGGCCCGCGCGTCCCTCGCGCGCTGAGGCCGACTGAGGCCAGACGGCCCGCCCCGGACCGGCGCACAGGCCCCGCCTCACTCTCCCTCAGGCCCCCGCGCCCCCGCCACGGCCCTCGTCGAATCCCTCCCGCAAGCGCTGGAGCCTGTCGTTGTTCCACGCCATCGCCCGCTCGACGTCGTCGGGGTGCAGGCCGGTGACCTCGCTCAGCCGCCCGCGGGTGAGCCCCTCCGGATGTTCGCGCAGGGCCCGCTCGATCTTCCCGGTCCACAACTCCTCTTCCACGAAGGGGCGTCGGCGGTACTCCTCCCGCAGCGCCTCCAGGTGCTCGGCGCAACAGACCGTCAGCAGGCGCTTGCCGTCCTGCGACGGCTCCTCGGGATGGATGGCCGAGGAATCCCGTACGAGGTCGAAGTGCACCTCCCGCGACACCCGCCGGCCGCACACATCGCAGATGTCCGAAAACGGGTCGTCCTCCTGCTCCGCAGTCATACGGGAAAACTACCCAGCCCCTGCCGGGAGGGGGCCACGGGCACCCCGGCCAGGGGAGGCCGATGCGGTGAAGCGCCGGTCCCGGTCGGACACCACCCGGGGAACTTCGAGGGACGTACCCGCACGGAGCGTCACCTGCCCGCGGGCGGGTATTCGGTGCGGCGTCCTCGACCGGGGCGTGATCCGGGGGGCGCCCTCGAAGGCGCGAGGGGCCTTCGAGGGCCCCCACCCGCCGACCCCGATCGTTGACCCCGCCCGCCCGGAAGCGCTCCCTGAACCCCCGTTCACCTTGTCCGAAATGCGAGTGTGGCCGGGCTTGTGAGGGGTATCCCGTTCCCTGGTTCTCCGTGTGAGGCGGGACCGCTCCCGGAGGTCCCGGCGCGCCTCCGGGAGGCCCGCGGACACGCCGCACGGCCCCGTCGAACCGTCGAGAACCGGATCCCACCGCGTGGAAGGACGCCAAGATCATGCTGCAAGCCCGCCCCGAGGTGCTGCAAAGCCTCCTGGGCCAGCGCGAGGCCCTGACCCTGCTGCGCGAGCAGGGGGACGGCCCCGAGCTGAGGCAGCAGGTGGAGGACGTGGAGTACACGCTGTGCGTGAGCACCGGTACGCGCGAGGTGGCCGGCGCGCTCGAGACCGCCCGGCGCCGACTCGCCGCTGAGCGACGGCCCGACGACGCCGCGCACCGGTCCTGACCCCGCCCCGGGGAGGGCGTCGAGCAGGGTGAAGTCGTCGTCCGCGCCCGTCATCTGCGCGTCCAGCGACAGGGTGCGGAAGCTGTGCAGCGCCTCCAGGCCCAGCCGTACATCCTCCTCGCTCAGCCCGGTGTGCGCGGCCGGCCGCTCCGCCGTCGGCGCCCGGCCGTCCCCGGAGACCTCCTGCGCGGCCGCGCGGACCTGGTTGCGCAACACCTGGACGCGGCGCGGCACATGCACCTCCCGCAGGTTGTCGCGGAAGTGCCGCTTGAGCTCTCCGGTGATGGTGGGAACCGCATAGGAGACGAAGGCGTTCCCGCGTCGCGGGGAGGACGTGGAGGATCTGGAGCAGGTGGCCGCTGTGGGGCTGATGAAGGCGGTGGAGAGTTTCGATCCCGCGCGGACCGCACGGGCGAACTCGGCGGCGGTATCCGGCGCGTCAAGCGGTCGGATGCGAGGTTTCGGTGGTCGCGGCGTAACCGAAGGTTCACACCGGTCCGACCGGAGCACTCGCTCCTCGCTCACGCCCGCTCACCACCCGGCGGCGCAGTGGTCAACTCCGCCCGGACCGCCGAGAGTTCGGCGCTCCGGAGTGCGGGCCGAACGCGCCCGCCAGGCCTGCCGGAACTCCTCGCTGCCGGTGTGCAGTTCGGCCGCGCGGGGCGCCGTCCACCTGGCCTCGCTCCCGGACGACGGCCCCAGCCGGCGGCTTCTTCACCTGGGGCGGATCGGTCGTTCCCCGCTGGAGTGGCGGCGGACTGCGCCTGGCGTGCTAGGCGGTGCCCCCGCGCGGCTCGAAGTAGTACCCCTGGTCGAGGTCTTCCAGCAGGCCGGCCTCGGTCGGGGTCCAGCCGGTGCACTTCCGGGTGAGGGTGTTGGAGACGGGGCTGTCCGATGTGAGGAACGCTCCCAGGAACCCGAAATGGTCATCGACCTGGGACATCGGCACCGACCGCGCCGGCAGGCCGAGATGGCGCCCGATGGTCTCGGCGATCTCGCGGAGCGCGACGCCCTCCTCGGCCACGGCGTGCAGGTACCCCGCCGGCGCGCCCTCGATCGCCAGCCGGAAGAGGCGGGCGGTGTCCCGCACATGCACCGCTGGCCAGCGCGAGGAACCATCCCCGGGGTAGCCCGAGAAGCCGGTCCGGCGCGCGGTGTCGATCAGGTGCGGTACGAAGCCGTTGTCGCCCTCGCCGTGATTGGTCGGAGCCAGCCGTACGACGGTGGGCCGCAGACCGCGCTCGGCGAGCGCGAGCGCGGCCTCGTCCGAGGGCTGCCGCGCGGCGAGGAGCGCGTCGGGCGCGGGCCGATCGCGCTCGGTGGCGGGCACCCCGTCCCGCGCCAGCCCCACGGTGCCGGACGCGACGGCGATCGGCCCGCCTGGCGCCAGCCCCTCCCCCAGCGCCCGGATCGTGGCGACGTCGGAGGCGACCGCCTCGGCCATCCCTCCCGACAGCGCGCGCTCCACCGGAAACGCGAGGTGGATTACCGCGTCGGCGCGAGCCGCGGCCTCCCGCAGCACGTCATGGTCCTCGACGGAGCCGCGTACGCTCACCGCACCCGCCGCCTCGACGACGGCCGCTGAAGCCTCCGAGCGGGCCAGCCCGCTGACCTGGTGCCCGGCCGCGACCATCTCCGGTACGACGGCGGAGCCCACCCAGCCGGACGCGCCGGTGACGAGCACACGCATGACAGGGACCTCCAGACACGACTAGTGGCACCCCGCCGCGACCGGGGAGCCGAACGCCTCACGCGATCATGCGCCTCCATCCCTACCATTCCTCGCCCCGAACTCAAGGGCTCACGCCCGCACTTGCACACGACTGCCGGGCGGGGACGGCGTACGCCGCTGTGCCGGACGACCCCCGATGCCGGACGAACCCCGCTGTCGGACACCCCTCGATCGAGCACGCCAGAGCCGCCGGCCGCACTGCCTCAACGTCGCGCAGGGGCCCGGGAGTTGGCCACACCCGCCTCGCTCTCCCCGCTCCCGGAAGGCAGCCGGCGGACCACGCCGCCCCACCCGTGCCCAGCGCCCGCGCCCCGAACCCACGCCGCTCCGAAAGGGGACCCTCCCGTCCCGCACCCGGCGCGCGCCGGCCCCCGCGTCACGTTCCGGACGATCTGCGCCCGCCAGATACGGCAGGGCGGGCAGGGTGCTGCGCTCGGAAGGCCCGCCGTGGCCCGGGCGCCTCCGGCCTCGCCGCAGCCGGCGTACGGGCAGGCCACGCAAGAGACGCATGCCGGGTCGGCCAAGCGGAGCAGAAGGCCCGGCGGAGCCCCGGAGGCACACGAGTGCCACCCCGGCTGCGCCGCGTTCCGGCCACGCGCCCCGCCCCGGCGACATCTCGCCGGTGACACCGGCCCACGCCCCCGACCACAATGACCCGGTCATGGTGGCTTCGACTTCTGTGTCGCGTGTGCACCGTTACGGCCGGATGCCGTACGCGGTGTTCAAGGCGGCTGCCCACGCGGGGATGCTCGCGGCGCTGGGCACCGCGCTGGTCACGGCCGGCCATCATGCCGTCTTCGACACCCCGGTCTCCGAGGTCGGCCGCACCGCGGTGGCGGGGCTGCTGTTCGCTCTGGCGCTGGTGTGGAGCGGGCGGTTCGCCGTGCTGCGGCGGCAGTTGACGGTGTACCTCAGGGTGCAGGCGCTGAGCGCATGCTGCTTCGCGGCGTACGCCGGGCCCGCACACGGCAAGGCCAGTGAAGCGTGGCCCCTGTTGGCCGCGCACCTGGTACTGACAGTGCTCCTCGCCTGCCTGCTGCACAGCGAGCGCAGCGGCCGCCGCGTACTGCTCTCCCTGCTCGCGAAGACCGCCGACGAACTCCGCGCGTGGTGCGCGCGCTTGCGGCATGCGCTGCTGTTGGTCTGCTCGCGCCTGGTCGTGCCCACGGTGGCGCGCGCCCGCACCGAACCGCCACCCGCCCCCGCCTCTCCCAGAGAACTGGCGCTCGCGGGCTGCGTCGTACGCCGGGGTCCCCCGCCCGGCGTCACGCTCGCCGCGTGAATCCGCTGTGAGGCCCGGCCCGCCGGGCCGCCGCGGCGAGCGACGCACCCCGCACATCCGACCGCCATCCACCATCACCGGCAGACCGTCCCGTCCGACGACGACGGCTGCCCGGGGGGACTCATGTCTGCGACTGTCGTCGTGATCGGGGCGGGCCCGTACGGCCTGTCCACCGCCGCGCATCTCAATGCGCGCGGCCTGCGCGTACGGATCTTCGGCTCGACCATGGAGAGCTGGGAGCGGCACATGCCCGCGGGCATGCTGCTGAAGTCCCCGCCCGCCGCCTCCACCCTCTCCGCTCCGCGCCCCGGCCACACGCTGGCCGACTTCTGCCGGGAGGCGGGGGAACCGCAGCGGGGCGAGGACGAGCAGGTGCCGATCGAAGTGTTCGTACGCTACGGCCGCTGGTACGCCGAGCAGTTGGTGCCCGAGGTGGAGGACGAACGGGTCCTGGCCGTGGACCGTCGGTACGGGGGCTTCCCGATCACGCTCTCCTCCGGCGAGAGGCTGCGGGCCGGGGCCGTCGTGGTCGCCAGCGGGCTGACCGGCTTCGCGCATCTGCCGCCGGTACTGGCACAAGCCGCACCCGGCGCACCCGACGCCTCGCACGCCCGCATCACCCACAGCAGCCGGCGCAGCGACCTGTCCGCCTTCGCCGGCCGGCAGGTGATCGTCGTCGGCGCCGGGCAGTCCGCGCTGGAGAGCGCGGCGCTGCTGCACGAACACGGCGCGCGCGTACGGCTGTTGGTGCGTGGACGCGGCATCGGCTTCGGCGCGCCGCCCACCCCGCCGCCGCACTGGCGGCCCGACACCCCGCTGGGCCGCTCCTGGGGGCTGTACGGGGTGGTCAACCACGCCCCGGCCGTACACCGGCTGCCCGCCGGGCTCCGGCTGCGGCTCGTACGCGAGGTGCTCGGCCCCCTCGGCGCGTGGTGGCTCAAGGAGCGTGTGCAGGAGCGGATACCGGTGCTGGCCAGGCGGCGCATCGTCGGCGCCGAGGCCGCGGGGGACGGCATGGCGCTGACCACGCGGCACGCCTCCGGGCGGGTCGAGCGTCTGGGGGCCGATCATGTGCTGGCCGCCACCGGTTACCGGCCGCGGCTGGAGGCGCTCGGCTTCCTCTCGCCCGCGCTGCTGGGCGCGCTCGGGCGCACGGGCGGATTCCCGCGCCTGGACGCGGAGTTCGCCTCCACCGTGCCGGGCCTGTACTTCACCGGCCTGCCGGCCGCGGCCGCCTACGGCCCGCTGATGCGCTTCGTGTGCGGCACGGCCTTCGCCTCGCCGCGGGTGGCCGCCGCGGTGGAGGAACACCTGAGGAGGGCACCGCTGTCCGAACGTGACCGGTTGATCGGGTCCGAGCGGTCATGAACGGCCGCTGGGCGTACGCGAGTTGGCCTCTCCGCGCGAAGTCGGGCGGAGTCGGGCGGAGTCGGTCTGGAGGCACATACCTGATGGTTACGGCAGGGAAGGGGACGTCAGTGGTGAAGTCGGGAGTCAAGCGGCTCTTGGGGCGGGCGGGGTTCGACATCGTACGCAGCACCAACAACCGCGGCGGGGTGGACGACTTCATCCCGTTCGAGGCGACGGTGCAGGCGGCGCGCAAGGCCGGTCTCCCGGTCGGCGACTACATCGACGAGGTCATGAACGGGACGCCGGGCGCCACCCAGTCCACCATCGATGAACTGCGGAATCGCGGCGTCTTCGCCGGCGGGCCCGACACGGTGCTGGAGATCGGGCCCGGGTCCGGACGCTACCTGGAGAAGACCCTCAAGGAGTGCTCGCCCGCGCGTTACGAGATCTACGAGACGGCGGCGCCCTGGGCCGACTACCTGGTGGCCACCTTCGGCGTGGTCGCCCGGCCGACAGCGGAGTGCAGCCTCGCCCCGACGGCCGACGGGAGCGTCGACCTCGTACAGGCCCACAAGGTCTTCAACACCCTGACCTTCCTCGGCTCTTCGCGCTACTTCTTCGAGATGGCGCGCGTCGCGCGGCCCGGCGGCCGCATCGTCTTCGACGTGATGACGGAGAACTGCCTGGATCCGGCCACGATGCACGCGTGGGCGACCAAGGGCGGCGCGGGCCACGACTCCTACCCGGCCGCGATGCCGCGCCGGGTGTGCGTGGACCTCTTCGCGACGCTCGGCTGCCGCTTGGAGTCCGCCTTCCTGGCGCCACTGGGGTTCGCGTCCACGGAGGTGCTGGTGTTCCGGAAGGGGGCGTGAGGGTCTGAGGGTTTCCGCTTCGCGAGGTTGCCGAAGGGCGCGGACGCCCTTGCGGTTGGCCGTCCGCGGAGGCAACGTCCTCGGCGCGGTCGAGTGACTGCCGCGCGCCACTTCGGCACCGCCGCGCTGGGGATGTTGGGGCGGCCGTCCGATCACGCCGCGTTGCGCAAGCGCCGAGCTCGGCCGCACACCCGAAGCCATGCGCGCAGGGCCTGACGCGGCCGCCCGCGACGCCAACGCCCCAGACACGGGCGGAGGACCGTCACGTACAACGCTCCAGCACTGCCACCGGGGACGTTGGGGCTGGCCGTCCAGCCATGCCGCGCTGTACGAGCACCGGCCCGGTCGTACACGGGATGCCGCACGCGCTGGGCCTGGCGCGGCCGCCCGCAGCAACGGGGAACGGTTCTTCACTGACGCGCCCGTGGCGGTCTTCCCGGTGAGCTGGCAGGACGCCGGCTCGGGTGTCTTCGCCCTCGCCGCCGCGACCCTCGCGCTGGGCCTGGGGCCCCTGCGCAACGCCCCGGCCCACCGCACCACCACGTACGCGCTGCTGGCGGGGTAGGCCGCGCTCGTGGTCGACACCTATCTCTACTGACGCGCTACGGACTCGCTACTGGCGCGCATCCGTAGGGAGTTGAGCGTGGCAGCGCCGAAGTACCCCCGCCCCGTGGCCAATTTCGATTGATCCACCAGCACCTCTTGACGCCCGCAGGGCGCCCAAGCACCATCCTCACGCACTCAATGAGAGAAATTATCACTGCATGAGAAAGGCGTGAAGGTGAAGGTCGGGATTCTCGGGTTGGGCGAGGCGGGGGCGCTGTATGCGGTGGGGTTCGTGGAACAGGGATGGGAGGTGTCCGGATTCGATCCGGGCCAGGTGGCGACCCCGGCGGGGGTGCTGCGGGTCGGCACGGCCGCCGAGGCCGTCAGCGGATGCGCGTTGGTGCTGAGCCTCACCGGCGGCAAGGCCGCGCTCGCCGTGGCACGGGAGGTCGCGCCGCATCTGGAGCAGGGCGCGGTCTACGCGGACATGAACGCCGCCGCTCCCGCGGTGAAGCGCCGGATCGCCGAGGCCGTCAGCGCCTCGTCGCCCGCGGCGTTCGCGGACGTCGCGGTCATCGGCTCGGTGCCCAAATACCGTCACCGCACCGCCCTGGTGGCCAGCGGCGAGGGCGCCCCCGCACTCGCGGACCACTTCGGCGCCCTCGGTGCCCCACTGGAGGACCTGGGCGCCGAGCCGGGCGCGGCCTCGGCGCGCAAGCTGCTGCGCAGCCTGTTCATGAAGGGCCTCGCCGCCGTCATCGTGCAGGCCGTCGAAGCGGCCAGGGCGGCCGGCGACGAGCCGTGGGTGCGCGAGCAGATCGCGCGGGAACTCGCCGACGGCGAGGCCACGTTGGAACGGCTGTACCAGGGCACGGCCAAGCACGCGGAGCGCCGCGGGCGCGAGGTCGCGGCCGCGGCGGAGCTCGTCGCGGAGATGGGTCTCGACGACGGCCTGGCGCGGGAGGTCAGCCGCCTGCACTTCCTGGCGGGACGCGCCGAGGGCCTGCGCGACACCACCCGCGTCACGCGGGAGCTCGTGGCCGCGTACGAGGACCTGCCCACGGCGAACATCGGTGACGCAACGGACCGTCTGGGCCTGCTGGACTCCGGCATCAGCACCCTGTGGCCGGGGGCCAGGGCAGTGGGCACCGCGCGCACGGTGTGGACCCGGGCAGGCGACAACCAGGCTCTGCACGAGGCGGTACGCATCGCCGAGCCCGGCGACGTACTCGTGGTCAACGGCGAGGGCGACGTCTCCCGCGCGCTTGTCGGCGAACTCATCGCCGAACGCGCCCGTGCGCGCGGCGTGGTGGGCATGGTGCTCGACGGGGCGGCCCGCGACGTCGAGGTGCTCACCGAGATGGGCTTCCCGGTGTGGGCCCGCGCCGTCACACCGGCCGGCCCCTACAAGTCGGGGCCCGGCAGGGTCGGCGTGCCCGTGGCCGTCGGCGGGGTGGTGTGCCGGCCGGGCGATCTCGTCTGCGCTGACGGCGACGGCGTCGCGGTCGTTCCCGCCGAGCGCGCCGCCACCGTCCTGGCCGCCGCCCGCGAGGTGGAGGCCGAGGAGGCACGGCGGCGTGCCGACATCCGCGCCGCGGCGGACCCGACCGCCGAGACCTCGACCGCCGGGACCTCGACCGCCGAGACCTCGACCACCGGGACCCCGGCCGCCGCAGACCCGACCACCGCGGACCCAGCCACCGCGGACCCAGCCGCCGCAGACCCAGCCACCGGGGCCCCAACCGCCGCGGCCCCAGCACCCGTCGCGGGAGGCACACCATGATCGCCGTCTGGGCGCTGGCCTGCTACATCGCGGCCATCATCGTGTGGAACGCCGTCCTCAAGCGGAACATCGGCGAGGCCCTGATCGTCGGCCTCCTGATCACCGGGCTGTTCGCGGGCGGGGACATCGGGCACGTCCTGTGGACCGGGTTCGCCGAGGCCATGCACGAGGAAGTCACCTTCGCCGCCCTCGCGTTCGTGTTCATGAGCTATCTGCTCGCCCGCACCCCCGTGCTCGACCAGCTACTGGGCATCCTCAACTCCCTGCTCGGACGGCTGCGCGGCGGTCCCGTCTACACCTCCACGCTCGCCGCCGGGATCTTCGGCGCCATCGCGCACGTCGGCGCGGCGGTGACCGCGGCGGTCGGCTCTGTGACCATCCCGTGGATGAAGCGCTCGAAGGTCAGCGGCGAACTCGCCGCCACGGTGGCGGCGGGCGGCGCCGGCATGGGCGTGACCTTCCCCTTCAGCTCCACCATGTTCATCCTGATGGGCACGGCCGGTGTGGCGTCCATGGCCGGCACCGACGACATCGTGCTGCCCCTTTTCCTGGGCGGCCTGTGGTGCCTGGGCTACCGCATGATCGCCGCCTTCGTCATGGTGCGCCGGCACAAGGTCCAGGCGATGGACCGCGCCGACCTGCTCCCGCTGCGCACCAGCCTGAGCACGGGGTGGACGAGCCTGTTCCTGTTCGCGGCGATCGCGGTGCCGCTGCTGCTCACCAAGGGGCCGCCCGGCGCGTCGGTCGGCGCCTGGGTCGGTACGGAGATGTCGGACGCCATCAGTCTGATCACCTGGATCCCGGTGCTCCTGATCGCCACCGTCCTCCTGCTCGGCCACCGCCATCTGCCGCGTTCGGGCCGCGAGTGGTGGTCGGTGCTCGGCGGCGCCGCCCCGCAGTTCGGGGTGATCGGGGTGACCATCGTGGCCGCCTTCTCCGCCTCCAACGTGCTGGGCGAGCTCGGCCTGCCGCAGCAGCTCACCGACCTGCTCGCCGGGATCGACGCCCCGCTGTGGGCGATGGCCCTGATCGTCGGCCTCCTCGTCGTCGGTGTGGCCGTCCCGCTCACCGCCAGCGCCACCATGGCCGCCATCGGCCCGGTCGCCGTCTCCTCGCTGGTCGGCGCCGGCGTGCCGCCCGCCACCGCGTGCGTCGCCGTGCTCATCTTCGCCTCGACCGAGGGCGCCTCGCCCCCGTCCGGAGCGCCGATCTACGTCGCCAGCGGCATCGCCGGCGTCGACCCGTCCCGCACCTTCCTGCCCCTGGTCACGTACTACTGCCTCCCGATCCTGCTCATCGGCGCCGCCGTGGCCACCGGCCTGCTGCCCGTCTGAGCGAAGGGCTCTGAGCGAAAGGCCACTCCATGGTTCCCCGCCTGCTGCACCCCCTCTTCCGCCTCAGCATCCTCGCCTTCCTGCTCGGCGGAGCCGCCATCGTCCTCGGCCAGTCCGCCGGCATCGTGCTCGGCGACGCCCGCTGGGTGGCGCGGGCCCAGAGCAGCGTTCAGCCCGCCACCTGCATCGCCGCGGGCATCAGCGGCATCCTCGCGTTCGCGCTCTCCTACCGCCGGGCCGAGCCGCCCGGACCGCACGCCCACGACCAGCACCGCGAGCACGCGACAGCCGCCAACACCGGCGGCTCCGCCGACGACGCCAATCCCGCCCACTCCGTCAGCCCCGTCAACCCCGTCAACCCCGTCAACGCCCCCAACAGCGCCCAGTAGCCCGCGCGTTCCCGGATGGGTCCCGTGCGATCCACACCCCACTGCTCACATGGTGATAAGTCTTATCGGGCCAGCCGTGACGAGCAGACCATCCAGGAGCCGCCATGCCACCCTCCGCCGCGCCCGCCTCCGCCATGCGCTCCCTCGACCGGGCCTTCGACGTCCTGGCCGTCCTGGAGGACACCCGGCAGCCGCTGCGCCTGAGCGAGGTCGCACGCCGCGCCGACCTGCACGTCGCCACGACCCAGCGCATCCTCAACGTGCTCATCGAGCGCGGATACGCCGCGAAGGAGGACATCGGCTACGTAGCAGGACCGGCCGCCGTCGCCACCGCGCACGCCTTCCTCGTCAACAACCGCCTCAGCCAGATCGCCCTCCCCGTCCTGCAGGAACTCGCCGCCACCGCGGGCCAGGCGGCCAGCCTGTACGTGCGCGTCGGGCTCTCCCGCGTCCTCATCGCCCGCGTCCAGAGCCGCAACCCCCTGCGCTACCAGCTCCCCATCGGGGAGAAGCTCCCGCTGCACCTCGGCGCCGGCAAGGCCCTGGCCGCCTGGCTCCCCGAGGACGAACTGCACGCCCTTATCGAGCAGTACACCCCGTTCACCCGGATCTCCGGCGAACACGTCACCGCCGAGGATCTGGAGGCCGATCTCCGCCGAGTCCGGCGCGAGGGCTACGCCCTGTCCGTCAGCGAACGCGTCCTCGACGTCACCGCCGTCAGCGCACCCGTACGCCGCGAGGAGGAGGTACTGGGCGCGCTCAGCATCACCGGCACGGGCAGCGAACTCACCCAGGACGACCACGCCCGCCTCATCGGCGAGGTCCGCAGGGCAGCGGACGAGATCGCCGCACGCTGCCCCTGACGGAAGCCGCTCGCCGCCCCTCAAAGAAACCGCACGCCGCCCCTGACAGAAACCGCACGCCGCCCCGCGGAAAGCCGCCCCTGACAGAAAGCGCCCGAGCCATGACGATGCCCACCTACCACCAGCTCACCCGGCGTACCGACGCACCGGCAGGCTCCAGCTGGCACCTGTTCGACGACCACCCCGAACCCGAGCGCGGCATGGCCAACTTCGCCGGGAGCGACCAGATACGGGACGCGGCCCGGAGCGTCACCCGGGGCCTCGCCTTCAACCTGGACTACCCGCTGGACGCCTTCGACCCGCCCATGGCCAAGGCCCGCGACATCCCCCGGCACCACATCACGGCCGCGCACGACCAGGCGCGCGACGACCACCTGGACAACTTCCACCTCCAGGCCACCAGCCAGATCGACGGCCTGCGCCACCGCCGCGCCTCCGGACACGGCTTCTACAACGGCGTACCCGACGAGGAGATCCGCCCGCGCGGCCCCCGCCTGGGAGTGCAGCTCTGGGCCGAACGGCCCCTGGCGGGCCGCGGAGTGCTCATCGACATCGAGGGACTGCTCCGCGACCGGGGCACCCCGCTGGCCCACGCCGAAGGCCCCGCCCTCACCACCGGCCTCCTGGACGACGCCCTCGACGCGCAGGGATGCCGCGTCGAGCCCGGCGACCTGGTGATGGTCCACACCGGGTGGGCCCACTGGTACGTGAACACCACTCCCGGCGAACGCGCCGAGGCCCGCGCGCAGCGCCGGGCGACGGGCTTCACCCAGAGCCGCGACTTCGCCGCGTGGTGCTGGGACCACCGCATCGCCCTCATGGCCGGCGACACCTTCGCGGTCGAGGTGCTCCCCGTACGCGATGGCGGCGACTTCGCCGACAGCGCCCCCGAGGACGGCGGCATGATGCACCAGGAGCTGCTCGCCAAACTCGGCCTGCCGCTGGGCGAGTTGTGGAACCTCACCGCACTCGCCGCCGACTGCCGCGCCACCGGCCGCTGGGACAGCCTCCTCACCGTGAAGCCGCTCGCCCTGACAGGCGGAGTGGGATCACCCGCCAACGCGACCGCCCTCCGCTAGCGGGACGGGGGGGGGCACCACGCCCCCGGTGACAGGAGGTCCGGGTCCCGGGCGCCGTCCTGTGTGCCGGCGCCCGGGCCCATCCCCCGTCTGTGATCACGGTCCCGGCCCCCGTACCACGAGAAGTGGCCTCCGGAAGGATCACTGTCGGAGACCCTAACGACGGGTCGGCACAGCCGTCTTGGACGAATTTGACCTGCCGGACCGGCGCCCGAGGGACCCGAAGTCTCGCCCACACACACCACGCCCCCTCAGCGCGCCAGCGCCCCCTCCATCCAGCGCGCGTCCGCCACCTGTCCCGGCGTGGTCTCGGCCAGTGCGCGGAACTCGCGGTTGAGATGCGCCTGGTCGTAGAACCCGCAGGCGGCCGACACCGCGCTGGGCTCCGCGCCCTGGAGCGCGAGCAGCCCCACCGCGCGGTGGAAGCGCAGCACCCGTGCGGCGGACTTGGGCGCGAGGCCGACCTGCTGGGTGAAGCGCCGCACCAGATACCCCTGGCTCCAGCCGACCTCGGAGGCGATGCGTGCGATCGGCATTGCGCCCGCCGCGCCGGTGAGCAGCCGCCACGCGTGGCGTACCTCGGGCGCCGGCTCGGGCCCCCGTTCGAGGCGGGCGAGCAGGGCGGCGTCCAGCAGGTCGAAGCGGGTGGCCCAGTCGTCGGTGGCCTCCATGCGCTCCAGCAGTACGCGGGTTCCGGGGCCCAGTACGTCGGCGAGGTCGACCACACGGTTGGTCAACTCCCGCATGGGCACGGCGAAGAGCCGGTACGCGCCGACGGGCGTCAGCTCCAGGCGGATCGCCTCCTGCCCGCCGGGGTGCGCCACCGTCCGCGGCCCGTCCTCCAGCCCGGCGATCAGCGAGCCGACCACGCCGCCGCCGCTTCCCTCCTCGCGCGTACGGCGTACCTGCGCGAAGGGTTCCCTGAGGTTGAGCACCAGCACGGCCCGGCCCGTGGGAACGAGCCGCGCCTGGTACGGCATCGGCCGCCCCGTCTCCCAGTAGCCGGCGTAACTGTGCAGATACGGACGCAGCGCCGGCGGCCAGGGCCTCGTCACCCGCCACCACCTGCCGAACTGGGTGAGGTGCAGCCCTCCGGCCCCGGCACCCGACACAGGCCCCTCCTTGCCGGCCGCGGCCCCGGCGGCGTGAACGCGGGGCGCTCGCGACGCTCGTACGGTCAACCGCCACGAGCGTAGCGTCGTGCGCGGCACCGCTGCGGGCGCTTGCGCAGGATCGCGTACGTCACCTCGCGAGCCTCAACGGGGCTTCTGCGCACGGGAGTTGACCGGGGCGACTACTGCGCCCGGTAACGCCCCTCCTCCACCTCCGCGACCTGCCCGGCGCTCAGCAGCCGCTCCAGGTGCTGGGCCGCCGTCCTGCGTTCGACCGGCTCCACGTGGGCGCCCTCGACGTGCGGCCGGTAGACCAGCCGGTGTTCGGCGATCTCGGCGAGCGTCCGGGGCTCGCGCAGGAAGGTCAGGAGTTCCGCGTCGCGCTTCTCCACCACGCCGGCGAAGGCGTCGAGCCGGCGCCCGAACTCTGCGGCGCCCTCGATCACGCCTTTCTGGTGGGACGTTCCGTACCAGCGCGCGTCGATCTCCCGGCACCGGCGCATCGACGCCTCGAAGTCCGCGAGGCTGCTGCCCACATCGCCGTAGTACGGCCCGAACGAGGTCAGATCGATGTCCGCCACGAACAGGAATCCCTCGGGTTCGATCAGGAAACCGCAGTGGCCGCTCGTGTGGCCGGGGAGGTGCACGACGGTCACGGTACGCCCGCCGAGGTCGAAGACGGCGCCGTCCTCGAAGCCCTCGGCGTCCGGGCGCCCGTGTACGTGGAATTGGTCCCGCATCATGGCGTCGAATGCCTCGGCCTCCGCCGTCGGCAGCCCGAACCCGGCGACCAGCGCCTCGCGTGAACGCAGCGCCTCCAGGTCGGCCTTGTGCACGTGGACGGGCACCTCGTAGCTGCCGAGACCGGCGATGTGGTCCTCGTGCGCGTGGCTGACGAGCACCGCGTCCGCGGGCGGCGCGGCGTCGACGAGCGACAGCGAGGGGTCGACGACCAGCGATGCGTCCGCGCCGCGCACGAGCAGCGAATTCCCGTACGGATAGGCGCCCTTGTGGGCCCCGACGAGCACGCTGACGTCCCCGTATTCCACTGCCGTGTATCCGGCGGATCGCGTCTCCATGGGAGGAGACGCTAGGGACGCGCCCACTTTTGCACAACAGTCGTCATGTACAAGGCGCCGGGGGCCGGGGCCCACCGGTCACTTCGGCGGGTTGAGCTTGCGGAAGTAGGTCCAGCTCGTCTCGTTCGGCTCGCTCCACTTCTCCGGGGCGTGCGCGAACTCCGGGTGGTGCGCGGCGATGTAGTCGCGGGTGCGCTCGGGCACCTCCTCGTACGCGCCGAGCTTGCGGCCCCTGCAGTGGAAGGTGAGGCCGCCGGGGCGCTGCCCGCGCGCCATCCACGGGAGCCACGGGGACATCCGCGTCCAGGACATGGTGGCCGGCACGCTCGGCGCCGTACCGGCCAGGTCGGCGCGGTCGGCGAAGAACTGGAAGCACTCCAGGGCCTTGTACGTGTCGCCGGCCGAGTGCACGGGGTAGTCCGCCACCGGCAGCGGCGAGGGGTAGGAGAGCGGGATCTCCAGACTGAAGCAGACCTGTCCGCCGAGGTCGGTCGTGGGGACGGGGAAGGGGCGCCACCGCTGGTTCGCCGGGTCGTTCCAGATGTGCACCACCGGCAGGTCCTGCCAGGTCTCCAGGATCTCCCGGCTGACGGGATCGAGGAAGAACGCGGCCTCGCGGGTGAGCAGTTGGTACGCGTCGGGGCCTGCGTCGGCGTCCTCGACGAGCCGGGCGACATTGATCCCTTCGAAGCCGAAGACGCGCTGGTAGGGCTCGTCGGGGGCCCAGGAGTAGACGTCGCCTGTCCACCAGTACGTGACGTCCTCGCCGTCGAGCGAGGCGCGGGTACGGGCCAGGGAGCGCAGCGACTCTGCGGGTGTGGTCATGCGGACCACTCTGCCCGCCCGCCTGCCCCGGCTGCCAGCAGGACTCCGGCCTGCTCGTCCCTGCTTGTTATAGCCCCGTAACGAAGGATCTTGAGTGCTTGATGCGTTCTTCGCCCGCGTGGTGTGGTTCAGGTGTCCGAAAAGATCTTGGACTGCGACGCGGCGCTCCGCCGCGGCCGGACACGACCACCCGGCCGATCGCGAAGCCCGCCGCTCCACCCGCGCCCCGTGACGAACGGGCCCGCATGCCGTCCGGGCGCGCACACGACCACACCCATGCGCGAAAAGAGGGAAACATGCGCAGATTCCAGCGCGCAGCAGTCGCCGCCGTCGGCCTCCTGGCCTTCTCCGGCTTCGCTGCCCAGTCGGCCCAGGCCTCTGACCCGCCCCGCACGTACGGGAGCTTCTCGTCCTGCCAGTCGGCGGGCAAGTCGGCGAGTGACATCGTCAAGTACCACTGCGTCCAGCAGGACAACGGCAGCTGGTACCTCGAGGTCGACCAGTGGAAGGAGTGCCCGCCGCCGGCGAAGGTCAGCACCGCTTCCACGAAGAACGGGCTCTCCACGATGGGTTGCTGAGGACTCCTCGGCATAGACCGCCCAGGTGGTGAGCACACCACGCAGGCGCTCGGCTGGTGTCTTCCGGTCGAGCGTCTTGCGGTGGCGACTGCTGAGCTCCTGCGCGACGCGTACGAGAAGAGGCCGACGTCTCACGTGCCGAGGCTGCGGCTGTGCCACACGCGCAGGCCGACCGGTCCCGTGGCGTGGCGTACCGCGTTGGCCAGTAATTCGGAGGTCACCAGCAAGGCGGTGTCCGCCAGGGCCTCCAGGCCCCAGCGCCGCAGGGCCCCGCGCACCAGGCGCCGCCCGGCCGGTACGGAGGCGGGCTCGCCGGCCGGCTCGCTCCCGGCGACGTCCAGCGGCGCGTCGGGGAAGGCGGACCTGCTGGTGCGGCACTCCGCCCACGCCCAGCGGCACCCCGGTGGGCACCGGCAGCGCGCCGGCCCCCGCGTCCGGCGCGACGCTCTGCACGGGAAGGTGCCCGGCCGAGCACACCGTGACCGCTCCCGCGGCCGGATCGGCCACAGGGTGACGTCCACATCGAGGAGCCGGCCGTCGCGGGTGAGGCGCCGGGGCTCGTAGTGCTCGATCCGCTCGCCGCGTCCGATGCGCCGCAGCAGGCCGGCCTCGTCGGCGCCGTGGCCGTAGAGGCGGGTGGCGGCGGCGTTCCAGAAGGCGATGCGCCCGTCGAGGGTCGGCGTGGACCCCGGGAGGGGCGACCACGCATGTCCGGAATACCCGAAAAGCTCCATAGCTGAATTTCACCCCGATAGTTAACTTATGTACCATCGACACGTGATATCCGAACCGCACCGCTCCCCGCTCACCCCGTCGGTCGGACCGGCCCTCAGCACCCCTC
This sequence comes from Streptomyces odontomachicola, assembly GCF_039605595.1. Taxonomy (NCBI): domain Bacteria; kingdom Bacillati; phylum Actinomycetota; class Actinomycetes; order Kitasatosporales; family Streptomycetaceae; genus Streptomyces; species Streptomyces odontomachicola. Next base: position 190,478 of record NZ_JBCFOK010000014.1, read on the forward strand.
CCGGCGACCTCGCCGGCGCCGCCCTCTCCGCCGTTCCCGCAGGTCACCCGCCGGATCCGGAGCCTCGTACGGGACCGCTCGCGGGGATGCGCATCCTCCTCGCCGACCGCGACCCGGGGTACGCCCGCCAGCGTGCGGTGCTCCTGCGCGAGAAGGGCGCGGCCGAGGTCGGAGAGGTCTGCGACCTGGAGAGCTTCCGCGCCGCGGTGCGCAGCAGGCCCGGCAGGAGCCGGGAGTGGGATCTGGTGCTGTGGGACGACGGGATCGACCTGCACGGCGCCGACCGCGAGGAGCTGCTGGAGAAGTGGTCGCAGCAGCACCCGCACATCCCCGTCGTCCTCGCCTCCGAGGACATCTCCATGGAGCGCGCCATGTCGGCCCTGCGCGGCCACGCGGCGGACCTGGTGCTGCGCGAGGCACCGGCGGACGAGCTGGTGCGGACGCTGCACAGGGCGTACGACACCCGCCTCCCCTCCCCCGTGGCGGCGTCCGAGCGCCCGACCCGGATGCTGGTCGTGGGGGCGCACCCGGACGATGTGGAGATCGGCGCGGGCGGCACCATCCACCGGCGCTGGCGCGAGGGCTGGGAGATCACCGTGCTGACGCTCTCGCACGGCGCGGGCGGCGGCGATCCCGAGCAGCGCGCACACGAGGCGCGGCGGGCCGCGACGGTGCTCGGCGCCGAGCTGGTCATCAGGGATCTGCCGGACGGGCGGATCGACGACAGCGTGAGCACCGTGCGGGTCATCGAGGAGACGGTGCGCGCCACCGACCCGCACGTCGTGCTGGTGCACTCCGGGCACGACACCCACCAGGACCACCGCGCCGTGCACCGCGCCACGCTCGTCGCGGCGCGCGGCATCCAGCGAGTGGCCTGCTATCAGTCGCCCTCCGCCACGGTGGACTACAACCCCACCCGCTTCATCTCGCTGAGCCGGGGCGACCTGGACGCCAAGCTGGCCGCGATCCGCGCGCACGGCACCCAGTCCTCCACCCGCCGCTATCTGGACGAGGACCTGCTGCGCTCGACGGCCCGCTACTGGAGCCGCTTCACCAGCGACGAGTACGCCGAACCCCTGGAGCTCCTGCGTGACACCACACCCAGCGGACCCGCACCCCACGCCCATGCCTGAGCGCGCGCCCGCCCCCGACTCCCTGCCGCTCCCCGATCTGGCGCAGGCCCTGGGCAGGCCGCCGAGGGTGCTGGTCACCGGCGCGGGAGGGCCGGCGGCCGTGTGCTTCCTGCGCGGGCTGGGCGAGAGCTGCGAGCTGTTCGCCGCCGACATCGACCCCAACGCGGTGGGCCTCTACCTCGTCGACCGCGAGCACAGGTGGCTGCTCCCGCGCGGCGACGACCCCGACTTCACCGGGGCGCTGCTCGACCTGTGCACCTGGCTCCAGATCGACGTGGCCGTACCCACCGTGGACGTCGAAATGGTGCCGCTCGCGCGGGAGTCGGCCGCCTTCGAGGAGGCCGGCGTCCGGCTGCTGCTCTCCCCCGCCGAGGCGCTGGAGAACTGCCTCGACAAGTGGCGCCTCGCGCGCGCCTGCGAGGGCGCCGTGCGGGTGCCGCACACCGTTCTGTACGAGGCGGGCCCCGGCTTCACGGGCGAGTACCCGGTGGTGGCCAAGCCGCGCCAGGGCAGCGGTTCGCGCGGCATCGTGCTCGCGCGCGGGCCCGAGGATCTGGTGCCCCTGCCGCAGGACGGTTCCTATCTGCTCCAGGAGGAGCTGCCGGGCGCCGAGTACTCCGTGGACGTGCTGGCCCGCGCCGACGGCCACGTGGTCGCCGCCGTACCCCGCTCCCGCGAGAAGACCGACTCCGGGATCGCGGTGGCCGGGCGGGTGCTGGACGGCCCTGGGCTCTCCAAGCTGGCCGCCGGGGTGGTGCGCACACTGGGCGTGCGCGGCATCGCCAACGTGCAGGTACGCGAGGACCGCACCGGCACACCGGCCCTGCTGGAGATCAACCCGCGGCCGCCCGGCGGCCTGTCCATGACGATCGCGGCCGGGGTGCACATGCCGGCCTGGGCGCTGGCCGACGTGCTGGGCCTGCCCGTTCCCGACGCGCTCCCGCACCGCGAACTGGACGTCGTACGGCACTGGGAGGACGTCCTGCTGCCGGCCGGCGGCCTCGGCGAGGTGGGTGAGCGGGCGTGACGACCTCGCCCGGAGGGCCCCTCGCGGACCGCGCCGGAGACGTGCTGCGCACCGACCACCACACGCACACCGACTTCACCGACGGGCGCGACAGCCTGGAACGGGTGGTGGCCGCCGCCGAATCGGCCGGGCTGCACACCCTCTTCGTCACCGACCACGTCCGCGCGGACAGCGACTATCTGCCGCGCTACGTGCGGGCGCTGGACGCGGCGGCCGCCGGTACGCCGGTGCGGCTGGTGTACGGCGTGGAGGCCAAGATCATGGACACCTCGGGCCGCATCGACCTGCCGCCCGACCTGACCGGGGTGCGCCACATCGCCCTCGCCGACCACCGCTTCCCGCTGCCCGCGGGCCCGGCGCACCCCGACACGGTGCGCGAACTCCTCACCGACGGGCGCCTGTCGGCCCACGACGCGCTCGCCATGCTGGTCGAGGCGACCTGCCGGGCCGTGGCCGCCGTGCCGCCGGGGCTGGGCGCACACGTGGCGCACCTGTTCAGCGTGCTGCCCAAGTGCGGGCTTGAGGAGAGCGCCGTGGACCCCGTGCTGCTCGCCCGGCTCGCCGACGCCTGCCGCGCCTCCGGGACCCCGGTCGAGCTCAACGAGAAGTGGCGCTGCCCCGGCCCGGCCACCGCGCTCGCCCTGCACAGGGCCGGCGTACGGCTGGTGGCGGGCAGCGACGCGCACGCCGCCGAGGCGGTCGGGCGCTGGAGTCACGCGGCCGAGGTGCTGGACGCTCTGCCGGGCCCCGGGGCCGGGAGCCAGGCGTCGTGAGCGAGCTCGAAACGATCCTGGACATCGTCGCGTTCGTGATCGTCTTCCTCGGCGCGACGCCGCTGCTCTCCGCGCTGCTGCAGTTCCTGCTCGTCGGCTTCCACCGCTTCCGGAAGCTGTACGAGAAGGCGCTGCCGGAGAACGCGCCGCGCGGACGGGCCTGGCCGTATCTGCCGCGCACCGCCATCCTCATTCCGGCGTGGAACGAGGCCGCCGTGCTGGCCGCCTCCGTCGAGCGGCTCGTCGCGCTGGAGTATCCGCCCGACCGGCTGCGCGTGGTGGTCGTGGACGACGCCAGCACGGACGAGACACCGCAGGTCATGGCCCGCCTCCAGGAGCGGCATCCGGGCAGGGTGCTGCACCTGCGCCGGGAGAACGGCGGCCAGGGCAAGGCGCACACCCTCAACCACGGGCTGCGCGAGGTGCTGGCCGACGACTGGGCCGAGGCCGTGCTCATCATGGACGCCGACGTGATCTACGACCGCGACGCGCTGTGGCGGATGACCCGGCACCTGGCGCGGCCCGAGGTGGGCGCGGTGACCGCGTACATCAAGGAGGGCAGCGGGCGCGAGGGCACCTACCTGAACCGCTACATCGCCTTCGAGTACATCGCGGCTCAGGCCGCCGCGCGCCGCACCCAGAACGTCCTCGGCGTGGTCGCCTGCCTCGCGGGCGGCGCCCAACTGCACTCCCGCGAGAACCTCCTGGCCCTCGGCGGACAGATCGACACGACCACCCTCGCCGAGGACACCGTCACCACCTTCGAGACCCAGCTCGGCGGCCGCCGGGTGATCTTCGACGGCGCGGCCACGGTGCGCGCCGAGGAGCCGGGCGGCATCGCCGGGCTGTGGAAGCAGCGGCTGCGCTGGGCCCGCGGCAACCTCCAGATCACGCACCGCTACCGCAGCCTGTGGTTCCGCGGCCGCCTCGCGGGGCGGCACCACAGGCTGGGGTCGTGGACGTTCGGGGTCGCCTGGTTCTCGCTGCTGCTCACACCGCTGCTGATGGTGCTGTGCTCGCTCTCGCTGCTGTTCCTCTACTTCGTGGGCCACTACGAGCGCGCGTGGTCGGCCTTCCATCTGCTCTGGGTCATCAACCTGGTGAGCTACCTGTTCATCGTGCTGGTCAGCCTCGCCATCGACCCGGAGACCGCGCGCCGCTGCTGGCGCGAGGCGCTGGTCTTCCCCGGGATCGTCGCCGTACTGATCATGGTGATCGCCGCGGTGCCCCGCGTCTTCGAACCGCTGCTCGCGCGCTGGGGCCTGGGCCTCGGCCCCGAGTCGGCGCACCCGCTCGTGGTCTTCTTCTACATCTGGCTGCTGCTCTGCCTGCCGCTCGCGTGGCTCGCCAAGGTCGTCGCGGGCCGGCGCCGCCTGCGCTGGCTGGCCCCCGTACTGGTGCACCTGACCGGGTACGGGTCGCTGCTCGCCGCCTGTTCGGTCGCCGCCTTCTTCCTGGAGCTGCGCGGCGCGGAGATGCGCTGGGACAAGACGGAGAAGACGGGGAAGGCGGGGAAGGTCACCGCGGCGGACGGCGACGGAGAGCGGGAGGTGCGGTGATGGACGGCGCGCACCGCGAGCACGGCACGGGCCGAGAGCACCGCACGGACCCCGAGCACGCCGAGGCCCTCGAAGCCCTGGAGCAGCGCTGCGTGGACGGCACCGAGCACGACGTCAAGGCCGACCACCGGCTCCTGTGGCGCGAGTTGGCGATCATCGCGGTGATCGCGGCGCTGATGGTCGTACGCCAGATCTGGCTGGTGTGAGGGCCGGGGACCCCGTCGCCCCGGCCCTACTGCGTACCCAGCGGCGGGCCGACCGGCGCCGTCGGCACCCGGTGGGCGGGCGAGTCCAGCCAGGGGCGGTGCTCGCCATCGGGGGTCACGGTGAGGCCGTACCGCTCATGCCCGGGGCGGCCGTTGGCGTCCCACCAGCGCCAGGCGTCCTCGACCGCGTCCCACAGCCGCCGCTCGCCGCCCTGCCAGACCCGCGCCTCGCGCCCCTCCTCCCAGGAGGCCGCGGCCCAGGAGCGGTCGCTCAGCGAATACCACCAGCCCGCGCACACCCCCGTGCGCTGCCGCCCGAGCCGGTGCACCGCGCGCGGCACGGCCAGGCCGAGCGCCCAGCGCGCCGGGCTGAACGCCGTGTCGCCGAGGTCACCGGGAGCGAGCGCGGTGCCGAGGGGCGGGCCCGCCAGGCTCCAGTCCTCCGGCACGTAGTCCTCGGTACGCGGCAGCGGACTGCGCTGGGCGCGCGCCTTCATGAACTCCAGCGGGCGCAGGAACCTCCCGCACCCGCCCCCTTCGCCGTCGGCGGTGAGCCGCAGCAGCGCGTCCTGGTTGGCGTAGTCGGTGCCCCACGGCGCCAACAGCAGCCCGCCCGGCCTGAGTTGGCCGAGCAGCGCGGGCGGGATGCGGCGCAGCCCCGCGGTCGCGATGATCCGGTCGTACGGGGCTCCCGCGGGGTGTCCCCGCGTGCCGTCGCCGACCAGCAGCGTGGGGTGCAGTCCGGCGCGGCGCAGGTTGTGCCGCGCGGTCTCCGCGACCGCCTCGTCGATCTCGACGCTGACGACGGCGTCCTCGCCGAGGCGGTGGGCGAGGAGGGCGGTGGACCAGCCCGTTCCGGTGCCGAGTTCCAGTACGCGCATGCCGGGCGCGAGCGCGAGTTCGCCCAGCATCCCGGCGACCACGCTCGGCATGGAGGAGGACGAGGTCGGCACGGAGCCGGGCCCGGGCCCCCGGTGCGCGCCGTCGTCCCACTGGGTCACTATCGGCGCGTCACTGCGCGCGAACCGCGCCCAGCCCTCGGGGTCGCTGCGCCGGTCCGCGCGCACGCTGGTGCCGGTCGCCATGTCCCACGGCCACATCTCATCGGGCAGGAAGGCGGAGCGCGGCACCGCGCCGAAGGCCGCGGCCCACTCCGCGGGAATCCCCGGGTGCGGACTCGGAGACGGACTGGGAGGCGGGCTGCTCACCGTCCGCCGCCCGCGTCGCCCGGCGGCCGGCCGTCGGGGCTCGGCGGCTCGGGCGGCGGCGTCCAGGGCTTGTCCGACGGCTCGCCCCGGTGCTTGTCCTCGGCCATCGAGCACTCCCTTCCCACGGTGTCGGGGCGACGCTACCGGTCGGTCGGCCCCGGCGTCCCGTGCGGGCCGCTCGGCGCACACGACGATGACAATCAGGTTGCAAAATGCTCCGCGCCCAACACCCGTTCCCCCGGGGCTCGTTGACGAGGGCATGGACGAAGACGAGTCGTACGAAGGGCCTGAGCCCTCCTGGGTGGTCTGGGCGCGTTCCGTCCTGGTGGGGGCGACCGTGGTGATGCTGACCGTGGCCGTGATGGTCAGCGCGGTGAGGTTCCGCTGAGAGCGGTACGGCCGAGGACTCTCCGCCCCGTGCGCGCCCCTACTCCCCCTGCCCGTCCGGGAGTTTCCCGGCGACCCGTACCGCCGTCTCGCGCAGCCAGATGTGCGCCGCGTCGTGGGTGTGCGCCGGGTGCCACCACAGCGCCTCCTGGAGCGGGACGGCCTCGTACGGCGGTTCCAGCACGCGTACGGGGGCCGTGCCCTCCAGCAGGCGTGCCAGGCGGCGCTGGACCAGGGCGATCCTGCGGGTGCCCGCGACCAGGAAGGGCAGCACCTGGAAGCTGTCGGCCGACACCTCCACGCGCGGTTCGACGCCCAGCATGCCCAACTGCCGTACGGCGGGGGCGTCGTAGGTGCGCTGATAGGTCACCCACGGCAGCCGGGCCAGGTCGTCGCGGGTGAGCTCGTCGCCGATGTCCGGGTGGTCGTCGGCCGCCAGGAAGACCCACTCGTCCTGATAGAGGTCGGTCGCCGGGAGGTCGTTGATGATCCCGTGCGGCATGAGCAGCCCGTCGGCGCTGCTCAGGTGGGTGGCGGGATCCTCGCTGAGGGCGGCGGTCGTGCGGGTGAAGCGGAACCGTACGCCCGGGGCCTCCGCGTGCGCCGTGCGGGCCAGCGCGGCGCCGAAGACGGCGACGGCGTAATCCGAGGCGAGCAGCGTGAACTCCCGTTCCTCGGTGGCCGGATCGAAGCCCGGCTGGCTGCTGAACAGCCGCTCCAGCACGTCGCAGGCCGTCGAGGTGCGGTCCAGCAGCACCCGTCCCAGCGCGGTCAGCTCGTAACGGCCGCCGACCCTGGCCAGCAGGTCGTCGTCGAAGTGCCGGCGCAGCCGGGCCAGCGCCGCGCTCGTCGCGGGCTGGCTGAGCCCGATCCGCTGCCCGGCGCGGGTCACGTTGCGCTCCTCCAGCAGGGCGCGCAGGGCGACGACGAGGTTGAGGTCGAGGCTGGCGAGGTTGGTGGGACCGAGCGGATTCATGGGAACGAGCATAGGCGACGGTATCCGGGGTGTGGATACCGGAGATCCAAGGAATCTATTTCCCTGATCAGGGGCGCCGGGGCGAGAGTGGGGGCACCGCCGCCGCTCCCCCGACCAGGAGGCCGCTCCCGTGCCACCGTCCGCCTTCACCCCCTTCGCCGGGCCCTTCGCGCTGGGCACCGTCTCCATACCGGGCTCGGACCCGTACCCGGCCCTCGTCACCTCCGACGGGCAGGCGCTGGACCTGCGCGAGCCATTCGGGGAACGGGAGTTGACGGTCCGTCGGCTGCTGGAACGCTGGGCGGATGCGCTGCCGCGGCTGCGGGCGCTGGCCGCCGGCGAGGCCCCCGCGGAGGGAGCGGCCCGGCGGCCGGTGGACGGGCTCCGCGTGCACGCGCCCGTCGAGCCCCGGCAGATCTTCCAGTCCGGCGCCAACTACCGCCGCCACGTCATCGACCTGCACCTCGCGCACCGCGACGGCTCCGACGGGCTCACCGAGGAGGAGGCGCGCGCGGAGGCCGCGGCGATGATGGACCGGCGGGCCGCCGAGGAGCTGCCGTACGTCTTCACCGGGCTGCCGAGCGCGCTGACCGGCCCGTACGAGGACGTGGTGCTGCCCGCGTGGGCACAGCAGCCGGACTGGGAGCTGGAGTTGGCCGCGGTGATCGCGCGCCCCGCTCACCGGGTGGCGCCGGAGGAGGCGCTCTCGTACGTCGCCGGGTACACCCTCGCCAACGACCTGACGGACCGGGCGAGCGTCTTCCGGCGGGACATGCCGCAGATCGGGAGCGACTGGCTGCGCTCCAAGAACGCGCCGGGGTTCACGCCGCTGGGCCCGTGGATCGTGCCGGCCGAGTCCGTTCCAGACCCCTCGGACCTGCGCATCGAGCTGCGGCTGAACGGCGAGGTCATGCAGGACGAGAGCACCGAGGACATGATCTTCGACGTGGCGCGGGTGGTGTCCTATGCCTCGCAGAGCGCACAACTGCTGCCGGGCGACCTCGTGTTGACCGGCAGCCCGGCGGGCAACGGCATGCACTGGGGGCGGCTGCTGCGGAACGGCGACGTGATGGACGCGTCGATCACCGGGCTCGGCGCGCAGCGCACGCGCTGTGTCGCGGAGGAGGTCCGGTGACGGCGGCAGGCACTCCGGAAGCGTCGCACGCGCTCGACCCCGACGACCCCGAGGGCGCCATCGCCCGCGCGGCCGCCGCGTACTCCAACTGGGGCCGCTGGGGCGAGGACGACGTGCTGGGCACCCTCAACTTCCTGGACGCGGCGAAGCGCCGCGAGGGCGCGGCCCTCATCCGGCGGGGCGTCAGCTTCTCGCTGGCGCAGCGCTTCGACAGGGACGGGCCGCAGAGGGGCTGGCGCCGCCGCACCAACCCGGTGCACACCATGCTCGACACCGGCACCGACGCGGCGCTCGGCCTCCAGGGCTTCCCCCACGGGCTCGGCGGCGCCGACGACGTGATCGCGATGCCGCTCCAGTGCTCCACGCAGTGGGACGGGCTCGGGCACATCTTCGACCACGGCAAGGCGTGGAACGGCCGCGCGGCCGAGCACACCGTGACCTCCGACGGCGACCTGGTCACCGGCATCGAGCACATGGCCCCGTACGTGGCGGGCCGCGGCGTACTCCTGGACGTGGGGAGGGCGATCGGCGACAACGGGGAACTGCCCGACGGATTCGCCATCACTGAGGCGCACTTGAGCGCGACCGCCGCCGCGCAGGGCGTGGCCGTCGGACGCGGTGACCTGGTCCTGGTCCGCACCGGGCAGCTCGCCCGGGTGCGCCGGGAGGGCTGGGGCTCCTACGCGGGCGGTCCGGCGCCCGGCCTGTCCTTCACCACCGCGGGCTGGCTGCACGGGAGCGAGATCGCCGCGATCGCCACGGACACCTGGGGGTTCGAGGTGCGGCCCAACGAGTTCGCGCACGCCTTCCAGCCGCTGCACCAGATCGCCATCCCCCACCTCGGCCTGCTCCTGGGCGAGATGTGGGACCCGGAGGCGCTGGCGGAGGACTGCGCGGCCGACGGCGCGTACGCCTTCTGGCTCACCGCCGCGCCGCTGCCGGTCACCGGCGCCGTCGGCTCCCCGGTCAACCCCGTCGCCGTCAAGTGACCAGCACAGCAAGGGAATCACCCATGACCAGTCCCCGTACGGATTCCGCGTCCCGCACCGTCCTCGTCGTCGGCGGTGGCGCTGCGGGCAGCGCGGCGGCCGTCCTGCTGCGGCGCGCCGGGATCGCCGTCGACCTCATCGAGGCCAAGGAGGACGGCAACGCCACCGCGGGCTCCGGCATCACGCTCCAGGGCAACGCCCTGCGCGTACTGCGCGAACTCGGCGTGTGGGAACGGCTCGCCGCGCACGGCTACCCCTTCGACGGCGTACGCATCACCGCCCCCGACGGCAGCGTGCTGCACGAGGGCCGCGACCTGCGCACCGGCGGCGAGGACCTGCCCGCCACCCTGGGCATGGGCCGCCCGCGGCTCCAGCGCGTCCTGTCCGAGGCGGTGCGCGCGAGCGGCACCCGCGTGCGCCTGGGCACCCGCGCCGAGTCCCTGGAACAGGACGGCGAGGGGGTCATGGTCCGCTTCACGGACGGCACCGAGGGACGGTACGACCTGGTCGTCGCCGCCGACGGGGTGGGCTCGGCCACCCGCGCCGCGATCGGCATCGCCGACCGCCCCGAGCCGACCGGCATGGCCATCTGGCGCGCCGCGGCCCCGCGCCCCGCTTCCGTGACCCGCACCGACCTCGCGTACGGCGGCCCCGCCTACATCGCGGGCTACTGCCCCACGGGCGAGGACAGCCTGTACGCGTACGTCGTCGAGGACAGCCGCGACCGCGGGTCCATACCGCCGGAGTCGTACGCCGCCGAGATGCGCCGCCTGACCTCCGGGTACGGCGGCAACTGGCCGGAGATCACCGCCCACATCACCGACCCCGCGCAGGTCAACTACGCGTGGTTCGACCGGATGCTGGTGGAGGGTTCCTGGCACCGCGGCCGCGTGGTGCTGGCCGGGGACGCGGCGCACTGCTGCCCGCCCACGCTGGCCCAGGGCGCGGCGATGTCCCTGGAGGACTCCCTCGTCCTCGCCGAGCTGCTCACCAGCGGGCGCGCCTGGGACGAGGAGCTGCTGCGGGAGTACCACGCGCGCCGCGTCCCGCGCGTGCGCGCGGTCGTGGACGCCTCCGTACAGATCGGGCAGTGGCAGCTCGACGGCGTACGGGACGCGGACGTGCCGGGGCTGATGGGGCGCACGATGGCGATGCTGCGGGAGGCGCCGTGAGCGCGGGCGCCGCATGGGGCACGGGTGCGCCGACCGTCGACGTGCACGCCCACGTACTCCTGCCCGAGATCGAGGAGGTGGTCGCCGGTCTGCCGGGGCACGCCGAGGCGCGGGCGCTGGACGCGCGCCGCAACGGGCCGGCCTCGCTCGCCGTCAGCGGTCCCATGGTGCGCGAGCGCCTGCCCCGGCTGACCGATCCCGGCGTACGGCTCGCCGCGATGGACGCGCAGCGGGTCGACGTGCAGCTCGTCAGCCCGTCGCCCTCGCACTACCACTACTGGACCGGCGAGGAGACGGCGCGGCGGCTGTACGAGATGGCCAACGAGGGGACGGCGGCGCACTGTTCGGCCGAGCCTGGCCGGCTTAAGGGGCTCGGTCTCGCGCCGCTCCAGCACCCCGAGCTCGCCGTACGGGCCCTCGACCACGCGCTCGGGGTGGGGCTCGCGGGCGTCGAGATCTCCAGCCACGCGCCGGGCTGGGAACTGTCCGACCCCGCCTACGAACCCCTGTGGTCCCGTGCCGAGGAGACCGGTGCCCTCGTCTTCCTGCATCCCTTCGGCTGCACGCTGGATGAGCGGCTGGACCGCTGGTATCTGTCCAACACCGTCGGGCAGCCGGCCGAGAACGCCGTCGCGCTCTCCCATCTGATCTTCTCCGGCGTCCTGGACCGGCACCCGGGACTGCGCCTCCTCGCCGCGCACGGCGGCGGGTACCTGCCCACCCACATCGGCCGCTCCGACCACGCCTGGGCCGCCCGCGAGGACGCGCGGGCCGACTGCGCGCATCCGCCCAGCAGTTATCTGCGGCGGCTCTACTTCGACTCGCTCATGCACGACCCGCAGGTGCTGCGCGCCCTGGTGCGGGCGGCGGGCGCCGACCGGGTGCTGCTCGGCTCCGACTTCCCCTTCGACATGGGCACGGAGGACCCGCTCGGCGCGCTCCGGGCGGCCCACCTGCCCGACGCCGACTTCCGTTCCGTACGCGGCGGCACCGCGGCCGCCCTGCTCGGACTCATCCCCTGACCCACCCCCTCCCGAGGAGGAATCCACCATGAGCGCTCGCCTGCTCACCCACCTCCGGCACGTCGACCTCGCCGTGCCCGACTACGCCAAGCAGCTCGACTTCTACTCCGGCGTCTGGGGCCTGACCACGGTCGCCGAGGATTCAGGGCTGTCCTTCCTGGCCGCCGAGGGATCGCCCGAGCAGTACGTCGTACGGCTGCGGCAGGCCGAGGAGAAGCGGCTCGACCTCGTCTCCTTCGGCGCGGCGCGCCCCGCGGACGTGGACACCCTCGCCGAACGACTGCTGGCCGGCGGCGTGCAGTTGATCTCACGGCCCGGCCCGCTGGACACCCCGGGCGGCGGCTACGGGTTCCGCTTCTTCGACGTGGACGGGCGGACCGTGGAGGTCTCCGCCGAGGTCGGGGCGCGGCAGCACCGCAGGATCGAGGAGCGCGAGGCGATTCCGGTCAAGCTCTCGCACGTGGTCCTCAACTCCCCCGACCTGAACCGCACACGGCGCTGGTACGAACGCCACCTCGGCTTCCGGCTGTCGGACACGCTCAGCTCCCCGCACATGGGCGAGGTCATGCACTTCCTGCGCATCAGCAGTCAGCACCATTCGATAGCGATCGCCCAGGGGCCGCACACGGCGCTGCACCACGTGTCGTTCGAGATGCGCGGGCTGGACGAGTACATGCGCGGGGCCGGGCGCGTGCTGCGGGCCGGTCACCGCCAGATCTGGGGGCCCGGGCGGCACATGGCCGGGGACAACACCTTCAGCTACTTCCTCGACCCGCACGGCAACACCATCGAGTACAGCACCGAGCTGGAGGAACTGGACGAGGACACCTGGCACCCGCACGTCTACGACTTCTCGCGGCCCGAGGTCACCGACCAGTGGGGAACCGCCAACCCGATGAACGAGTTGATCGCCAAGGAGTCCTTCAACGACCCCGACCGCGGCTGCTTCATCGCCCCGCCGGTCTGAGCCCCGTTTCCCCCACCTCGTCAGGAGCCGCCTTGCGCTTCGCCGCCTACGTACACCAGCAGCAGCACCGGTTCGCCGTGCTCGGGGACGACGACGTCCTGCACCCCGTCCCCGGCGCCGCCTCGCTCACCGAACTCCTCGCGTCAGGGGGTGCCTCGGGGGATGCCTCAGGAGGCGGCTTGTCGGCCGTGCTCGACGCCGGTGCCGCCGCGCTCGACGCGGCGGCGGGACCGCACGTCTCCGAGGTGCGGCTGCTGCCTCCGCTCCGGCCCGCCTCGATCCGGGACTTCGTCTCCTTCGAGGAACACGTCGAGGGGGTACGCCGCACCGTGGAGGGCACCGGCGGAGTGCCCGAGCAGTGGTACGAGGCACCCACCTTCTACTTCAGCAACCCGCACGCGGTGTTCGGCCCGCACGACGACGTACCGGTGCCGCCCGGCTCGGCGGTGCTGGACTTCGAGCTGGAGGTGGGCGCGGTCATCGGCGCCGAGGGGGCCGACCTCTCCCCCGAGCAGGCGCGCGAGCACATCCTCGGCTACACCCTCTTCAACGACTGGTCGGCCCGCGATCTCCAGTCGGCCGAGATGCGGGTGGGCCTCGGGCCCTGCAAGGGCAAGGACACCGCGACCACCCTCGGCCCCTATCTGGTCACCGCCGACGAGCTGGAGCCGCACCGCGACGCCGAGGGCTTCCTGCGCCTCGCCCTCACCGCCGAGGTGAACGGCGAGGTCGTCGGCACCGACCTGCTCTCCAACATGAGCTGGACCTTCGAGGAGCTGACCGCCTACGCCTCGCGCGGCACCCGTGTGCTGCCCGGCGACGTCCTGGGCTCCGGCACCTGCGGCAACGGCGGCTGCCTCGCCGAACTCTGGGGCACGAGCGGCACGCAGACCCCGCCGCCGCTCAAGCCGGGCGACACCGTGACCCTGACCGCCGAGGGCCTGGGCACCGTGGCGAACACGGTGGTTCCCGGAGCCGACCCCGTACCCCTGCCGAAGGGGCGGCGGCGGAGCCGGGAGCGGCCGGCGGCCTGAAGCCGCGACGTGCCCGCGGCGCCTTCGCGCAGCTCTTCGCGCGCTTCCTTCGCGGGCTTCCTTCACGCGGCGCCTTCGCCCGGTCTCTCAACTCGCCGCCCCGCGCGGCCCCTCACGCGCGAAGGCGCCGCCGCTGCACCCCGAAGCCGAGCGCGACCAGCACGGCGGCCAGGCCCAGGGACAGCCACAGCTCCAGGCGGTGTCCCGGGGTGACGGCCATCAGCACCAGCACCGCCACGATCACGGCGATGGTGGCGAGGGTGAGGCCGGGGTGGAGCCACATCCGCACCTCCGGCGTCTCGCCCGCCGCGTCGGTCCTGCGGCGCATGGCGAGCTGGGTGACCGCGATGGTCAGGTACATCATCAGGGCGATCGCGCCGCTGGAGGCCATGAGGTAGCCGAACAGGCGCTCCGGCAGGAAGTAGTTGCCCGCCACCGCCAGGAACCCCACCGCGGTGGAGGCGAGGACCGCACGCCGCGGCACGCCCCGCGCCGTCACCCGCGACCAGGAGGCGGGGGCGTCGCGGCGGCGGGAGAGGGAGAAGGCCATCCGGGAGGCCGTGTAGAGCGCGGAGTTGAGGCAGCTCGCGACGGCCACCAGCACCACGATGTCCATGAGGGTCCCGGCGCCCGGCACGTGCAGGGTCTCCAGGGTGAACTGGTAGCTGCCCACCTGGAGTCCGGGCGCGTTCCACGGCACGAGGCACACGACGACGAAGGTGGAGCCGAGGTAGAACAGACCCAGGCGCCACACCACCGCGTTGACGGCCTTGCGCACCCCCTCCTTCGGCGTGGCCGACTCGGCCGCCGCGATGGTGACGACCTCGCTGCCCTGGAAGCTGAACATCGCGGTGAGCAGCGCCGCGACGACCGCCAGCCAGCCGTTCGGCGCGAAGCCGCCCTCGGAGGTCAGATGCGCGACGCCGCTGGGGCCGTCCCCGGGCAGCACGCCGAGCACCGCCAGCGCGCCCAGGGCGATGAAGCCGCAGATGGCGACGACCTTGATCAGCGCGAACCAGTACTCGAACTCCCCGTAGTTCCCCACGCTCAGCAGGTTGGTGCAGGTGAGGGCGAGGGTGACCGCGAGGGCCCAGAGCCAGGCCGGTCCGCCGCACCAGCCGGCCAGGATCCGCGCCGCCGCCGTCGCCTCGATGGGGATGACCAGGACGTAGAACCACCAGTACAGCCAGCCCACGGCGAAGCCGGCCCAGTGCCCCAGCGCGCGGTCGGCGTACGTGGAGAAGGACCCGGTGTCCGGGTGCGCGGTGGCCATCTCGCCGAGCATGCGCATCACCAGCACCACGAGCAGCGCGGCGACGGCGAAGGAGACGAGCACCGCGGGACCCGCCGTGGCGATGGCGGTGGAGGACCCGACGAACAGCCCGGCACCGACCACGCCGCCGATCGAAATCATCGTCACGTGGCGGCGCTTGAGCCCCTGCGCGAGCTGGGGCTCCGCCGCACCGCCCGTGACACCGGCGCCGCCCGTGCCGGAGCCGTGCTCCTGTGGCGGTGCGGCGGAGGGGTGGTCCGTCGTGCTCGTGTGCATGGCACGGACACTAGAAGCGCCCCCGGTCAAGGACAACCTTGACGTATCCAGTGCGCATCACAGGATGAACCTATGCCTACTCTCAACCAGCTCCGCGCGTTCGTCCTCGCCCAGGAGCTCGGCTCCTTCACCGCCGCGGCCGAGCGGCTGCAGATGGCGCAGCCCTCGGTGTCCGAGCTCGTGCGCCGCCTGGAGGAGGAACTGGGCGCCGGGCTGTTCTCGCGCGGCGGCCGCCGCCTGGTGCTGACCGACCCGGGACGGGAGCTGCTGCCGCACGCCGAGCAGGCGCTGGCGGCCGTCGAGCACGGCAGCCGCGCGGTGCGCTCGCTCAGTGCGCTGGGCGGCGGCACCGCCACCTTCGGGGTGCTGCGCAACGCCGACTACTACCTGCTCTCCGACCTCGTACGGCGCTTCCACGCACGCCACCCGGCCGTGCGGGTGCGGCTCGTGGGGCAGAACTCCGCCGAGACCGCGGCGGCCGTCGCCTCCGGCGAACTGGAGGCCGGGCTGGTGGTATTGCCGGTCGACGACGACAACCTCACCGCCATCCCGCTGCTGCGCGACGAGGTGCTCTTCATCAGCGGCGACCCCGAGCGCGCCAGGGAGCCGGTGACCATCGGCCAGTTCGCCGCGTCCTCCCTGGTGCTCTACGACGCGCACTACGGCTGGCGCGACCCCACCCGGCGCCAGCTCGCCGACCGCGCCCAGCTCGCCGGGCTCCAGCTCACCCCGCTGATCGAGCTGGAGCACGTGGAGTCGGCGCTCAAGCTGGCGGCGCACGGCGTCGGCGAGACCATCGCGCCGCGCGCCGTGGTCGAGAGCGACAACTTCCCCGAGGGGCTGTACGGCGTCCCGTTCGCCGAACCGCTCTACGACACCATCGCGCTGGTGCAGCGCCGGGACCGCCCGCTCACCCCCGCGACCCGCGAATTCGCCCTGCTCGCCGAGGAGATGCTGAGCGGCCTCGACAAGGAGGGGTCACGCGCCGACGGCTGAGGCGGCCCCGACCCGAGCCCACTGCGGGCGGCGAGCGCGCAGCCCACAGCGCTCGCTGACGGGCACTCACATCCCCCGCCTCACGCCGCGTTGGCCGGATCTTGACGCGGTGGGGGCCCGCCGTTAGCGTGACCGCCTCATGCATACGCATGCACACTGATGATCACGGTGCCGGAGCCCCGCGGGCCGCGCGCCGTCCACACCCTCCCGGGCCCGGCCCCCGGCCGGGCCCGCGGTGGTCACCCCCACGTCGATACGAGGCCGCTTCCCCCTGCCCTGCCACGGCGGAGGCGGCCGGTCCGACCACACCCCGAAGGGGGCACAACGATGGCCACAGCGTCGACAGCGGCGGGCCGCACCGAGGCTCCGCCCAGCAGAGTCGGCATGCCCCGCGCCGTATTCGCCGGATGCATCGGCAACTTCATCGAGCAGATAGACGTCGGCCTCTACGGCTATCTGGCACCGGTGATGGCGGCGTCCTTCTTCCCTGGCGGGAATCCCACCGTCGCGCTGCTCAGCACCTACGGCACCTTCGCCGTCGGCTTCCTCGTCCAGCCGCTGGGCGGGGTCGTGTTCGGCAGGATGGGCGACCGGGTCGGCCGCCGCACCCTGCTGATGCTCACCATCGTGCTGATGGGCGTGCTGACCGCGTGCATCGGCGTGCTGCCCACGTATGCACAGGTGGGCGTACTGGCGCCCGCGCTGCTGCTGTTCATCCGGATCCTCCAGGGCGCGGTGCACGGCGGCGAGTACGGCGGCGCGCTGACCTTCATCATCGAGTACGCGCCCCGCCGCAGCCGCGGCCTGTACATGGGGTACGCCTCGCTCGGCGTCTTCGGCGGGCTGCTCGTCGGCGCCGGGCTCTCCTCGCTCATCTCCGCGCTGCTCAGCGACGGGCAGATGGCCTCCTGGGGCTGGCGTGTGCCCTTCCTCCTCGCGCTGCCGCTCTCGCTCGGCGGCCTGCTGCTGCGCCGCAGGGTCGGCGAGACCCCGGCCTTCCTGGAGGCGCAGCGCAACGAGTCCAAGCCCCGCGAATCCCCCGTACTGGAGACGCTGCGCGCGCACTGGCGCCCGCTGCTGACCTTCACCGGCTACGCGATGACCAACGCGGTGCTCTCCTACACCTGGGTCACCTACCTTCCCCAGTGGCTGTCCAAGGAGGGCGGCCTGGGCCACTCAGCGGCCTTCGCCAGCAACCTCGTCTCGCTCGCCGCCTTCCTCCCGATGCTCGTGCTGGCGGGCTGGCTCTCGGACCGGATCGGCCGCAAACCGATGCTGCTGGCGGGCTGCGTCGCCTGTGTGACGGTGGTGCCGCTGGCCTTCTGGGTGGCACACCACGGCAGCTTCGGGTCCGCCGTGACCGCCCAACTGATCTACCTGATACCGGAGTTCTGCATCGCCGTCCCCGCGACGGCCAGCCTGCCCGAGATGGTGCCCACCCGGGTGCGGGTCACCGCCACGGCGCTGGGCTTCAACGTGCCCTTCTCCCTCTTCTCCGGCACCGCACCCATGGTCGCCACCGCCCTGGTCGGCTGGAGCGGCACGCTCTACGCGGTCTGCGCCTACCTCGGCGCGCTGGCCGTCATCTCCTTCTTCGCCGTCCTGCTCGGCTTCCGCGACACGGCGCGCGACAGCCTCACCGGGGAAGACGGCGAGGACCGCGGGCCGGAGGGACAGCAGACACCGGAGCACACCGGGACGACCGACGGCGCCCAGGCCGGAGTGGGAGACAGCGACGGTACGCCGCCGGGCGCCGGGGAGTTGTCCGTACGGCGGTGAGCTTCGACCCGTACGGCTTGTGAGCACGCACAGGAAGGTAATCCGCATGGCCCGTATCGCCTGCCTGCCCCTCGCGCCCCGGCCGGGCGCGCCGGAAGCCAACCGGCGGGCGGTGATGCGGGCCCTGGCCGGTGCCTGCGCCGAGGGGGCCGACATCGTCGTGCTGCCCGAACTCGCCTCCTCCGGCTATGTGTTCCACACGGTCGAGGAGGTGAGGGAGGCGGCCGTCTCCGCCGACGGGCCCGAGCTGCGCGCGTGGGCCGCGGCCCTCACCGGGGACACGATGGCCGTGGCCGGCTTCCCCGAACTCGGCGCCGACGGGCGGCTCCACAACAGCGCGGCCCTGCTCACGGCCGAGGGGGTACGCGCCGTTCACCGCAAGGCCCACCTGTGGGACCGGGAGAAGCTGTTCTTCACCCCCGGCGACGCGCCGCCCCCTGTGGTGTCCACGCCGTTCGGCCGCATCGGTGTGCTGATCTGCTACGACCTGGAGTTCCCCGAGTACACCCGTGCCGCGGCGCTGGACGGGGCCGACCTCCTCGCCGTACCCGTCAACTGGCCGCTGGTGCCGCGCCCTTCGCGCGAGCGCCCGCCCGAGGTGCTGATCGCGCAGGCCGCAGCCCGGGTCAACCGTCTGGCCATCGCCTGCTGCGACCGCCGCGGCACGGAGCGCGGGCAGGAGTGGACCGAGGGCACCGCGATCGTTGGCGCCGACGGCTGGGTGCTCGCCGAGCACGGCACCGGGGACGGCGACGGCGACGGTGTACGGGGAACGAGCGCGGGCGTGTGGGCCGAAGCGGACCTCACGGAGGGGCGCGACAAGCGGGTCTCCGCGCACAACGACCTGTTCGCCGACCGGCGCCCGCATCTGTACGGGGAGGGCGGGGGGCCGTACGAGGGTGCGGCCGGAGCATAGGGAAGCCCGCGCGAGAGGGCCGACCGGCGAGGGGTGCCGGTCGGCCCTGTCTTCACGGGAGTCCTGCCGTCACGGGAGCTCTGTCATCACGGGGGCGTCGGCGCGTGGCCGGGCGCCCGCTCAGGCGTCCCCGGGCGGTGGCGCGGTCAGCCCGGTGAGCAGGCGCATCAGATGCGCCGTCAGGTTGTGCACGACGAACCGCGCGCCGTCGGCGAACGCGGCGTCGGCCGCCTCCCGGCTGCCCACGATGTCCATCCGGAACCGCCCGGCGGCCCGCGCCGCCTCGTGCACCCGCGCCGCGGCCTCGCGCACCTCACGGGCGCCAGGCTCCGTACCGAGGGAGACCGCCAGGTCGGCGGGGCCGACCAGGACGCCGTCGACGCCGTCCACGGCCAGCACCCCTGCGGCCTGCTCGCATCCCCGTACCGACTCCGCCATGACGATGACCAGGGTGTCCTCGGCCGCCGCCAGATGCTCGGCGGCCGGCACGGTGCCGTACCCGCCGGCCCTCCCGTAGGTGGCGAACCCCCGGTCCCCGCGCGGCGGGTAGTGCGCGGCGCGGACCGCGGCCGCGGCCTGCGCCGCGTCGTCCACGTGCGGCACGACCACGCCGGCCGCCCCGTGGTCGAGGGCCCGCAGCACCAGCCGCGGGTCGCCCTCGCCCACGCGTACCAGCAGCGGGACCCCGTGCGCTTCGGCCGCCGCGATGTGCCGCCGCAGCTCCAGCACGTCGGCCGGGCCGTGCTCGCAGTCCAGCAGGACGTAGTCGGCGCCGGCGACGCAGGCCATCTCGGTCAGTTCCTCCGCGGGCATGCGCACCAGCACGCCGGTGAGCCGTTCACCCGCGGCGGCCCGCGCCTTGAGGGAGGGGCGGCGTCCCGGCCGCTCCGCGCCGCTCACTTGGCCACCATCCCAGCCGAGAGGTCCAGGTCGGCCGCGCACAGCCCGCTCATGCCGATCATGCGTACGGCCGCGTCCGCGACCTCCTCCTCGGTGACCATGCGCTCCAGCAGGGCCCGGGAGACGAAGGCGCGCTCGGCCTCCGCGTAGTCCACGCCGGTGCGTTCGGCCTCCATGCGGAAGTTGCGCCGCATCCGCTCGGAGTCGACCGGGCCGGGCGAGAGCGAGTTGACCCGCACGCCCATCGGCCCCGCCTCGGCGGCCAGCGAGGAGGTGAGCCCGAGCAGCGCGGCCTTGGAGGCGCAGTACGGGGTGCGGCGGGCCAGCGGCCGTTTCCCGGACACCGAGGCGATGTTGAGGACGTCCCCGTCGCCGCGCGCGGTCATCGCCGGCAGGAAGGCGCGGCACGTCAGATAGACGCCGCGCACGTTCACGGCGAACACCTCGTCCCACTCCTCGGGGCCGATGTCGGTGAGCGGGGCGACGGGCCCCGGCACACCCGCGTTGTTGACCAGGATGTCCACGCGTTCCCCGGAGAGCTCTTGGGTGAGCGCTTCCACCGAGGCGGGGTCCGCGACATCGCACCGCGCAATCCGCACGGCGCCTTCCCGGGAAGCGGCGGTGTGCTCCAGGTGCTCCTGGTTGCGGCCCACCGCGATCACCCGCGCCCCGGTGTCGGCCAGCGCCCGCACCAGCGCGGCCCCCAGGCCGCTGCCCCCGCCCGTCACCAGGGCCGTACGCCCGCGCAGCCGCCCCTCACCTGGGGCGTTCGCGTCCGTCATGCCGTCTCCTCCGACCTCTCGTTCCCCGCGAGCGGCGCGCCCGCGTACTCGGCGGCGGCGCGGACCTCGCCGTCCGCCCGCGACGCCGTACCCTCCGCGGCCCCGTCTGCGGTCTTTGCCGGCGAGCTGAGGGGCACGCCCGTTGCGGCCGACTCCAGCCAGCCGCGCAGCACCGAGGCCGTCGCCTCCGGCTCCTCCACCGGCAGCAGGTGGCCCGCGCCGGGCAGCCGTCGCAGCCGCGCGTGCGGCGCGGCCCGCGCGATGGCGGTGTGGAAGGCAGGCGGGCACAGCGCGTCCCGCCCGCCGCACAGCACCAGCACGGGACCGTGGTACGCGGCCAGCGCGGGCAGCGCATCGGCGCGGGTGGCCTGCGCGGCGAGCTGCGCCCTGAACCGGTCGGGCCCGATGCGCCGGGCCATCTCCCGGAAGCCCTCCGCCCGTTCAGGCCCCGGATCCGGGGTGCGGAACATGCCGGGCAGCACCGTCTCCACGGCGTGCGCGAAGCCGCCCTCCGCCGTCGTTCGGTCCAACTCCCGCCACCCGGCGAGCTGTTCCGCGCGCGGCGCGCCCGCGTTGGTGGACAGGGCGGCCAGCGCGACGGCCCGCTCGGGAGCCCTGCGGCACACCTCGAAGCCGACGATCGCGCCGAGGCTCAGCCCCACCAGCACGAACGGCCCGTCCACGGCGTCCAGCACCTGCTCGGCCATGCCGCCGAGGGTGGGCGCGTCCGGGATCACCTCCACGGTGCGGGCCGTGAACGCGCCCCGGACGCCGTCCCACAGCCACCCGTCGCACAGCATCCCGGGCACCAGCACCACGGGCAGCTCCCCGGGCGGTTCCTCGGGGAGCTCTCCCGGCACTTCCGAGGACAGCTCCCCCGGCACTTCCCCTGGCGCGCGGTGGGGCGGCGCGGTCCGGCGGCCCGTCATGAGCGGTGCGGGATGAGGTCGTACGGGGCGAGGTAGCCGTTGTGGTCGAGCCCGGTACCGGCGTCCGCCGCCGCCCGTACGACCTCCGGAGCCCACTCCTGGCGTACCCGGCCGTCGCCGCTGTTCACGACCACCAGGGTGGCCTGCTCGCCGGAGACGTTGCGCAGCGTGCGCCAGGCGCCGGGCGGTACGGACAGCAGGTCGCGGTGGCCCAGCCGCACCGACACCGGGTCCTCGTCGTTGAGCGTGACCTCCCACTCCCCGTCCTTGGCCATCAGCACCTGGTTGTTCGCTGTGCGGTGGCGCAGCACGCCCCGGCCCGGCGCCGCGCGCAGCCACGCGACGGTGTGCCCGTGCGGGTTGTGGACCACCGGCTCCTGGTGCAGGTCCTCGGTCATGCCGTAGCCGATGACCAGCGCCAACTCGGCGCCGCCGCCCGGCAGCCCGTGGTCGAGCAGGGCGCGGTCGGACCAGGCCAGGTCGTCCCACGCGGCGACCCGGCGGCGCATCTGCTCGGGGGTGTAGGAGCGCAGCGCGTCGATGTGGTGCTGCGGCATGGGCTGGACCAGTTCGGCCTCGTCCGGCATCGGGTCGCCGGCCACGGTGTCCACCAGCCGCCCGTCAGCGGTGAGGTGCAGGCCGTGGCCCTCCGCCTCCTTGAGGACCGAGGGGCCCCAGATGATGCCGCCGGTCTCGTCCATGCCGAGCACCGTGTAGAGCCAGCCGTCGTCGGGTCCTGTGTTGGTGAACCCGCGGAAGACCCACGGCGGGATGGAGGCGATGTCGCCCTCGCGCAGCGCCAGTTCACCTTCCTGGCCGTCGGCTCCCCAGCGCAGCAGGTACTCGCCCCCGAAGCAGAGGAAGACCTCGGCGGTGAAGTGCAGGTGCAGATTGTTGACCACGCCGTGCGGCATGGCGGCTGCGCCCACGTTGAAGCCGTGCGGCAGTTGGAGGTTGACGACCTGGTCGGCGCTCTGCGAGACGCCGGGCCCGATCATCGAGTAGTTCTCCTTGCGGTCGGAACCGGGCGTACGGCAGTCGATGAACGCCTGGTTGCAGGAGACGAAGTCACTGCGGCGCACGGTGCGCCGCTCCAGTTCCGCGGCGTCCACGCGCACGCCGTCGGCGAGGTCCGAAGGCACAGCGGCCCTCCTTCGCAACGCTGTTTGCATACGTATGCACACTAGCTACGGCGGTGCGCGCGGTGTCAACCCTCCGTGGTGGAGCGCACGATGAGGAGCGCGGGCCGGCCGCCGTAAGATGCGTATGCCAACAGGGTGCGCACTCCCAGCAGGGCGCCCCAGCAAGGTGCGCACTGCCGGCAAGTGCGCACGCCGGCCGGAGCGGCGGGGCCGTGGACAGGGGCCTCCCGTCCGGCAGGGAAGAACCCGCAGCCGGGGAAGACCCGCCGACAAGGAACAGAAGCCTGAACCGATGAGCATCACCAGCCGCGACGTCGCCCGGCTCGCCGGCGTCTCGCAGCCCACCGTCTCGCGTGCGCTGCGCGGCGATCCGCGGGTCTCAGCCGCCACCCGGGAGCGGGTGGACCGGGCCGTGCAGGCGCTGGGCTACGTGCCCAGCGAGGCGGGGCGCTCCCTGGTGACCCGGCGCACCCGCCGGATCGGGACCGTCGTCACGGATCTGGCCAACCCGTTCTACCCGCACCTCGTCGGCCCGCTCCACGACGAACTCGACCGGCGCGGCTACCAGATGACGCTGTTCACCGAGCGCTCCGACGCGAAGGTCGCCACCGAGCGCCTGCTGGACGGCTCGCTCGACGGCGTGGTGCTGATGACCAGCACCATCGACTCCATGCTGCCCGCCGAACTCACCCGGCGCGGCCTCCCGTACGTCTTCCTCAACCGCGACAGCGGCGACGGCGGGGGCGACGCGGCCGTCGTCGACAACGCGCTCGGCGGAAAACTGGCCGCCGAGCTGGTCGCGGGCCTGGGGCACCGGCACATCGGCGCGATCTTCGGTCCCGAGGACACCACGACGGGCCGGGAGCGCGAGACGGGCTTCCGGTTCGCGCTCGCCGACCACGGGCTGGCGCTGCGCGCGGAGGCGGTGCGGCACGGCCCCTTCGAATTCGCCACGGGGCACGGCCTGCTGCCCGAGGTGCTGGCCGCGCGCCCCCGCCCCACGGCGCTCTTCTGCGGCAGCGACGCCATCGCCATCGGCGCGCTGAACGCCGCGCTCGGCGCCGGGGTGCGGGTCCCCGAGGACCTGACCGTCATCGGTTTCGACGACATCCCGATGGCCTCCTGGGAGGCGTTCCGCCTGACCACCGTCTCGCACGACCTCACGGAGATGGCGGCGGGAGCGGCGCGGCTGCTCGTCGGGCGCATCGAGGGCGGGGAGCAGCCGGAGGAGGCCCCGGGCGCGCCCGCGGTGAGCGTGGGCAAGCGGGGCGGGCGCCGCGTGGTCTCCGTGCCGCGGCTCGCGGAGCGCGGCACCCACGCCCCGCCGTCCGCCTGACACCTTCCGCCCCGTTTCCCGAGCCCCTGTTCCCCGGGCCCGGGCTCAACTCCGCGCCGCAGCACGTCACTTGCGTACGCGGTGGCGGCCCGTGCGTACGCGGCGGCCGCCCGTACGTAGTGGCCGTCCGCATGCCGTGGCGTACGCCCCGAGCTCAAGGGTCACCCTATGAACCGTGCGGGATAGGTCAGGGTTGTCCTGTACTGGGGGCGCTTCTAGCGTGACCGGCATGCGATTCACCCCCTCCCGTCTCGCGGAGCTCGACGGCTCGTACCGCTTCCTCAAGGAACCGCCCGTCTCCCCCGCGGCGCAGAGCGACCCGGCCGTCGCCACCCGCGTCTCCGAGATGCTCTCCACGATCGAACGCGACGGCATGGACGCCGTGCTGCGCTATGCGAAGGACCTGGACGGCTGGCAGCACGACACCGTCGAGATCGGTTCCGCCGCCCTCGCCCGCAGCGGTGACGACCTGCCCCACGACGTGCGCACGGCGCTGGAGCTCGGGCAGGCCAGGACCGCCGACTTCGCCGGGCGCCAGCGCGCCCATCTGGTCGACTTCGAGGCCGAGTTGGCGCCGGGGCTGGTGGCGGGCCAGCGGTACGTGCCGGTCCAGCGGGTCGGCGCCTACCTCCCCGCCGGACGGTTCCCGCTGCTCGCCGGCGCCTTCATGACGGTCGGCGTCGCCAAGGCGGCCGGCGTCCCCACCGTCCTCGCCTGCACCCCGCCGGGCCGTGAGGGACGGGCCGACCCCGCGGTGCTCTACGCCGCCCACCTCTCCGGCGCCGACCGGGCCTATGTGCTCGGCGGCGTCCAGGCGCTCGCGGCCATGGCCTTCGGGCTGCTGGGCGAGCGCCCGGTGGACATGCTGGTCGGCGCCGGGAACGCGTACGTGGCCGAGGCGAAGCGGCAGCTCTACGGAAGGGTGGCCATCGACCTGCCCGCCGGGCCCTCGGAGGTGGCGGTGCTCGCGGACGAGGCGGCCGACCCGCGGCTGGTCGCCGCCGACCTGCTGGGGCAGGCCGAGCACGGCACCGAGTCGCCCGCTGCCCTGGTCACCACCTCGGCCGAGCTCGGCGAGGCCGTGATCGCCGAGGTGGAGCGGCAGTTGGAGACCCTCGCCACCCGGGACATCGCGGGCCCTGCCTGGCGCGACTACGGGTCGGTGACCTGGGCCGCCGACCGGGAGACCGCCATCGAGCTGATGGACGACCTGGCGCCGGAGCACCTGGAGATCCAGACCGGGGACGACGACGCGTACCTCGACGGCCTGCACAACTACGGTTCGGTCTTCCTCGGCCCCTGGTCGACCGTCGCCTACTCCGACAAGGGCATGGCGGGCACCAACCACGTCCTGCCCACCGCCGGCGGCGCCCGGCACAGCGCGGGCCTCTCCGTCTCCCGCTTCCTCAAGCCGCTGACCTACCAGCGGGTGACCCGCGAGGGCACCGGGCAACTGGCCCCGGCCGTCGAGAGCATCTCCGCCTACGAGGGCATGGCCGCGCACGGCGCGACCGCCACCCTGCGCCGCGAAGCGCTGCACGAAGGGAAGACCGTATGAGCCCCCGCATCGGCACTGACCGCAACGAGCCCGCCGAGCCGGGCGAGAACGGCGCCGCCCCCTCCTCCATACCCGCCGTGCCGCAGCCGGCGGCGAACTCCGATGCCGTACCGGCCGGTTCGGGCACCTCCTCCGCCGCCGTGCCCATGGCCGCCGACCGTACGGACCGTGCAGCCCGGCGCCACATGCCGCCCGACTACAGCATCTCCCTGCGGCCGGGCAACGGCGCCGACGCGCCGGGCTACCCCGTGGGGCAGCGGCGGCACTCCATGCGCGGGTTCGAGGACGAGTACAGCGACATCGTCGACTACATCGTGCGGATCACCCACCGCATCTGGGAGGACCAGGACGTCGGCTACGTCTACGACACCTACGCGCCCGGCTGCCGCCTGCACGACGACAGCGGCCTCAAGGTCGGCGTGGAGCCGCTGGTCACCGGCACGCTCGCCAACATCCACGCCTTCCCCGACTGCCGGCACTACGCGGACGAGGTCATCTGGGCCGGCGACGACCGGGACGGCTTCGTCACCTCGCACCGCGCCCAGAACATCGGCACCCACACCGGCGACTGGCAGTGGGGCCCGGCGACCGGGAAGCCGCTGCGCACCTGGGTGATGGCCAACTGCGAGGTGATCGAGAACGAGATCACCGAGGAGTGGGTCCTCTACAACACCGCGGCGAAGCTCGAACAGCTCGGCATCGACGTACGCGAGGCGGCCCGCGCCTACGGCAACGCGGGCGGCCCCAGCCCGCTGAGCGACCGTCAGCTCGGCGACGTCGACCGGCTCTCGGGAGGCCGCAAGCCGCTTCCCTACCCCGCGCCCGACGGCTCGCGGCCCGCGGTGGAGCACATGGTGCGCGCCCTCTTCCACGACACCTACAACCGCCGCGACCTCAGCGCGATCGACCGCGCCTACGCCCGCAACGTCCGCTGGTACGGCGCCACCAACCGCACCGGCTACGGCCGCGCCGACGTACGGGGCATGGCGCGGGCCCTGCTGGCGACCTTCCCCGACCTCGGCCACCAGGTCGACGAGGTCTACTGGATGGGCAACGAGGCCGACGGCTACCGCGTCTCGGTGCGCTGGAGCGCGGTGGGCACGCACCACGGCCACGCCCTGTACGGCAGGCCCACCGGGCGGCGCGTGCACCTGTGGGGGATGTCCCAGCTCTACGTGTCGCAGGGGCTGATCACCGAGGACTGGACCCTGTTCAACGAGTTCGACGTCCTCGCCCAGCTCCTGCGCGAGCACCCGCCGGAGCTCCTGCCGGGCTGACGCTCACGGGCGCGTGCGCAGGAAGTTGATCGCGGTCATGGTCAGGACCGGCGCGTTGTCCTGACCGAGGAGTTCGACGTTGCTGCGCATGATGCCGCGGGTGGGGTCGGAGCGGGAGAGGCGCTTGTCCGTGACGGTCACGCGCAGGTGGAGCACGTCGCCCGCGCGCACGGGGCGGTGCCAGCGCAGTTCGTCCACGCCGGGGCTGCCGAGGCTGGATGCGGAGGAGAGGAAGTTGCGGGCGAGCAGCCGCATCATCAGCCCCGCGGTGTGCCAGCCGCTCGCGCTCAGCCCGCCGAACGGCCCCTCCTCCGCGGCCTCCGGGTCGGTGTGGAAGTACTGCGGGTCGAACCGCTCGGCGAAGCCGATGATGTCGGCCTCGCCGAGCGTCACGGTCTCCTCGTACTCGTACGCCGTCCCGTCCTCGTAGTCCTCGAAGAACCAGCCCTCGCTGCCCATCTCACCTCTCCACTCTCCACGAGTCCGCCGGACACCCAGCCCTGGTCCCGGTCCCGGTCCCGACCCCGGTCCCGGCTCAGGCTAGGTGATCTTCCGGCTCCCGTCCGGGGGTTGGCGTACGGAGTGGGGGCGGGGCGGCGAGGCCGCGAGCCTCAGGTGGCGCGGCGGCCTTCTACCTCTCGGCCGCTGAGCGCCGCGTATCGCGCGGCGAGCACGGTGTGCGCGAAAGGCAGCGTCAGGGCGCCGGAGGCCAGGGTGGCCACGGCGACGGGGGTGAGGACGGCCGCGGCGTACGCGACGTACTGGATCTCCGTGATGTGCGCGAGGAACGCGGAGGCCACCACGTTGTGCAGCGGGCCTGCGGCGTACTGCACCGCCACGTACACCCCCACGACCAGCAGGCCGGCCGGCAGCGTGACGGCGGCCGTGCGCGGCCACGCCCCGCCGCGCCACACCAGCGACCACGAACGGCCCAGCGCCGCAAGGGGGTTGAGGCCGTCGGCCACCGCCGCTGCCGGGGCGAGCGAGAAGCCGAGGCGCAGGAGCAGCGCCACGCACATGGCCAGCAGCGGTGCCCCGAACTTCACGACGGTGGAGCCGAGCGTGTGGGGCGGGATGATCGTGGGCGCCTGGTACTTGGTGGTGGTGAGGATCTCCTGCGTCAGGATGCCGGCCGCCACCACGGCCCAGACGAGGATGCCGCGCAGCACGTACACCCCGAACGCGGACCCCACCCGGGCCCGCTCGCGGCGCCAGAACGCGCGTCCGCCCAGCGGCGACGCGCCGTCGAGGGCGCGCGAGTGGACGGTCTGGAGCGCGGCGCAGCACAGCGCGCCGAGCAGGAGGAGGAAGGGCAGCGTGGCCGCCATGACGTTCAGCGCGCCCTGGGTCTCGGGGTAGTACGAGTCCCCGTCGTAGGCCTGAGCCTCCAGCGCGCCGTCCCACATCTCGGTGAAGTACGGCCAGGCGATGGCGAACGCCGCCCCGGTCAGCAGCACTCCGCCCAGCGCGCCGAGCCCGGTGATGCGCAGGGTCTGCCCGCACAGCGGACGGCGGTTGCGGGCGAGGGTGGCCAGGGCGGTGCGGAAGGTGCGCAACACGCCGCGCTGTCGGGCCCCGGCGCCGCCGTCCCCACGGCCGCCGCGGGCCGTGCCGCCCTCTCCCCCGTGGTCTCCGCCGTGGCCACCTCTCCCGTGGCCACCTCTCCCGTGGCCGCCCGCGCCGCCGTCGCCCGTCTCCGCCTCGTACGTCATGCCGCGCCGTGCTCCCGTTCCGGCATGCCGCACACGCCGTCGATCACTGTGGTCACAGGGGGCGACGTGCAGGAACACGCGCGCGGTTCCCCCGACCCCGGCGCGCGGGGCGCCTCCTCGGCCTCGTACGGTGGCGCTTCGGACCACTCGGCTCAACAGCGAAAACAGGGGAAGACACGTGCAGGAACGGCAGATCGCACCGGGCGTATGGGCCTACCTGGCCGGCCGCGGGGGCTGGGGCTGGAGCAACGCGGGGCTGGTCGCCGGGGACGGGGGCGCGGGTCTGCTGTTCGACACGCGGATGACCCTGGCCCAGGGCCGGGAACTGGTGGAGGCGGCGCACGCGCACACCCCGCGGCTGGAGGCTGCCGTCTACAGCCACGGCAACGCGGACCACACCTGGGGCTCCTGGGCGCTCGGTGAGGACACCCGCATCGTGGCCTCGGCCGCGACGGCCGAGGAGCTGTCGCACGAGGTGACCCCGGCGGGTCTGCGCGCGGTCATGGGCGCGGGCGAGGCGGCCGAGCAGGAGGGCTCGGCGGCCGGCTCCGGTGCCGCCTACTTCCGCGAGCACATGGGCTGGGTGGACACCACGGGCCTGCCGGACGAGGGGCCGCGGCGCCCCGACACGACCTACACCGGGCGCACCGAACTGGCCGTCGGCGGCCGCGACACCGAGCTGATCCAGGTCGGCCCCGCGCACACCGCGGGCGACACGGTGCTGCATGTGCCGGACGCGGGCGTGGTGTTCGGCGGCGATGTGCTCTTCTTCGAGGACCACCCGATCAGTTGGGGGCACCCGCTCACCGGCTGGCTGCAGGCGCTGCGCACGCTGCTGGACACCGGCGCGCACACCTTCGTGCCGGGCCACGGCCCGGTCGTCGGCCGCACCGAGGTCGCCGACCTGCTGGCCTACCTGGAGAAGCTCCACTCCTACGCCGCCGACTCGGCCGCCGCCGGGCTGCCGCTGGCCGAGGCCGCCGCGCGGATGCCCACCGACGCGCGCTGGCAGCAGCCGGAGCGCGCGGCGAGCGTCCTGCTGGCCGGTTACCGCGCCGAGGGCGCCGGCGAGCAGCTCCACCAGATGGGCATCGCCGACCTCATCGCGGGCATGCGCCGCGACCTGGGCGGAGGCGCCGGGAACGCGCAGGACTGAGGACCCCTCACACCTCCGCCCCCGCCTCCACCCCCGCTTCCGCACGGAACGTCCTCCGGTAGCGCAGCGGCGACGTCCCCAGCGCAGCCTGCAAGTGCTGGCGCAGTGACGTGGCCGTGGCGAAGCCGGAGCGGGCCGCCACCTCGTCGACCGACAGGTCGCTGGTCTCCAGCAGGTGCCGTGCCAGCACGAGCCGTTGCTGTATCAGCCAGCGGCCCGGGCTCACGCCGACCTCCTCCTGGAAGCGGCGGGCGAAGGTGCGCAGGCTCATCCGCGCGTGCTCCGACATGGCGGTCAGGGTCAGCGGGAGGTGCAGATTCTCCAGCACCCACTGGCGGGTGGCGGCGGTGCTGGGCGCGGCGGGATCCGGCACGGGATGCTCTATGTACTGCGCCTGGCCGCCCTCGCGCCACGGCGGTGTGACGCAGCGCCTGGCCACCCTGTTGGCGATCTCGCTGCCGTGGTCCTTGCGCACGATGTGCAGGCAGACGTCCACTCCGGACGCGGCGCCCGCCGAGGTGAGGATGTCGCCCTCGTCGACGAACAGCACGTCGGGGTCGAGCCGCACGGCGGGGAACATCCGCCGGAACGCGGGAACCAGCTCCCAGTGCGTGGTGGCCCGGCGCCCGTCCAGCAGGCCGGCGGCCGCCAGCAGGAAGGCGCCGGTGCAGATCGACACGAGCCGCGTGCCCGGGCGTATCCGGGCGAGCGCGCCGGTCATCTCGGGCGGCGCCTCCCCGGTGGCGAGCCTCAGGTCGTACGGCGGTATCACCACCGTGTCGGCGCTGCCCAGCAGTTCGGGTCCGTGCGCGACCGACAGGGCGAAGTCGCCGTCGGTGCGCACCGGGCCCCCGTCCACGCTGCAGGTCGCCACCTCGTAGCGCTCCGGGGTGACGCCGAAGACGCGCTGCGGGATGCCGAGTTCGAAGGGATAGACCCCTTCCAGTGCGAGCACTGCCACACGATGCATGAGACCACCGTAGGCGCCGCCACTGACAACGCACTCGCAGCCGGCATTCCCCTGGTCAGCGCCCTCCCCGCCGGCGCCCTCACAAGTTGACCGGGTGGCCGGCCAGTTCGTGCAGGGCATCCTTGACCGCCTCGCCGAGGGTGGGGTGTGCGTGCACGTTCCGCGCGAGCTCGTGCACCGTGAGGTCCCACTGCTGGGCCGCGGTGAGCTCGGGCAGCAGCTCCGTGACGTCGGGGCCGATCAGATGCGCGCCGAGCAGTTCGCCGTACCGCGCATCGCAGATCACCTTCGCGAAGCCCGCGGTCTCGCCGAGGCCGTGCGCCTTGCCGTTGGCCATGAAGGGGAACTTCGCCACCCGTACGTCGAAGCCCTCCTCCCGCGCCTGCTCCTCGGTGAGGCCGAAGGAGGCGATCTGCGGGCGGCAGTACGTCGCGCGCGGGATCATCCGGTAGTCCAGCTCCATCGTCTCGGCGCCGCCGATCGTCTCCGCGGCGATCATGCCCATGGCCTCGGCGGTGTGCGCGAGCATCAGCTTCCCTGTGACGTCGCCGATGGCGAAGAGGTGCGGCACGTTCGTGCGGCAGCGGCCGTCCACCTCGACCGCGCCGCGCGCAGTCAGGCGCACACCGGTGTTCTCCAGACCGTAGCCCTCCACCCGGGGCTGGAAGCCCGTGGCCTGGAGCACCTTGTCGGTCTCCAGCACGCGCCGCTCGTCGCCTTTGCGAACGGTGACCCGCACCCGTTCGCCCGAGTCGTCGATGCTCTCCACCGCCGTCGAGGTCAGCACCTCGATGCCCAATCTGCGGTACTGGCGGGCCAGTTCGCGCGAGACCTCGGCGTCCTCGGCCGGCACCATGCGGTCCAGGAACTCCACGAGGGTCACCTTCACCCCGTAGCTGCGCAGCACGTACGCGAACTCGACGCCGATGGCGCCCGCACCCGCGATCACGATGCTCTCCGGCAGTTCGCGGGAGAGTATCTGCTCCTCGTACGTGACCACGCGCGGCCCGAGACGGGTGCCGGGCAGCACCTTGGCGGTGGCGCCGGTGGCGAGGACGCAGTGCCCGAAGGTGATCGTCCGCACGCCGTCCCCGCCCTCGACGCCCTCCCCCTCAACCCGCAGCGTGTGCGCGTCGAGGAAGGTGCCGCGGCCGTGCAGCTCCGTGATCCCGTTCTTCTTCATCAGGAAGCGCACGCCCCTGGCCCGGCCGTCGGCGACCTTGCGGCTGCGGTCGTACGCGACCCCGTAGTCGAACCCCACCGTGCCGTCGCCGTCGATCCGCATGCCGAAGGTCTCCGCCTCGGTGCTCACCAGGTGCGCGAGTTCGGCGTTGCGCAGCAGCGCCTTGGTGGGGATGCAGCCGACGTTGAGGCAGACCCCGCCCCAGTAGCGCTCCTCCACGACCGCCGTACGCAGCCCGAGCTGGGCGGCCCGTACGGCGGCGACGTACCCGCCGGGCCCGGCGCCCAGCACCACGACATCGAAGTGTGCGTCCATGCGCTCAGCCTGTCCGCGCGGCCGCGGAGAGGCCATGGCATGAAGGCCATCATTCGATGGGATCGTGCCAAGCGCCGGAACGGAGGCGACCGCTCCACCCGCGGGGCGGCGAAAACATAGGCGCAACCTATGCAGGGGTCGGTTCTTCGTCGTGGTTCAAGAAGGAGTTCCTGCTGGTCCTGGGCACCTCGACGGCCGAGCCCGCACTGCCGGGGTTATGCGCAAGCTGCGCTGCGCGCGCCCGCGCACCCCGCGTATCCCTCAGCCCTGGCCGCCGCCCTCCAGCGCCGCGCGGAAGAACTCCGCCTTCGCGGCCGGGTCGTACCCCTCGGGCACGCCCTCGACGAGGACGATGTCGCCGCTCAGGTGCGGGGTGCGCAGCGGGATCAGCTCCTGGTACGCGGGCGAGCCGTACCAGGCGCGGGCCGTCTCCATGTCGGGGAACCGGATCATCACGACGTCACCGGGCCACGTGCCCTCGACCGCTTCCCTCCGCCCGCCGTGCACCAGGAAGCGGCCCTCGTAGGGGTCGAGGGTGGACTGGATGCGTTCGACGTACTCGATCAGGTCGCGGTGCGGCGTCGCTTGCCCGAAGTGCGCTATGGCGTAGGCGGTCATGACGCCACATCTTGGGCGAAAGGAGGCCGCCGGTCGAGACCCCGGTCCCGAGGGCCTGGGCCGGGGTCGGTCGGCTGTCCGCTGTTCCCGCCGGTGCGGTGAGGGCCGAAGCGCGGCGCTCAGGACTTGAGGCCGATGCCCGCCCACAGGCTGATCTGGGCGTCGCTCAGCTCCTCCGCCTCCGGCTCCGTGCCGTCCGGGCGCCAGCGGTGGCCCACCACGACGCCGGGCGCGAGCAGTTCGAGACCGTCGAAGAAGCGGGTGACCTCGGCACGCGTACGGAACTGCACCGGCGTGCCCGAGGTGTTGTAGAT
Source organism: Streptomyces odontomachicola (assembly GCF_039605595.1). Taxonomy (NCBI): domain Bacteria; kingdom Bacillati; phylum Actinomycetota; class Actinomycetes; order Kitasatosporales; family Streptomycetaceae; genus Streptomyces; species Streptomyces odontomachicola. Next base: position 223,498 of record NZ_JBCFOK010000014.1, read on the forward strand.
GTCGGTGACGCCCTGCCAGGTCTCCTTGTCGAAGTCCGGGGTGCAGTGCGAGAGGGCGAGCGCGCTGCCCGGCGCGAGCGCGTCGAGATACCGCCCGACCAGCCCGTACGGGTCCTGCGCGTCGGTCACGAAGTGCATCAGCGCGTTCATGGACAGCGCGACCGGCTTGCTGAGGTCCAGCACCTCGGCCAGGCCGGGCGAGGTGAGGATCGATTCGGGGTCGTTGACGTCGGCCTCGATGTACGCGGTGCGCCCCTCGGTGGTGCTGCGCATCAGGCGCTCGGCGTGCCGCAGCACGAGCGGGTCGTTGTCCGCGTACACGACCCGCGCCTCCGGCACGATCTCCTGCGCCACCTGGTGCAGGTTGGGCTCGGTGGGGATGCCGGTGCCGATGTCCAGCCACTGCCGGATGCCGTGGTCGCGGGCGAGGACGCGGGTGGCGCGGTGCATGAAGGCGCGGTTCTCGCGGGCGCAGTCGAAGATTCCGGGATAGACCTCAGCCACACGCCCGGCGGCCGTCGCGTCCGCGGCGTAGTTGTCCTTGCCGCCCAGGTAGTAGTCGTACATGCGGGCCGAGTGCGGCTTGCTGGTGTCCAGCGGCCTGGCGGCGTTGTCGGTCATCCCAATTCCCTTGCTGACGTGGCGTACGGGGCCCGGGACGGGCGGGGGCCCGGCCCGCCCGGGCGGGGCGAGAGCGGTGCTCAGCCCAGGAGGTAGTCGGCGGTGCCGGCCTGGCAGCCGCGGATGAAGGCCTCCATCTCGGCCGGGGTGTAGATGAGGGCAGGGCCCTCGGGGTCGCGGGAGTGCCGGAGGGCGATGCGCTGGTCGGGAAGCCGCTTGGCCTCCACGCACTGTCCGCCGGTGGGGCCGCTCCAGGGGCAGCCCCAGCCCTCCTTGCCCAGCGTTCCGGCCGCGTCGGGGACGGCCCGGACTTCAGAGGTGATCATTCGTACAGCTCCTTGCGGGTGGTGACCAGGAGGTTCTCGCTGGTCGCTGTGCTGGTCAGCAGGGACATCTCGTTGTGTGCCTCCAGGTGCCCCTCCACGTCGGCGCGCTGCTCGTAGTAGACGCCGCCGACGGCGGACTCCAGGTAGACCACGTCGGGGAGTTCGACTGCCTCGAACCGGAAGTAGGTGAAGGGACCGAAGGCGCCGGAGTGCGGACCCGCGCTGAACGGCACCACGTCGACGCTGACGTTGCGCAGCCGGGAGGTCGTCTCCAGCAGGTGGTCCATCTGCTCGCGCATGACCTCCTTGCCGCCCACCTGGGTGCGCAGCGCGGCCTCGCTCATGACAACCCAGAGCGTCGGGGCATCGGGCTTCTCCAGCAGGGACTGCCGCTGCAGCCGCAGGTCGACGCGGTGCTCCAGCGTCTCCTCGTCGTCGTGCGGGAAACCGGTACGCAGCAGGGCGCGGGCATAGCCGCGGGTCTGCAACAGGCCGGTGACATAGGTCGGTTCATAGACGCGGAGCGTCGTGGCGTCGCTCTCCAGGTTCACGTACGCGGTGAACCAGTCGGGCAGCACCTCCTTGAACCTGTGCCACCAGCCGGGCCGGTTGGACTGCTCGGCCAGCTCCAGGAACTCCTTCTTCTCCTGGGCACCGACGCCGTAGGCGTCCAGCAGCGCGGCGATGTAGGGGATCTTGAAGGCCGTCTCGGCCCGCTCCATCCGCCGCACGGTGAGGAAGTTGACGTGCAGCAGTCCCGCCGCGTCCTTCTCGGACAGTCCGGCCTCTTCGCGCAGCACCTTCAGCCTCTTGCCGAGGATCATGCGCAGCACCGTGGCGGTGCTGCCGGACGGCGAGCGCGCCTCGCTCACGACTACCTCCTGATGTTGCGTCATCGGCCATGCTGGCGGCGGCAGTTGGGTGATGGCAACAGGAAGACACGTTCGATCTGAAATTTTCAGCGAGATAGTTGCGAGTGAGCGCTCGGGTACTCATAGTGGCGAAGGTGATCCCCCTCACGGACCCCGAACGGGCCGCGCCGCCGTCGAACGGAACCCGCGGCCGGCCCCACGCCGCCCTGTACGCCACCCCGCTCCGCGACGGCCGCGGCCGCGACGGAGCCGGCCCCCTCGTCCCCGCCTGCCTGCCGCCCCAACTCCCGTACGCAGGAGACTCCTACACGCTGCGCTGGTGGAACCTGCCCGGCGGCACCGGTGCCAGCGTGCGCGAGGCCCGGCATCTGCTGGGCGATCTGCTGCGCCGCTGCCGCGTCGCGCAGGAGCCGCGCGACGACGCGCTGCTGGTCGTCTCCGAGCTCGTCACCAACGCGCTGTGCCACACGGACAGTGACCGCGTGCACTGTTGCGCCGCCGTCGCGGACGACCGCGTACACCTCGAAGTGCACGACGACCAGACGACGTCCACGCGCCCGCTCCCGCGCGTACCGACGGCCGAAGACGAGCGCGGGCGCGGCCTGCTGCTGGTCGGCGCGCTGGCCGAGCGCGGCGGTACGGCGCCCTCCCGCTACACCCGCGGCGATCTGGTGTGGGCCACGCTGCCCTCGGCCACGGTGCCGCCGGCGGTGCCGCACGCGCTCCCCGGCCGAGAAGAAACCTTGCCCCTCCCGGCCGGCCCGGCGGTGGAGTCATGACGACGACCGGCACCGGCACCGCCTGGCTCGCCGCGCACCCCGGCACAGCCTGGCTGGCGCACTGCTCCCCCTCGCCCACCACCACGCACACCACCTGGACGCGCGGCGAGCTGGCGCCCATCCCCGGCGGCCGCACCTGGGCCGTGGCCGAACTGGGCACGCTCACTTCCATCGAGCTCATGCGCTCCCTGCCCGACGAGGCGGCGCTCGGCCCCGTGCTCTCGCACGCCGAGAGCGACCGCGCCTGGTGGCTGGTGACGCAGCACGGCTCGGACGAGCTGGCCCGGGTCGCGCCCTGGGCCGCGGTCGAGGTGCAGAACCCGCTGTACTGCCCGCCCGCCAACCTCCCCCTGCACGGGCGCGGCTGGCTGGAGAAGCCGGACGGCACCGGCACCCTCACCGACGCCCACCGGCTGGCCGCGGCCCTGCAGCAGCACCTCGCCTACGCGGGCTGAGCTGGGCATTCCGCGCCAACCTGCCCCCTCCTGGCGGATCTTGGCCGTCCGCGAGCGGCGGGACAGCGGTGGCACAACGGTGGCTCAGCGGTGGAACAGCGGCGGGATATCGAGCGGCGCAGGGGCGCGCGCTGTGGCAGAGTGCGGCTTCCGCGAGCGCCGTCACGCCCGCACCGCACCACCGCATCCGCCCCACGACCGCAGGAGAGCAGGAGAGCCGCATGGGTGCCGAGCAGACGACGGAGGGCCGGACGACGGAGGGCCTGCCGCCCCGACTGGTCCCGCTGCTGGAACAGTTCGACTACGCCTACGGCCGTCTCCGGGACCGCCTGGCGGGGCCCGCCATGGACAGCGGCAACGGTACGCAGGTGAAGGTCCTCCCCCTCACCGACGCCGAGCTCCTGTGGGAACCGGTGCCAGGATGCTGGTCCGTACGCCGCCACGCCGACGGCCCCGGACCGCGCGCGGAACGCCTGGACGGCGCCGGCGAATGGGGCCGCGACGCGGCGTCCAACCCGCACCCGTGGCCGCCGCCCTTCACCACCCTCGCGTGGCGGCTGAGTCACCTCGCCGAAATGCTCACCCTGCGCGCCGACCACACCTCGGGCACCCGCGCGATGACCCGCGAGCAGTACGTGCAGAGCGGCACGGCCGAGGGGGCGATCGCCGCTCTCGACTCGGGGGCCGCGGCCTGGCGCGCGACGCTGACCGGCGTGGACGACGCGGGGCTCGACACCGTGGGCCTGTGCACGCTCCCGTACGGCAGCGACCGGGACGACCTCTTCCTCACCATCGTCTGGTGGGTCAACCAGGAACTCCTCCACCACGCCGCCGAGATCGCCCTCCTCCGCGATCTGTACCGGGAACGGCAGGACGGCTGAGGGGCCCCGGAACTTCCCGGCGCGCACTCGGGCAGCGCCCGGCCTCCCGGCACACCCTCACTCCTCCCGTGCCGGCCCCCTCCTGAAGCCCGACCACAGGTCCAGGGCCAGGACCAGCAGCAAGGCGGCGCTGAGCCACCACCGGCCGCCCTCCGCGACGTTGACGACCAGGAGCAGCGCCAGGAGCGGCGGGCGCACCCAGCGCAGGGTGCTCGCGCGCCACCACCACGGCGGGCGCGCGGGCTCGTGCTCGGCCAGCCGGTGCGCGTGCTCCTCGACCGGTCCGAACTCCTGCCGCGCCGTGGCCCCCGGCTCGGTCAGGCGCGCGGCCGTCTCGGCGGTCACCTCGCGGGCCCGCTGCCGGGACAGGCCGTACCGCCCCTCCAGCAGCCCTGCCAGATCGCGCAGCCACCGCTCGTCATCGGAGGCCGGTCGCGGCGGGGCCGCCCGCTCCTCCCGGCGCCAGCCCCACACCAGCAGCGCGACCCCGAGGGCGACCAGCAGCGGCGAGGGGGCGCCGAACAGCTCGCCGCGCGGCAGTGGTCCGGTGTACGCCACGGCCGCCAGCACCACCGTGACCGCCACACCGCCGACCGCCCACCCCGCGGCGCGCGGCCTGCCGTGCACCCGCAGGAAGTCCACGCCCTGCACCCCCGCGGCCGCGCCCAGGAACAGCGCCGTCCCCGCGAGTCCCGCCGTATGCACCGGGGTCATCCACCCCGCGTGCAGCCAGCCGGCGCCCGCGAGCAGCGCTCCCAGGATTCCGGTGTGCCGCAGCGCCCTGGACAGGTGCTCGGCGCGCGCGGGCTCGGGGCCGTACTCGGCGGCGATCGTCACCGCGAAGTCGGCCGGGGCGCCGAACGCCGCCTCGGGGTCCTGGCCGCTCTCCGCGCAGTGCCGCGCGACCTCGGCCAGCCGGGCATCGGCGAGGTCCTCGTCCACCCCGTACCCGGCCAGCGCGAGCCGCGCCCGCATGTCCCACGCGCTCCCGGAATCCGTCGTCACTCCAGCTCCCTTCCCACCCGTTTCCGGAAGGGAGCGTAGTGAGGGGACGAAGCGCGTTCAACGCGCGTGGACACAGGCGAATCGACCTCCACGGCACGGAAGTTGAGGCACACCGGGCGGCGCCGGTCGGCGCTCAGGCGTGCCCGCCCGGTATCAGCCCCGGCGCCGCCCTGAAGGAGACGGCCTCCATCAGGGCCTTGCGCTTGGTGTTCTGGAAGGCGGCTATGCGCCAGCGGCCGCCCTGCTCCCTTATCAGGGTGTACGTCTGCACCTTGGACAGCTTCTTGGGCCGCGCGCGCTTATACGTGTCGCCGCGGCTGGTGACCACCGCGGTGTCAGCGGCGGGGAAACGGATGTCGAGGATCTCGCCGGCGAGACGGGTCCCCTTGAGGTACTTGGCGAACAGGATCCGGTGGCTCTCGGCGATGTCCCGGCGGCCCTGATAGCGCGTGCCCACATAGGTCACATAGGTGGCGTCCTCCGTGAACACCTCCCCATACGCATCCGCGTCGTGGCGTCCCCACGCCTCCAGGAGCGAGGCGACCGTGCCGGCCACGGCCTTGCGGTCCTCCTGGACATCGACGAGGTGGTCGCCCCGGCCCGCCGCAAGATAGCGGCCGTCCTGGAGCGCTACTCACCGGAGCAAGTCGAGCTCCTCTTCGACTACTTCGCCCACGCCGCCTCGGCGTTCCGCGAGGCCACGGAGGAATTGCAGGCGCCATCGGACCGCCGCCGAGCCCGCTGAGCCACTGAATCGCCGAGCCACTGAGCAGCCGAGTTCGCCGGGTCACTGAGCCGCCGAGCCGCTGAGTCGCCAAGCTCGCCGACATCCCACCGACCCCGCCGAGCCGAGCCGAACCCAGCGCAAGCTGAAGCCCGCGCAAGCCGAACCGAGCGCAACCCGACACGACCGCAAGCCGACACGACCAGCACCCCGAAGGAATCCCCCTTCGCGAACGCCAACTCCCGCACACCACCGGCCAGTTGACACCCCCACCGCGCCCCCACCCCAGGCCAGGCACCCCAAGGCCGAGCCCACACGCGACCACCCACCCCTCCCCCATGTGCAGGAGATCACACACGCCAAGCTGTCCGATCGGTCAGTTCTGACCGATCGGACAGCTACGGTGGCCCCATGGGACGCACAGCTTCCGCCTTGCGCGGGAACATCCTGGAGGCGGCGCTCACGCTGTTCGCCACCCACGGCTACCGCGGCACCTCGCTGCACGACATCGCGTCCGAAGTGGGCTGCTCGAAGGCCTCGTTGCTGTACCACTTCGCCAACAAGGACGCGCTGCTCACCGAGCTGCTGACCCCCGCGGGCCAGGGGCTCGCCGAACTCGACGGCCGGCTGGACGGGCTGACGGGGGCCCAGGCGGCCGAGACGGCCGTCGACGGCTTCGTCGACCTCGCGCTGCGCTACCGGCGCGAGTTGCAGCTCCTGTTCAGCGACCTGCCCGAAATGCTCTGCAATCCCGCGCTGTCCGGCATCCCGGACTCCACGGAGCAGTTGCTCTCGGCGCTGGCGGGGCGCTCGGAGGCGGACGAGGACCGGGTGGCCGCCTGGATGGTGATCGGCGGGGTGTTCATCACCGCCGCCAGCGACGTGCGCGTGCCCGACGAGACGCTGCGCGCCCAGATGATCCGCAGCGCCCTGCTGGCGCTGGGCCGTACCCCCGGAAGACCCACCGAAAGACCCACCGGAGCAGGCCCGCACACAACCCCCCGCTGAACGTCAACGGAGAGACACCTTCTGCCATGGCGACCTTGCTGTACCGGCTCGGCCGGTTCTCCTTCCGCCGCCGCGGGCGCGTCGTCGCGCTCTGGCTGCTGCTGCTCGCCCTGCTGGGCGGCGCTGCCGCCGCCTTCAGCGGCCCGACCACCGACAAGTTCGAGATGCCCGGCACCGAGTCCCAACAGGCCATGGACTCGCTGAAGAAGGACTTCCCGCAGGCCAGCGGGGGCACGGGCAGCATCGTCATCGCCGCGCCCAAGGGGAAGAAGCTCACCCCGCCGCAGGTCGCGCCCGTGGTCAAGGAGGCCGCTGGCGTCGACGGCGTGACGGCCGTGATGGACCCCTTCAAGACCAAGTCCATATCCCCTGACGGCCGTTACGCGCTGGTCCAGGTCCAGTTCAAGCAGGGCGCACAGGAGATATCCGACGCGCAGCGCAAGGACTTCGAGCAGGCCGGGGCCGACGCGAAGGGCCTGCGGGTCGAGCACGGCGGCGAGGTGATGACCAACAAGGTGGAGGTCGGATCCACCGAGGGACTCGGCGTGCTGGTGGCCGCCGTGGTCCTGGTCCTCACCTTCGGCTCGCTGGTGGCCGCAGGGATGACCCTGCTGAACGCGCTGATAGGCGTCGGTGCGGGCATGGCGGGCCTGTACGCGCTGAGCAGCACCGTCGAACTCACCTCCACCGCACCGATCCTGGCCCTGATGCTCGGCCTCGCCGTCGGCATCGACTACTCGCTCTTCATCACCTCCCGCTACCGCTCCTTCGTCCTCGACGGCATGGAGGGCGAGGAGGCGGCCGGCCGGGCGGCGGGCACCGCCGGCTCCGCCGTGGTCTTCGCCGGCACCACCGTGGTGATCGCCCTCGCCGGGCTCGCCGTGGTCGGCATCCCCTTCCTCACCGTGATGGGCCTGGCGGCCGCGGCCACCGTCGCCGTGGCCGTGCTCGTGGCTCTCACCCTGCTTCCCGCGATCCTCGGCTTCGCCGGGCGCCGCGTCCTGCCCCGAAAGCTGCGCGGCACCTCCCTTACGGGGGCCGGCGCCGGCGACCGTACGGAAAACGGCCGTACGGAAGCGGACTCCACGCACGCGGACTCCACGGACACGGACTCCGCAGGCAAGGGCTCGGCGGCCAAGGCCCCGGCAGCCGAGAACGGGGCGGGCAAGAACTCCCAGGCGAAGGGCCCCCGCGAGGCCCTCGGATTCCGCTGGGGCCGCGCGGTGCTGAAGCTGCGCATCCCGCTTCTGCTCGTCGGCGTGATCGGGCTCGGCGCCGTGGCGCTGCCCACCCAGGACATGCGGCTCGCGCTCCCCGACGCGGGCAGCGCGGCGGCCGATTCGCCGGCGCGCAAGGCGTACGACCTGACCAGCGAGGGCTTCGGCGAGGGCTTCAACGGCCGGCTCATGGCCGTGGTCTCGGGCGACGACGCGCGCTCGACGGGCGCGGCGGCCAAGCAGGCGGCGGCCCGCATCCAGAGCACCGAGGGCGTACTGGCCGTCGCCGCGCCGCAGATGAACAAGGAGGGCACCACCGCGCTGCTCGCCGTCATCCCCAAGGAGGGGCCGACCGCGGCGGGCACCGAGGACGCGGTGCACGACATCCGCGACAAGGTGGCGGACATCAAGGGCGCCGACGTGGCGCTGACCGGCATGACCGCGCTGGGCATCGACGTGTCCGAGCAGCTCGCCGACGCGTTGCCGATCTACCTGATCCTGGTGGTCGGCCTCTCCGTACTCCTGCTGATGCTGGTCTTCCGCTCCATCCTCGTCCCCCTCAAGGCGGCGCTGGGCTTCCTGCTGACCGTGGGCGCGACCTTCGGCATCACCGTCGCCGTGTTCCAACAGGGGCACCTGGCCGACCTGTTCGGACTGAACTCCTCGGGACCGCTGGTCAGCTTCCTGCCGATCCTCCTGATCGGCATCCTCTTCGGCCTCGCGATGGATTACGAGGTCTTCCTGGTCTCCCGCATGCGCGAGGACTTCGTGCACGGCGAGAGTCCCAAGGAGGCCACGGTCAGCGGTCTCGGTCACAACGGGCGGGTGGTCACGGCCGCCGCGCTGATCATGACCGCGGTGTTCGGCGGGTTCGTGCTGATGGACGACCCGATCATCAAGTCCATCGGCTTCGCCCTCGCCATCGGCGTCGTGATCGACGCGTTCGTGGTGCGCATGACGCTGGTGCCGGCCGTCATGTCGCTGCTGGGCAAGGCCGCCTGGTGGCTGCCGCGCTGGCTGGGCCGGGCCCTGCCCAACCTGGACATCGAGGGCGAATCCCTCCAGCGCCCCGCCTCCGCACAGGCCCCGCGCCAGCGCGAGAAGGAGGACGAGCAGACCTCGGTCTCGGTGTGAGCACGTAGGCAGTCGAACGGTCATGTGCCGGGCCCTCGCGGAACCTCTGCGGGGGCCCGGCACATTGCGTACGACGGCTCCCCGCGCCTCCCCCGTACGGCCCGGTCATCCGACACACCCCCCGCCGCCCCTTGTCCGCGCGCCGCCCGATCCGTTAGGCAGGGCCTACGGGCGCCCGGCGAAACCGCGATCAAGGAGGCCCGACATGCGCTGGCAGGATCTCGTCCAACAGGTGCAGTTCCTGGGGCAGTACACCTCCGAGCGCGAGGCGGAACGCGTACTGCACACCGTGCTCACGGCCCTGGGCCCGCATGTGACGGGCGAGGACCGCTTCGACCTCGCACAGCGGCTGCCCGAGCAGGCGACGCTCATCGTCGCCCAGCAGCCGCCCGCGCCACATGCGCCCGGCGCCGCACGCTTCGTGGACACGGTGGCGGCCCGGCTGCACCGCGCCACCCGCGCCACCGCGCGCTGGGACGTCAGCGCCGTGCTCGACCCGGTGGCCCGCCAGGCGGGCGAGGACCTGACCGCCCGCATCATCGCCGCACTCCCCGAGGGCTACTGCCACCTCTTCGGCCGCGCGGAGCTGACCACGGCCTGAGCGTACGAGAGCCGGGCCCTCGTACGAGGACCGAGGACAGGCCCGCGCACGAGGGCGGCGCCGGAGCATCACCGACCCCTGGGCACCCCGCACACATTCCGCCCACGCTGCACCTCGGCGGTACGCGGCGGCGCGTTGCCGTGCGGCGGGCAGAGCTGGACCACCGTGGGAGCCGCGTCGGCCCGGTTGCCGTCGCCGTCGAAGGTGATCTTTCCGCCCGCGCCCTGTACGGGGTCGCCGGCGGTGAAGGCGCCGATCCTGGTGTTCACTTGGGGCCCGGTCACCGCGGTCTTCCGGATGGTCAGGTGGTTGACCGCCTGGGCCGCGGTGGTCATGGCGTCGAAGCCGTTGACGGCCCAGCCGCTGTTGAGATCGGTCCTGGGGAACGCGTTGCCGTCGAACCACCCCGTGAGCTGCTTCAAGGAATCCGCGTCCACCGTCGAGGCGATGCCGGGGTCGGCCAGCGGCGGGTACAGGAGCTGGATCCGGCCCTCCGTGAAGGCTTTCGAGCGCAGCCCCGGGTCGCTCCTGCCGCCGCCCTTGCCCGCGCGGATGCGCGCCGCGTCGGAGGTGCTGACGACGGTGACCACGTGCGCGTCGCAGAGCTCGCCGTCGGCCTTCTTGCCCAGCTCGGCGAGGAAGTCCGACATCTCATGCGCGCGAGCCGCGTAGAAGACGTTCACCCGGTGCTTCTCCGTGTCGCAGATGCGCTTCACGGTCTCCTGGACGGTGCCCTCGTCCGCGGAGTCGAAGCGCACCTTCGGCACCTCGCGCCCGGACTTCCGGTCCAGCAGCGGCAGCGTCGTACAGGTATAGGGGTCCCTGTCGTCGTCCGGCGTGACGATGAAGTCGAACCTGCTCTGGTCCGGCGCCTGCCGGGCGATGCTGTCGATCTGCACCTTGTTGCGGTACGCGACCCGGTAGAACCAGTTCCCGCCGATGCCGTGCCGGTACTCCTCCGCATTGCGGCACCCGGCGAAGTCGGGCCGGTCCTTGTGCGAGCCCGTCCGGTCGAAGCCCTCACCGGTCATGACCGCGCCCACCATGGGGACCTTCCTCGCGCTCAGCACTCCGGCCGCCTCGACGGTCCACATCTGCGAGAGCCCCATGCCGACCACGGCGACCGCCCCCTCGTCGGCGAGGCGCCGCGCCACCGCAGGTGCGGCCTGCCCCCGGCTGCCCGCCTGCCCCACCAGGAGGCGCACCGGCCGCGTGCAGCCCTCCCCGTTGGACCGGGCCTGTGCGGCGGCGATGCCCTCGAGCTGCTGCGCCATGCCGTCGCCGACCTCGGCCGAGCGCGCGGTGACCAGGGCGCCGATCTTCACGGCCGGCCGGTCCTCCTTGCAACTCCCGTCCCGCGCGGCCCTGTTCTGCCGCCCGATGACCTTCATGACGCCGCTCAGCTCGGGCCGGGAGAAGTCGTACGCGCTGTCGCTGACGCCCACGCACTCGCCGCCCTGCCGCCACACGGAGCCCGTGGGCCAGGTGCCCGGGATGCAGCCCAGCCGGTTGATCCCCGAGACCCCGACCGGCACGATCACGAAGGCCACGAGCAGGAGCGCGGCCACCACGGCCGCCGGGCGCCACCAGTCCGTACGCCTCTTGGGGAAGCGGTCGCCGCGGGGCACGACCCCCACATGGAAGCGCGGTCGCCGCGCAGGGCGGCCCATCTCGTCGTTCATAGGGGTCCCTCACGCTCCGTCCCTCGTGCACGGGCGCACCACCGGGAACGGCGACACGCCCCGTGACTCCGTCAGTTGAGACCCGCACTCAGCCGCACGTACTCCGCCTGCCACTGGGCATAGCGGCGCTGGAACGCGCCGCGGTCGTCGAGCCTGTGAAAACAGCGGGCGATGTCCGAGCAGAGGTCGGCGCGCCTCTCCCGGTCGCCGAGCAGCGGGTCCGCGTACGCGATCTCGGCGCGCAGCAGGTCGGTGAGCACCTGCCGCGGCCCCTCGGCCGCCGTCGCGGGGATGCCGTCGGGGCACGGGGCCTCGCGGACCACGTCGTAGGTGGCCAGCCACTCTTCGGGGGCCGACTCCGGCAGCAGCGCGAGCAGTTCGGTGACGACCGGGTCGGCGTTCCCCAGCGAGAGGTCGCAGGAGAGCCGCGGCGCGAGCTCCCGGTCGCGCGCCGCCCGGTCGCGCAGCGCGCCGAACGCCTCGCGCCAGGTGGGCGGCCGCTCTGTCGCAGCCTCGCCATACCGCTCCGGCTCAGCCTCCGCCCGCGCCGCCAGGGCCCGCAGCAGGAGCAGCCGTACGAAGGGCGTCATCCCCCATTGCCCGTCCGGGTGTTGCTCCGGCCACAGCGCGGGGGAGGTGAGCAGCGCGTCCGCGTGGTGGAAGCGGTCGGGCAGCCGCTGGGTGAGCCACCGGGCCTCCCGCTGGTCCCGCGCGGCGGCCAGGGTGACGACGTCCTCCCTCAACCTCCGGTCCACGCGCCGCCCGGGCCCGAGGCCCACCGCGAACTTGTCGACCAGGTGCTCCTCCAGCGTCGTGCCCGGAGCGGACTCCGCGAGGGGCCTGGTCAGCACGTCGCCGAGCCGGTCCAGCAGCTCGGGCTCGTCGGAGAGCAGGGCGAGGATGCGCGTGACGGCCTCCGCGTGCCCGCCGGTGAGCCGGTGCACGGCCTCGGTGACGACCGCGGTGCCCAGGTCCTCGGGCCACAGCCGGGCGCGCACCATCTGCTGGACGTCGTTCCTGGTGAAGCCCTCCAGGACGACGCACAGTCCGGTACCGGGGCGGGGGATGTCCTCCGGCGTCAGCCGCTCCAGGCTCGACTCGCGCCACGAGGACCGGCCCTCGCCTCCGGACCCGGACCCGGAGGACCCGGACTCGGCCCCGACCCCGGCCCCGAGGACCCCCGGGCAGGTCTCCCGCCCGCGCGTGGTGACGAGCACCAGCGGGTCCCCCGGCGTCCCGCGCTGCCGCAGCTCCTCGCGTACCTGCAGGAAGGTACGGAGGAAGGCGCGGGCCGAGAGCGCGTCGCCGTCGTCGAGCAGGACGACGGCCTTGGCCGGGTGGTTCTCCGCGCGCGCGAGGCTCTCCCGCAGATCGGCCAGGAAGGCCGACATCAGCAGGTGGTCGACGTCCTGCCGCACCGCGCCGTCGCCGCGCGCCGCCTGGCGGCTGAGCAGCACCAGCGCGCGGCGCGGATCGTGCTGGAATCCCTGGTCCTGGTGGCGGAACCACTCCAGGGACTCGTTCCACGCCAGCCGGGCGCGCCAGCGTGAGCCGCGCAGCCGCCGTACGACCTCCACCGCGGTGTTCGCCACCGGCAGGCCGAGGGCTCCCGCCGCGTCCGTGATCAGCGGCTCCAGGAGCCGGGCCAGCGAGTCCTGTTCCCGGTGCGCGGCGATCCGCTTCTGGAGCGTGTCCACGTCCTGCCGCGCATCACCGCTGTCGATCGGCTCGGCCATGGCGATGTGCGCCAGCACCACGCGGGGGAAGGAGAGCCCGTAGCCCGCGCTCTCGCCGCTGAGGTGGAGCATCACCGCGCGCAGCACCGTACGCAGCGAGGCCGGTTCGTCCTCGACGGTCAGCGGGCTCACGTGCGCCACCGGTGCCACACCGGCCCAGCGTGTGCGGATGCGCTCCAGCACATGGGACCGCCCGGAGCCGCCGATGCCGTCCAGCAGCACGACGGGCCGCTGGACGTCGGCGGGGATCCGTGGGCCGCCCTCCTCCCGGATCAGCTCGTCCATGAGTGCGAGCAGTCCGGTACGCCCCGCATACGGCACCCCGCGCCTCCCCCACCACCGGCCGGCCACCGAGGGGCCAACTCCACGGGCAGGGTAGCGAGTTGGGGGACATCCGGACCCTTCCTGACGCTTCTCACCGGAAGCACGGACAAGCACGACCGGCAGCTGCTATGAGCCCCTCCGACCCCGTTCCGGCCCCGTTCCGGCTCCGCCTCGGCCCGCCCGGAACCGCCCCCGGACCACCCCGCCCCGCACGGCAGTTGCCGTCCGCGCCTCCCCGTACGTCATCCGCCTCGCACTCACCGTCTACCGGGGGGTAGGCCAACGGACTCCGCTTGTTATACATTCCGTCTAACAAGCGGAGCCGGAGAGCCGTACCGCCCGCTTCCGGCGGCATGCGCCGGGGCGGGGCCCGCGTGAGGCCACCGCTCCCGCCGCAGCACGGAACATCCGGGAACATTCGACGACTCGACGAGGAGTTCGCGATGGCAAGCAGCACCGTTCGGCCGGAGACGCAGGAAGACCCCCACGGCGAGGACGCGGCGGAGCGCCTGCTCGAATCCGCCGAGACCCTGTCGTACGACCCGGTCACCGAGGTCGACTGGGACACCCCGCTGGACAAGGACTTCCACGGCGCGAGCCCTGAGTGGAGCACGCTCTACGGCACGGATTACTGGAAGGAGCTCACCGAGGAGCAGCGCAAGGAGCTGACCCGCCAGGAGGCGGCCTCGGTGGCCAGCACCGGCATCTGGTTCGAGATGATCCTCCAGCAGATGGTGCTGCGCGACATCTACGCGAAGGACCCCACGCAGGCGAAGTTCCAGTGGGCCCTGACCGAGATCGCCGACGAGTGCCGGCACTCGATCATGTTCGCGCGCGGCGCCAAGAAGCTGGGCGCCCCCGCGTACCGCCCGCGCCGCCTCGCCGTCGAACTCGGCCGCGGGTTCAAGACGCTGGCCGTCGGCGAGGCCGCGTACGCGGCGATCCTGGTCGCCGAGGAAGTGCTGGACATCATGCAGCGCGACTGGATGCGCGACGAGCGCGTGGTGCCCTTCGTCCGCACCATCAACAACATCCACGTCGTGGAGGAGTCCCGGCACATGAAGTTCGCGCGGGACGAGACCCGCGCCAGGCTGCGCAAGGCGGGCTGGGTGCGCCGCCAGTTCAACTCCTTCGTGATCTCCATCGCCGCGTACGTGATCGTCACCAGCATGGTCAACCGCGACGTGTACGCGAACGCCGGCCTCGACGCGAAGCGGGCGATCGCCGAGGCGAAGGCGAACGAGCACCACAAGTCGATGATGCGCTCGAGCTGTTCGGGCCTGATGGACTTCCTCGCCTCCGCCCGGCTGCTCACCAAGCCCGCGCTCGCCTTCTACAAGCGCGCCAACCTCATCTGAGCCGTCACCCGAGCCGTCCCGTGCGGCCCACCCAGTCGACCCATCTCATCTGAGCGGACCCGAGCGACATGGCCTTCGCAATCACCCAGACCTGCTGCAACGACGCGACCTGTGTCGCCGTGTGCCCGGTCAACTGCATCCATCCGACCCCCGAGGAGCGGGCGTTCGGCAGCACCGAGATGCTGCACATCGACCCGAAGACGTGCATCGACTGCGGCGCCTGCGCCGACGCCTGCCCGGTGGACGCGATCTTCCCGGTCGGCGCGCTCCCCAAGGAGCAGCTGGAGTACGCGGCGCTGAACGCCGCGTACTACGAGGGCCGGGAGCCCGCCGGGGCGAAGGCCCCCGAGGCCGCGGAGCCCTCCGAGGCCGCGGAGTCCTCCGAAGATGAGTCCTCCGAAGGTGAGGGCCCCGCGAGCGAGCGCCAGCCCTCCCCGTACGGCCCCAACTTCCACGCCTGGGGCAAGCCCTCCTTCGACCGCACCCTCCCGCCGGACTTCGGCCCGCTGCGGGTCGCGGTCGTGGGCACGGGACCCGCCGGTATGTACGCGGCCGAGGACCTGCTCCTGCACACCAACGCCGAGGTGACCCTGATCGACCGGCTGCCGGTCGCGGGCGGCCTCGTCCGCTACGGGGTGGCGCCCGACCACCCCTCCACCAAGAAGGTCGGCGACACCTTCGCGCGCTTCCACGACCACCACCGCGTGCACATGCGCCTCGGCGTGGAGATAGGCAAGGACATCACCGCCGAGGAACTCGCCGCGCACCACGACGCGGTGATCTACGCGGTGGGCTCGGGCGACGACCGGCGGCTCGGCATACCGGGCGAGGACCTGCCCGGCAGCATCCCCGCGACCCGGTTCGTGTCCTGGTACAACGCGCACCCCGAAGTCGCCCCCGACGAGGGCGCGCGCCCCGCCGAGCGGGTCGTCGTGGTCGGCAACGGCAACGTCGCCGTGGACGTAGCCCGCGTCCTGGTCTCCGACCCGGACACCCTCGCCGGTACGGACATCGCCGACCACGCGCTGGCCGCGCTGCGCCGGGCACCCGTACGCGAGGTCGTGCTGCTCGGGCGCCGCGGGCCCGAGCACGCGGCGTACACCAAGTCCGAACTCCTGGCGCTCAAGCACCTCCCGGGCGTGGACCTCGTGGTGGACGACCACGATCCGCGCACCGGCACGGCGATCGAGGAGGCCGCGCCCCGGGAGAAGGCGGGCCTGCTCCAGGACGTGGCCCGCGAGCGCGTGGACTGGAGCGCGCGCCCCGCGCAGGAGCGCCGCCGCATCGTGCTCCGCTTCCACAGCGCGCCCCTCGCCGCGCACGGCGAGGACGCGGTGGAGGCCGTGCGCGTCTCCGACGGGAGCGAGGACGGCGAGGGCGAACTCGACCTGCCCGCCGGGATGTTGCTCCGCGCCGTCGGCTACCGCGGCCGTCCCGTGCCGGGTCTCCCCTTCGACGAGGAGACGGCGACCGTTCCGCACGAGGCGGGCCGGGTACGGGGGCTGCCCGGCACCTACGTGGTGGGCTGGATCAAGCGCGGCCCCTCCGGCGGCATCGGCGCCAACCGCACCTGCGCGGCCGAGACGGTCGGCGCGCTGCTGGAGGACGCCATCGCCGGGGCGCTCGCGGCGCCGGCGGGCACGGCCAGGGCGTTCCGCCGCCTGGTCCGCAGCCGCAACCGCCGCGTGGTGGACGCACGCGGACTCGCCGCCATCCACCGCGCCGAGCTGGCCAGGGGCCGCAGCCAGGGCCGCCCCCGCGTCAAGCTGGCCACCGTCGACGAGCTCCTGGCCACGGCACGCTCCCCGCGCAAGCTGCTCCGCTGAGGCGGCCCGACTCCCCCGTGTGACCAGCGCCTTCGGCCCGTACGCACGTGTTGCCCCACACGTCCGTACGGGCCGAAGGCGGTTCGGCGTGCGGGCTGCACGGCAAGAACTTCGACGGCGGCGCCTGGGAGCCGACCGCGCGCACGCTCTCCTCGCAGGGCTACCGGGTCATCGTCCCCGACCAGATCGGCTTCGGCCGCTCGGGTAAGCCGTCCGTGGACTACAGCTTCCGGATGCTCGCGCAGAACACCGTCGCCCTCCTGGACCACCTCGGCGTGCGGCGCACCCACGTGGTCGGCCACTCGATGGGCGGCATGCTCGCGACCCGCTTCGCCCTCGACCACCCGGACCGCACGGGCCGCCTCGTGCTGGCCAACCCGGTCGGCCTGGAGGACTACCGCGTGCTGGTCCCGCCGCGGCCGCCATTCCCGGTTCCCGGCTGGTCGAGCTGCCCGGAGTCGGACACCTGCCGCGTCTGGAGGCGGCCGACCGCTTCCACCGCGAACTGCGGCGCTTTCTGGCGGGGTGAGGGCGGGTTTTCGGGGTGTCGGCCGGGCTTTTGCCGTACCCATACGGCGTTGACCCAATGTGACCAATAACCGCGCGAATCCGGGGCGCGGGGTCACCAGGTTGGTAACGCCGCGTCAGGAGTATTCGCCCGCGCCGTGCTCGGCGCGTGCGGAATTCCCTGCCCGGCACCGCCGCGCGTTCCGCTCGGAATTGCGGAGCACCGCGTCGGCGCCGGAGGCCCTGTCGTCGGCGTAAGGAAACGCAGATGTACGCGTGGTTGCGCAACCACAGCTTCGCCCTCCTCTCAACCCTCGGTCCGGCCGCCATGGTTGGCGCGCTGGTCATGGCGGCCCCGGACCACCAGGTCACGGACCGGTCCCGCGCCCCGGAGACGACCCTGCGGGACGCACGGCCGGTCGCGGCGGCGGTGGGACACGCGCCGCGGACGCGGATGGCGGCCCAACGGAAGGCCGCCCAGGAGAGGGCCGCCCAGGAGAGGGAGAGCGTTCCGGTACGGGCGACCCGTACCGCACCCCGTAGCGCAGAACCCCGCGACTACGCCCGCGAGGCGCTGGAAAGCGACCAGTTCGACTGCCTCGATTCGCTGGTCGACAAGGAATCGAGCTGGAACGTACGGGCCAGGAACCCCAAGACCGGCGCCTACGGACTGCTCCAGGCCCTCCCCCCGGAGAAGATGTCCTCCGCCGGGAGCGATTGGCGCACCAATGGGGTCACCCAACTCCGCTGGGCCCTGGAGAAATACATTCCGGACCGGTACGAGACGCCGTGCGGGGCGTGGTCGCACGCCCGCGACAAGGGCTGGTTCTGAATCGCGGGCCCTTCATCTCCACTTCCCAGGTCAGCGCAGCGCGGTGTCCAACGCGCGGATGAGGGCCCCGGCCGGTCCCCCGCCGGCCGGGGCCGGGGGATAGCGGCGCAGGACCTCCACCACGACGGGGTCCGCGAGGGAGCGGGCGCGCGCGAGGTGCTTGTCGGCGGCCTCACCTGCCTCTTCACCGGTGTCGAGTTCGAGGGCGCGGGCGGCGTGTGCGGCCGCGCCCAGGATGTGCTTGACCTGCGTGGCCTTGGGCAGCGGGTGCAGATAGCCCGCGCCGGCGGCGGCCAGCGCCGCGCGCGCCGCCTCGCCCGCCGCGGCCCGCCCGGCGTCGCGGGCCTCCTGGGCCGCACGCTGCGCCGCCCACGCGCGGTCCCGCAGCGCCTTGGTACGCGGGCCGCCCTCCGCGAAGGCCCGCGCCGCGTCCAGCGCGGCGCGCGGGCGGGGGTCCTCGGGCCGCTCCCGTTCGAAGAGCGCCAGGGCGGGGAGGGCGCACGCCACCGCGTACCCGGCCACTTCCCGCAGCTCGGACATGCTGAGCTCGATCATCTCCACGTCCTCCGCCACGCCCTCTTCCTCCATGGCCTCATCCTTGCAGCGCGGGAAACGGCGGGGGAATCACGTACGCACACCCCGCCCCGACCTCCGGCACATGGCGAGTGAGACGCCCGTCACATCCCGCCATGTCACACTTCGCCCGGCCGCCCCGTCCTTGAGGTGTCAGAGAACACGACGACGGGAGTCGCACCGTGAACCCTCGATTCAACGCCTTCGAGAACGAGATCACCGCCAAGTTCGGCAGGCACCTCGTGGGGGCGGGCAAGGTACTGACCGACTCCACCCTGCCCGCGGCGACGCAGGAACTGGTCAAGATCCGCGCCAGCCAGATCAACGGCTGCGGCTTCTGCACCGACATGCACACCAAGGACGCGCT
This sequence comes from Streptomyces odontomachicola, assembly GCF_039605595.1. NCBI lineage: Bacteria > Bacillati > Actinomycetota > Actinomycetes > Kitasatosporales > Streptomycetaceae > Streptomyces > Streptomyces odontomachicola. The sequence goes on from NZ_JBCFOK010000014.1 coordinate 242,326, forward strand.
GCACGCCGGCGAGACCACGACCCGCCTGAACCTCGTCGCGGCCTGGCGGGAGGCCACGGTGTTCACCGAAGCCGAGCGCGCCGCGCTGGAACTGTCCGAGCAGGGCACCCGCATCGCCGACGCGGCCGGCGGGATCACCGACGAGGCCTGGGCGAACGCCGCCAAGCACTATGACGAGGACCAACTGGCCGCGCTGGTGTGCCTCATCGCCCTGATCAACGCTTTCAACCGCGGGAACGTACTGATCCAGCAGCCCGCGGGCGACTACCAGCCCGGCCAGTTCGCCTGATTCACCACTGCCCACCCAACTGCCAGGCGGCATCGGTGACTTGAGAACCCGGCGCCGCTTCCGAGGGGCGGCGCGGGCGTCTCGGGGGGAAGGAAGACGCCCGCGCCGCCGACCCCGTGAGGAGGGCTGGACGTCCACTCCGCGGGCCTGCCGCTGACCACTCGGCGGCGCCCCCGGCAGGGGCC